>JBIOHX010000436.1:0-1506 GCA_044449465.1 Gemmatimonadales bacterium | reverse complement strand
CCGGCGAGCTCGATCGCCATCATGCCACCGAAGCCGTCGAGCATCACTTTGGCGATCGCGTGGTCCGGATGATCCGGAAGGCCCGAATAATGGACTCGCCGGATCTCCTTTCGCTCGGCGCACCATTCGGCGACGCGCATGGCGTTCTCGTTGTGCCGCCGCACGCGCACGTCGAGCGTCTTGAGGCCGCGCTCGAGCAGCCAAGCGGCGAAGGGATCGGGCGCCTGCCCCCAGAGCATCATCTTCTGCCGCACTTCCTCGATGTACGAGGCCGTACCGCACACCATGCCGCCCAGAACGTCGTGATGCCCGTTGAGATACTTGGTCGCCGAATGAATGACGACGTCAGCGCCATGCTCGAGTGGTCGAAAGTTGATCGGACTCGCGAAGGTCGAGTCCACGACGAGCGCGATGCCGCTCTCCTTCGTGATGTAGCTGATCGGCCGAAGATCGAGGACACGGCAGGTGGGATTGACCGGCGATTCGATGAAGATGGCGCGTGTCTCCTTACGTAGCCGCTTGCGCCAGACGCGCGTCTCGAGCGGATCGACGAGCGAGACGTTGATGCCGAGCGGCGCGAACTCCTTGGTGAGGAGCGCGGCGGCGCCGCCGTAGATCGACGCGCTGGCAAGCAGGTGATCGCCGGGGCGCAGCAGCGCGAGGAGGGCGCATGCGGTGGCACCCATGCCGCTCGAGAGCAGCACCGATGCCTCCGCGCCCTCGAGCGCGGCAACCCGCTGCTGTACCACCTCGGCGTTCGGCGAGTTGGCGTAGCGTGGGTAGCGCAGCCCCTCGGCGGTGCCAATCTCTTGAACGAAATTGACCGATTGGTAGAGCGGGTGGACGACGGCTGTGTCGGCGTCGTGCGCCTCGGTGCCGGCGTGGACGACGAGCGTCGCCAATTCGGTGGGCCGTTGTTTACGTGCGCTCACGAACGACTCCTCACCCGTAGGCGGTGGGACGTGGACGAGTATTGTCGAGGTCGGGCTTCGTCACCCGGACGATCTCGGACGGGGAGGCGCCAACAATGTCGCGGAGGACGACGTCGCCCTCGCGCGCCCCTGGATCGATGAGAACCTTCGCGAGCTCGCTGCGGCGCGGCCCGCGCACCCAGGCCAGCTCGCCGTCGGTGAGCAGGCGGCCTCGCGCGTCGCTGGGGTTCATGATCACGGCCGGTCCGCGGTCGGTATCGGCCGCCTTGGTGCCAATGACGTATGCGACTCGTAGCGGACGATTGAGCTGATCACTGTCCACGGGCGATCCCTCCGCCCACGGCGACGTATTCGCCGTCGATGCGCATGACGAGGCGGCGGCGGCAAAGTGAATCGAGCGCACGCTCGGCGTCATCCGGATCGGCACCGAGCTCGTAGGCGACGTCGGCCGGGGCGGCGCGCCCGAGCTCGTACGCGGCGCGCCAAGCACGCCGCTCGTCGTCGGAAAGCGCGCCGACGACCTCGACGCCGTCATCCCCCTCGAGCGCCAGGGCGAGGCCATGGCGGTCGAGGG
>JBIOHX010000435.1:0-1525 GCA_044449465.1 Gemmatimonadales bacterium | reverse complement strand
CGCGTCCATCGCGATCTCGATCTTGTTGTCGAGGCTCCACAGATCGTGCGCGTCGATTTGCTCCTGCACCCGCGCCTGCCGCGCGAGGAGCTTTTCCATCGCCGCGTCGTTCATCGGCTCGGCGAACATCATCGAGATCTCGTTGAACTCCTCGAGCAGGGCGCGCTGCGCTTTCACCGCGAGCTCGACGTTCCCCTTCACATCGAGCGCGGGATCGAGCTGCGGCTCCTGCGGCAGATAGCCGATGCGCGTGCCCTCGGCGGCCCATGCCTCGCCCTGAAAATCCTGGTCGACGCCGGCCATGATGCGCAGCAGTGACGACTTACCCGCGCCGTTGGCGCCGAGCACGCCGATCTTGGCGCCGTGATAGAACGAGAGCCAGATCCCGCGCAAGATCTCCCGCGACGGCGGGACGACCTTTCGCAGGTCCTTCATGACGTAAATGAAAGAGGGAGGGGCCATGGGCGAGAAACTTAACCGCCGCGTTAACCGCCATAGATGGAGCCGAGGTCGCTCGCCTCGAACACGTTGACGTGAACCATCCATCCAAACAGCCGCGGATAGAACTGGCCGCCAACCGCATCGCACGCCGCCTTGGTGTCGATCGGACTTTCCGGGCCGAAGATCGGGTGTCCGTCCTTCTGCTCGGCGTAGCGTGCCGCCTGGTCGCGCTTGGGCAGGCACCAGTTCACGTGCTCGTGCCAGTGCGCGATGCCGAGGGGAATGCGCGCGTTCAAACGGTCGAGGCTCGCCCCGGCGGGCGCCGTGTACATCGCGCCAACGAGATGAAGCTTTCCGTCGGGTTCGCGTTTGTAGAGAACCGACGTCGGCTTGGCCGGATCGAAGCTGAACGCGGCGCGGAAGGCGCGCGTGTTGTTCGTGAAGTGAAAGACGCGCTGATTCTTGACGCCGGGGAGGAACATCTTGTAGCCGTCGGCGACGGCCGCCGCGGTGTCCCTATACTTGTCGATCGCCCGTTTGAGCTCGGAGGCGATGAGCAGCGCGCGGGTCGAGTCGGCGTGGGTTGCCGGTCGCGACGGTGTGAGCTTCATGTGCTTCATCATGTTGGCATCCATCGGGCCGGACATGCCTTCGTCCATGTGCGCCATGGAGGGCGACGACGACTGGGCGCGCGCGACCGTTGGGAACGCGGCGGCCCATGCCAGTACTGCCATGAGCGCGACGTGTAGCACGCGCCGCGCGATCGGTCCCGTCCTGAATTCAGCGATTGTAGCGCCGTTTGCCGTCCACATACCTTTCTCCCGTGATCCTCGCCTCCCTTCCCGATCTGTCCGGCAATCCGCTCAGGGCCATCCCGTTCGTCTTTGCGGGGGGCGTGTTGACCAGTTTGACCCCGTGCATCTATCCGATGATCCCGATCACCGCGGCGATCGTTGGAGGGACGTCGGCGGCGGCGGGCACGTCACCGCGACCGAACCCGTGGCGGCCGGCGATCCTCACCTTTTCCTACGTGTTTGGCCTGGCGCTGGTGTACGCGGCGCTCGGGCTGTTCGCCGGAATGTCG
>JBIOHX010000434.1:0-1548 GCA_044449465.1 Gemmatimonadales bacterium | reverse complement strand
CGTCGTCGTCCGCCGCCTGGCGGCGCGTCTCCACGGTGGCGCCGAGTGCGGCGGCGAGCGACGCGGCCACGCGCCGCTCGAGCGCGTCGCCCGTGACGTCCTTCATCTCCTGTTTGATCAGGCCGAGCGTCACCCCTTCACGCTGCCGGATCTTGATCGCGAGCAGTTGAAGAAAGTGGCGATAGTTGTAGGTCGCCGCGGTACCGGTGCCCTCGGGCCGCTCGAGCAGCCCATTGGCGACGTAGAAGCGGATCGACCGCGCACTCGGCGCGGCGCGCGCCGAAGCGTTCGTCGGCCGCACGCCGGCGGCATCGACGAGCGCCGTGACGTGCGCGGCGAGTCCCCGCGCGTTCCACGGCGCGTGTTTCGCGTGCGCGCGGAGCAGCGCGAGGGGAGAATCAACCATGTCGCGCCGGCGGCAGCGTGAGTGTGAGCGTCGTGCCTTCGCTCGCTGAGCTCTCGATGTCGATGGTGCCGCCGTGCTCGACGACGATGCGTTGCGCCACAGCGAGCCCAATGCCGGCGTGCCCGGGCTTGGTGGTGACGAACGGCTCGAACGCGCGGCCCATCACGTCGGCGCTCACCGGCGCGCCGTCGTTGTGGAGGCGCGACTGCCAGCGGCCATCGTCGAGGGTGCGCGACCTGACCGTGAGATCGCTCCCCTCGGGAGCGGCGTCGATCGCGTTCGTGAGGAGATTCGAGCAAGCCTGCGTGAGCTGCTCGGCATCGATGCTGCACGATGCGTGCGGCTCGGCCGGAGCATGTCGCACGAGGAGCGCCTTGCTCTCCAGCACTCCCCGCTGCGCGGCAAAGGCATGTGTCCACGCTGCGTCGGGGTCGCCCGGCAGCAACCGGATCGGCGTCGGCCGCGCGTACTCGAGCAATGCGGCGACCAGCACGTTGAGTCGCTCGGCGTCGCGCAAAATACGGCCGATGTTCTTCTGCACGACCGGATCGTCGGCGACTCGATAGCGAAGAAGCTGCGCGGCGGAGGCGATGCCGAATACCGGCGTGCGCAGCTCGTGCGCAACCGCCGCCGCGACGTCCTGCGACGCTTTCACTCGCTCGCGCCGCGCATCACGCGCATCGCGCACCGGCGCCTGCGGAGCGGCGAAAGTCGGATCGTCGAGCGCGGGATGAGAATCGGCGGTCATGACGGATATTAGCAGAGACGCGACGGCGGAGTGCGCATCCCGGCACTCCGCCGTCGCTTACAGCACGGACAGCTCTAGCGCCGCTTCTTGGCGCCGTGCTTGCCGCTCTTCTTCGCGCCGCCTTTTTTCGCCCCCGTTCGAGCCGCCTTCTTTCCGGCGCCGGCCGCACGCTTTGCGCCTTTCTTCGCGGCCTTCTTGTTTCCGTGCTTCGCCGCTTTCTTGGCCCCGCGGCTCTTTTTCGCCGCTTTGACCGGCGACTTCTTGGCCGTGGCGGACTTTGCACCGGTCGTCTTGGCGGGCGGCGTCTTCGCGGGCGCCGGCTTGGCGGGCGCCGGCTTGGCGGGTGCCGCCTTGACCGCCACAGTTTTCGCTGGCGGCGGCGCGCCCTTCGAGG
>JBIOHX010000433.1:0-1553 GCA_044449465.1 Gemmatimonadales bacterium | reverse complement strand
TATCGCGGCGCGGGCGCGCGCCTGGTGCGCTCGCTCGTCAATTACTTCATGGATACGCATCGCGACGAGCACGGCTACGAAGAAGTGTGGCCGCCGCTCTTGGTCAATCGCGCGACCATGACCGGCACCGGGCAGCTTCCCAAGTTCGAGGACGACGCCTACGCCACGCGCGGCGATGAGCTTTTTCTCATTCCCACGGCGGAAGTGCCGGTCACGAACCTGTATCGCGACGAGATCATCGACGCGGTACCGATGGCGTTCGTGGCGTACAGCAAGTGCTTTCGTCGCGAAGCGGGATCGGCCGGCAAGGACACCCGCGGCATCCTGCGCACGCACGAGTTCGACAAGGTCGAGCTGGTGCGCTATGCGGCCCCCGAGGATTCGGCCGCGCAGCTCGAGGCGCTCACGCGCCACGCCGAGACGATGCTCGAGCGCTTGGGCCTTCCGTATCGGCGGAAATTGCTCGCCGCCGGCGACACGGGCTTCAGCTCGGCAATGACGTACGATCTCGAGGCGTGGGCGCCGGGCGTGGGCGCATGGCTCGAGGTGTCGTCGTGCAGCAATTTCGGCGATTACCAGGCCCGCCGCGCCAACATTCGCTATCGCCCCGGCAAGGGGGAAAAGCCGCGGCTGATCCATACGTTGAATGGATCCGGCCTGGCGTTGCCCCGCGTCATCGCGTGCATTCTCGAGCATTACCAGAATGCTGATGGGACCGTCCGCGTGCCCGATGTGCTGCAGCCGTATCTTGGCACGAGTGTCCTAGGCTGAACGCCATGCGCCGCGGCACGCCCGAGGCGGTCGTCGCTACGCTCATCCTGCTGTTGCTCGGGTCGTACGTGTGGTACACCCAACGCGTGGTGGTCAATCTTCGCGCGAGCGCCAAGCACTCCACGCAGATGTACGCGCGCGTGTTCCGAGGGTTGGGCGACACGACCGCCGGTTCACAGCTCGCGGCGTTGCTCGATCTGTCGCGGAGCATCTCCGATCAGGGCGTACCGCTCATCGTTACCGACCTCGCCGGACATCCCCGCGCGCACGCCAATCTTCCGTTCGATCCGACCGATCAGGTGGCGGACGACGATCCCCGCGTTCGCGACTACGTCCACACGCTCGAGGTGCAGAATCCACCGGTCGTCGACTCTCTGGTTGGGCGCGTCTACTACGGTGATCCGCCGATTGTCCAAGGACTGCGGATCATTCCTGCCCTCCAGGCGTTGACGGCCGCGATTCTCCTGCTCGCGGGACTCTACATCATTCGAACGCGCGGCGACGCCGCTCGCGAGCGATTGTGGGCCGGCATGGCGCGCGAATCTGCACATCAACTCGGCACGCCGCTCTCGAGCTTGAGCGGATGGATCGAGCTCGTGGAAGAACGGGCAAACGACGACGTGTCGATGGCGGCCGCGATGCACATGCGCGCCGATCTCGAGCGTCTCGACCGCGTGGCGCACCGGTTCGAGCGGATCGGCCGTGAGCCGAAGTTCGAGAAGATCGATCCCGGTGCGATCGTTGGTCGCATCACCAAGTATTTCCAGGCCCGTGTGCCGACG
>JBIOHX010000432.1:0-1564 GCA_044449465.1 Gemmatimonadales bacterium | reverse complement strand
CGCAGCTGATGATCGAGACGAGCGACAACACCGCCACCAATCTCCTGCTCCAGATGATCACGATCGCCCGCATGAACGCGCGGCTCGACTCGCTGCATCTCGCGAACACGCGCGTGCATCATCTCGTGATGAACCGCGCGATCACGACCATCGCGCGGGACAGTTCCGAGAAGTACGGCCTCGGGAAGACCACGCCCAACGAGATGGCGCAGCTCTTCGTATTGCTGGCGCAGGGGAAGGCCGTGGGTGCCAAGGCCGACTCCGCGATGCTCGCGATGCTCGAGACCAACGACGAGACGGAGTTGCTCACGCGTATGCTCGTGGGCGTGCGGGCGGCCCACAAGTCCGGCAAGGATGACGATATCCGCACCGAATGCGGGCTGTACTATCTGCGGACGCGAGTGGTGGTGTGCGTGCTCACGCGCGCGAACGTGGACCAGCGCTGGATCATCGACAATGAGCCGGAGCGATTGATGGGCCGCATGGGCGCCGAGATCGCGCGAGCCGTCGGGGTGCCACCGAAGGCGGCTGTCGAACAAGACTAGTGGCGGCGCACCGCGTGCAGCACGAAGTAGACGACGAGCGCGGCGAGCACCATGAGCAGGATCCCGTAGGTGACGGCGGTGCGCTCGGGCGCGGCGGGCGACGTATCGACGACGGGATTCTCGGCGGCGGGCGTTTCCGGTGCGGGCGTGTCGGTCATGACTGCAAACTTAGCGTTCCGTGCCCAATCATGTAAATCATGTTAATCCTGTCAAAGCAGTTATCGCGGATTCTAGGAAGAGCATTGGACAGGATTAACATGATTCACATCCTTTGAACTGCAACACCACCTCTCACTTTTCTCAAGTCAATCTGATGAAACGAACTCTTGTCATCCTGTCTCTTGCCGTGGCCGCGCCGGCGTCGATCAACGCTCAGAGCGCCACGCCATGTTCCTGCGCGGCGAAGATCACGGCGTCGGCGTATGACGCCGACCTCAAGTTCCTCTCGAGCGACCTGCTCGAGGGACGCGCGCCGGCGACGCGCGGCGGGCAGCTCACGGCGGCGTACCTCGCGTCGCAGCTGCAGATCGCGGGAGTGCTGCCGGGCGTGAAGGGATCGTACTTCCAGAAGGTGCCGTTCGACGTCGTGGGCGCCATCGCGTCCACCATCCGCGTCACGGCGAGCGGCAAGGCGAAGGCGACGCTCAACTACCCGAACGATGTCGTGGTCGCGCCGGGCAGCGCGACGGACTCGAGCGTCGCGCGCGGCGAGCTCGTGTTCGTCGGATACGGCGCGCAGGCGGCCGAGTACAAGTGGGACGACTTCAAGGGCGAGAGCATGAAGGGGAAGATCCTCTTGGTGCTCGTGAACGATCCGCCGGCCACGGCGAGCGAGCCGGGATTGTTCGGCGGCAAAGCGATGACCTACTACGGTCGCTGGACCTACAAGTACGAGGAAGGCGAACGCCTCGGCGCCGCAGGCGTGCTCATCGTGCACACCACCGAGGCGGCGAGCTATCCGTGGCACACGGTGGTGGGATCGTGGGCGAAGGAGATCCGCATGCTGCCGCGCTGTCGGT
>JBIOHX010000431.1:0-1592 GCA_044449465.1 Gemmatimonadales bacterium | reverse complement strand
GTGCACCGGCGCGCGCTCACTCGATCGCGCGCAGGTGCACCACGCACGCTTCGGCGAGACGGACCGGCGCGTAGCCGCCTTCGAGCGCGCAGACCACGCGCCCCGCGCACCACGATGCCGCGCGCTCGACGACCATCCGCGTCAAGCGTTCGACATGCTCGTACTCGAGCGTGAAGCCGCCGAGCGGATCGCCGCGCAGCGAGTCGAAGCCGGCGGAGATGAGCACGAGGTCCGGGGTGAAGCCGCGCGTCGCCGCGTCGACGGCCGACTCGAACGCGTCGACGTATCGCTGTGGTGCGAGGCCGGCGGCCATCGGCACATTCCAGACATTGTCGTGCGGCCCGCGATCGCTCGCCGCGCCCGTTCCGGGATACCATGGCCATTGGTGCATCGAGACGAAGTGCACATCGCGCTCGCCTTCCACCAACGCCTGCGTCCCGTTGCCGTGGTGCACGTCCCAGTCGACGATGAGCACGCGCTCCGCCAGCCGGCGCGCGCGTGAGTACAGCGCGCCGATCGCGACGTTGCCGAACAGGCAGAAGCCCATCGCGGCAGCGCGAAGCGCGTGGTGTCCGGGCGGACGCACTGCGCAGAAGGCGCGGCACGGGTCGTCGCTGAATGCGAGGTCGACGGCGTCGAGCACTGCACCGGCGGCGGCCGTCGCCGCGTCCCACGAGCCCTCGCTCGCCACCGTATCCGCATCCAGGCGGCCACCGCCCGCGGCGGCAAGAGAACGGACCTGCGCCACGTAGCGCGGGTCGTGCGCCAACGCCAACTCGTCGACCGTAGCATGCCGCGCGTCGATGTGCCGAATGCGCGCGAGGAGCTCGGGGTCGGTGCGGAGCGCCGAAGGAATGGCGCGTAGACGTCCCACGTGCTCTGGATGACCCCAGCCGGTGTCGTGCCGCCCACAGTCGGCGCTCGAAACGAAGGCGGCAGTCACTTGAGCCCCCGCAGTCGGCGTGACGCCCACTCGATCAATAATAGACCGAGAATGAGCATCAGCAGAACACGTGGGTCGATCGACCAACGAGTTGCGCGTGCCGGCGCGGGCCGCGCCGGACCGATCCGATCGACGAGCGCGGCGAGCGGTGCGGCGCTCGTCGCCATGCCGTCGCCCGACGAGCCAACGTAGGCGACCGATCCGACGACCTGCGACCACCATGCTCGGTGCGTCGACGCTCCACCCGCGCCGCCGGCCATGCGCCAGCGCCAGCTGTCGTCGTAGCCCACTTCGATCGCGCGGCCGGCGCCAACACGCCGCGCTGCCACGGCCACGCCCTCCGGACGCCGCTCGAGCGCGATCGCGTCGCCGGTGAGCGCCACGGTGTAGAACCCGGTCGCGCCGGGCCCGATGCTGTCTGCCGGAAGCACGGGGGGGCGAGTGCGGGGCATGAGGGTTCCTGGCACGATGGCGGCAACGTCGCGCGAACGGGCGGCGTCTCCCGCGAACACCACGCCGCCGCCAGAGCGCGCATAGCGCACGAGTCCCTTGCCCAACTGTGTCGCGGCGGCCGAGTCGAGTACGACGACCGCCGCAAGACGCGCGGTGTCCAGCGCCGGCGGCGCGCCACCCGTGACCGCGATCTTGG
>JBIOHX010000430.1:0-1618 GCA_044449465.1 Gemmatimonadales bacterium | reverse complement strand
CGCCGCCTCGTCGCCATGCCAGCGGAGATAGCCTTTGGCCGGCTCGGGTTCCGCGATGCGCGTCTTCCACTTCCCGCCTTCCAGGGCCTTCAGGTGGTCGCGCGCGTGATAACCCCTTGTCAGCGACCACGACGCAGGGTTCCTCCTCGCTCGGCGCCAGCCCAACCGCGTCGAGGTTGCGCGCGGCGGCGCCCAGCGTCGGCGAAAGCGTCGTCGTATCGCCTTCGTCGGCCGGATGGATCGGCGCGGCCACGACGACGCCGGTGTCGAGGTCGACCGCGTGCTCCGGCTTGTAGGCCAGATGCGTCGTTCCGTCCTTCATCTTGGCGATCCTGGCGTCGGGGTCGATCGGGCTCTTCCAGTCGGCGTTCGACAGCGTCTTGCCCTTGCGCTTGCGGTCGAAGCGCGCCAGGTCCTCGGCCGTCGGCGTCTCAATCCCGCTCTCTTGCGCCATCCGCGTCAGCATCGCGCGATAGCTCTCGCCGCTGTCGCGCCGCACGATCGTGCGCAACGCGGCGTTGGCCTCCATCGTCGAGCCGTCGACGCCGATCCGCTCGCCCTTCACCAGGCCGCGCTCGGCCACGAGCTTCAGCACCCAGCCGAAAACCGTCTCGTGCGCCTCGTGCGACAGACGCGAGCGCGTGCGCGACAGCCAGGAATGGTCGGGAACTTTCTCCCGGTTCGACAGCCGCAGGAAATCGCGCAGCGAGAACGAATCCGCGCAACGCCACGCGAGGCCCCGCTCGCTGTCGATCCCCTCGAAGTAGCCGATCATGTGCATCCGGAAGTACCGCCCCGGGGGAAGCGACGGCGCGCCCATCCGCGGCGCGTAATACGGCCCGCACACCCCTTCAACGAACGCGTCGAACCCGCCTTCCCCAAGCAGGTCCTGCAAGCGATCGTAGAACGCGTGTCCCGGCGAGCGCGGCATCTCCGCCCACGTCGCCACCAGATCTTCCTGAACCGCGTCCGATCGCCCCATCGCCATCGCTGATTCCCGCCATGCCTCGACGACAACACGGAATCAGCGGAACTCGACTTCGTCAACGGGCTGCTAAGGCGAGCCGCTTCGGTTTCCTTGTAGACGCAGGTCGCCCGTGAAGAGCCGAACGGGTTGTCCGGGCGCCTCGACGAGCAGGCAGATGTGCTCCGGTGTGTGCCCGGGCGTGCGAAGAAAGGTCATCGCGACGTCGCCGAGCGCCACCCGATGGTTGTCAGGCGGGTCCTGGATCACGCGCACGCCCTTCGCGGCGAGCTCGCGCGCGCCGGAGACGAAGTCGGCGTGGATGTGCGTATCCGCCGTGGCGACGATGGTCGTGCCAGCCTGGCGGGCGGCCGCCAGGTAGATTGCCGCGTCACGCCGTGGGTCGATCACCATCGCCTGCTTCGTGCGATCGCAGCCGATCAGAAATGACGCCTGCGCGAGCCCTTCGTCGAAGAAGCGCTGGAACATGGGATAAGATTTTTTGACCATTGCGATCATATACCTGGAGAGACACGAGCGAACGAGCGGGACCGAGCGAGCCACACGCACGGCCCGCGTTCGCGGCGCAGCCGCTCCGGCGGGTCCGCCGTAGCGTTGGCGGAGGAGGCGGGCGGGCCCAACGGCGCGTGCCGG
>JBIOHX010000429.1:0-1662 GCA_044449465.1 Gemmatimonadales bacterium | reverse complement strand
TTCATATTCTCACGATCGCCCGCTCGCCGGTTCCTCGAAGATGAAAGCCTTGCCGGTGTCGTAGACGGTACCGTGGAACAGCCCGACGACGTCGTCGCCTCGCCTGACCGTCACGCGGAAAAAACCGAGCCTCGTCGTCGCGCTCTCTTCCTGCGCGGTCGCCGTCAAAACGTCATGCACGCCGATCCGCTTGGGATAGGTGATGCCGTTCTCGATGCTCACGGTCACTCCACCATGCGTGTTCGACGCGAACGCCAACGCGCTATCCGCAAGCGCGTACGCAATTCCGCCATGACAGACGCCGAAGCCATTGACCATGTCGTCGCGCACGATCATCCGCACCGTTACCCGGCGCGGCGCCACGTGAACGACCTCGATGCCAAGCCACCGACTGAATGCGTCGCGGGCCATCATCGACGCCACGACACGCTCGGCCAGCGCCTGCGCGTCCTCGTTCACTCGAAGAACCGCCGACCGTCGCGCACCATTCGCCGAAGCAGCGGGCTCGGCCGATAACGGTCCTCGCCGTACTCGACGTGCAGCCGCTCGAGCCGCTCGAGCACGCGAGCCAGCCCGAGCTCGTTCCCCCAAGCCAGCAGGCCCTTCGGATAATTTACCCCTGTGGTCATCGCAAGGTCGATGTCTTCGGGCGATGCGGCACGCATCAGCACGGCGTCCACCGCCTCGTTGATCAGCATCACGACGATACGCTCCATCACCGCGCGACCGGCGTCGGCATCCTTGGTCGCCTGCGGCGGCGTTACCCCCTCGGCGTAGTCGTAGTAGCCGCGACCCGATTTGCGGCCCAGAAAGCCGGACTCCACGAGCCGCTGTTGCGTGATCGACGGCCGATACCGCGGCTCGAAGAAGAATCCCTCGAACACCGAGCGCGTCACGGCGAAGTTCACGTCGTTACCGATGAAGTCCATTAGCTCGAACGGCCCCATTCGAAAACCGCCGAGCTCTTTCATCGCCCAATCGATCGTGGGCGCGTCGGCGACGCCTTCTTCCAGCAGCCGAATCGCCTCACCGTAAAACGGCCGCGCGATTCGGTTGACGATGAACCCTGGTGTGTCCGACGCGAGCACCGGTGTCTTGTTCCAGCGTTTCATGAGCGCGTATGCCGACGACGCTACCAGAGCGTCGCCGCCGAGCCACGGCACCACCTCGACCAGCGCCATTACCGGCGCCGGATTGAAGAAATGCAATCCGATTACTCGCCCCGCCGCCTCGCAAGTCGACGCGATCGACGCCACCGCCAGCGACGATGTATTGGTCGCCAGGACCGCCTCGCGCGACACGGCGCCCTCGAGTCGCTGGAAGAGCGCGCGCTTGACGTCGAGAGCTTCGACGACAGCTTCGACGACCAGCCCACACCCACGATATGCTGACAGATCGTCGGTGAGCGGTTCCCACGCATAGTCGATGCGCGACATCAACTCGTCCGCCGCGTTCCGGCTGGAGCGCCCCTTCGCCACGCCGCGCTCCATCGTCTTGGCGACGTTCGCCTGCGCGCGCTGCGTCGCCCCGCGCGCCGTGTCGGCGAGAATGACCCGATGGCCCGCAGCTGCCGCGACCTGGGCGATGCCCGTGCCCATCGCGCCGGCGCCCACGACTCCGACGACCATCTCCGTATCGAGCGCCATCTAGCGTCCCGTGAAG
>JBIOHX010000428.1:0-1665 GCA_044449465.1 Gemmatimonadales bacterium | reverse complement strand
CTACCCGGCCGCCCCCGCAACCCCTCCCCCCCCACGCGCCTCGACCCATGCCGGTCGAGCACGCAAACCTACACCGCGAGGAAGCGATGGAGCACACTCACGAATACGACTGCGTCGTCTGCGGCGCGCACTTCGACTCGCAGGACGACCTCGCGCGCCACGACCGCGAGAAGCACATGCCCAAGCTCGCGAGCGACCCGAGTGCGCGGGCGGAGCCGATGGGCAACGAGAAGCGGCGGGTGCCCGACCCCGGAGACGACGCGCGGAGCTAGCTCAGAAGTCCACCGAGAACGAGACGAAAGGCACTCCCGGGAAGATCGGCTCTTTCACCGAGTTGACCAACGCCAGATCCACCGAGAGCTTTTCGCCGAAGAACCGGATGCCGTAGCCGAGGAACGCGCCGCTGGCGCGCGTCGAGCTGGCGAAATAGTTCTCGGTGACGAACGCCGTGCGCCGCGACATGCGCACGGCGCCGCCGAGCATGATCGCGGGGCTCTTGACGAGGCTCGAGCCGGCGTAGCCCCAGCCGATACCCGCGGTCGCGCTGGCGTCGGGCGAGCCGACCGTGGCAACGGAGTAGAGAAAGCCGAACCGGCGCAAATCCGACTCGTCGGAGATCGTGCTGTAGGCGACCAGTCCGCCAACCGCGACATTCACGTTGTCGCTCGCGAACACGCCGATCTTGGGCGTGAGATACCCGACCTGGTCCGTGGTCCCTGGAATGAGCGTCGCCGTACCGCCGATCGAGACACGGTCGGTGATGCCGCCTGACACGCCGTTGAGAACCAGCAGCGTGTTCGAGTAATAGCCCTCGCCCTGTCGCAGCATGCGCCCCGTTGGCGCGAAGAAAAGCCTCGTGGCATTGGGGTTCGGAAACCAGTACTCGCCATTGTGGATGTCACGGGTGTTGACGGCTTTGAGCTCGGCAACCGCCGTGCGCGGCAGGGTCAATGTTCCGCCGCTCGTCGCGAAGCGAATGCTGTCCGCGGACTGCTCGACGATGCATCCGACGAAGGTCGAGCCCTCCTTGGTGCGGAGCACATGGGTGATGGCGGCCGCCGTCCCGGCCGGGCACGACGTGCCCTGCGCGGTCAGGTTGCTCGCCAATCCGAGCACGAGGCAGAGCAACGACAACGCACGACGTCGCATGGCGGACACTCCGGGTGGTGGGTACGTTCTCGGGAGCCTTCCCTGGCCGACGATCAATATGAAGATACGCCTCACGCTCGGATTGGTTGCGGCCTGCGCGCTGCCCTCGCCGGCGGCTGCCCAGCGCCCCGACCCGGCGCTCGTCGCCGCGATCCGCAGCATCCGCGCGATCGACAATCACTCGCATCCGCCCGCGGTCGTCGCCGCTGGCCAGAAGGACGACGAGTTCGACGCGCTCCCCTGCGATCCGCTCGAGCCGACGGCGGCGGCGCTGAGCAGTCGCGGCGACAATCCGCGTTTTCTCGCCGCGTGGCACGCGCTGTTCGGGTACGCGTACGACGATACCGCCCCCGCGCACATACAGGTTCTCGTCGCGGCCAAGCAACGCATCCGCGCCACCAAGGGCGACGCCTACCCGGCGTGGGTGCTCGACCAACTCGGCATCGAGACGGAGCTGGTGAATCGAGAGGCACCGGGGCGCGGACTCGCCGCGCCGCGCTTTCGCTGGGTGCCGTT
>JBIOHX010000427.1:0-1684 GCA_044449465.1 Gemmatimonadales bacterium | reverse complement strand
CGCGATCGCGGGCGCAGCGATCAGCGCCGCGAACGCCGCGAGCTGCGCGACGCCGCCGATCCCCTGCACCCATTTCCCCACGCGCAGGCCCAGCACGGTGATGAGCCCGACACCAACGATCAGCACGATGGTCACGAGCGCCGCATACGCGCGCGTGTCGGTGAACGGCGGCGCATCGAGCAACGGCGCGAGATTGCGCGCGACGATCAGTCCGAACGCCGAGAGGATGAGAATCGCGTAGACCCAGAGATTCCACGCCGTGAGGAATCCGGTGAGATCGTTGAAGCCGAGTTTGGCCCACTGGTAGAGGCCACCTTCCAGCGGCATCAACCGGTTCAGCCAGATGACGACCGCCGCCTGCGGCAGGAAGAAGAGCGCGATCGCCAGCAGCCAGAAGATCGTGTGCCCATGGCCGAGTTTCGCCGCGGTGCCCACCCAACCGGTGCCCACGACGTACATGATCTGCGTGAGCACGAGCGCCGAGAGGCCGACCTCCTTTCGGAGGGCGGTGGAATGCTGTTGGACCTCGGCGATGTCGGATTGCATCGGGGAGAACTAGGGGCGCAGGCAAGAGTGCGGAAGGGTGGGTTGTCGGCTGTCGGCTGTTGCCTGCCTCGGCGTATCATTGTTCCATGCTAGACACACTGCTGACAACAGAGAGGCTCCTGCTTCGCAGATTCGCGCCGAACGATGCCGCAGACGTCGAGGGGCTGGCCAGCGCGTGGGAGGTCGCCGACACGACGCTGCGCATCCCGCATCCCTATCCCGCCGGTGGCGGCGGCGCGTGGATCGCGATGCACCTGGCGCTCGTCGACGCACGCGTCGCGACGGTGTTCGCGATCACGGAGCGGCGGAGCGGCGCGCTCGTCGGCGCGATCGGCATCGAGATCGCCGAGGGCGGTCGAGAGGGGGAACTCGGCTATTGGGTGGGCGTGCCGCACTGGGGGCGTGGCTATGCGACGGAAGCGGCGGGGGCCATGGTCGCACACGCCTTCAGCGATGCGTGGTCGCTCGAACGCCTCACCGCACGCTATTTCATTCGCAATCCAGCCTCCGGTCGCGTGCTCGAGAAGATCGGGATGCGCGACGTCGAGCCCGTGACCGTCTCCAAAGGCGATCGCGCAGAAGAGGCCATGCTCCGCGCGATCGCCGCCCACGAATGGCGCGCTAGATCGCGGCCTTCATGAGATCCCAGTAGCTCGACTTCCAGCCTTTCCGCAGATGCGGCACCTGCGACGCCGGCGCACCGTGCTGCGAGAAGATGATCTCCGTCTTACCGCCCGCCTTCGGCCGCAGCTCGTACGTCACCACCGACCACACACCCTTCGGCCAGTCCGAGCCGCGCCACGCCTGGACGATCCGCTTGTTCTTCACGAGCTCGATGTTGAACCCGAGCACGTACCCGCCCCACACATTGAATGCGCCGCCCGCGCGCGCCTCGATCTTCGCCGGCGCACCTGTGAACTTCGCGTGCGCGCGCGCATTCGTGAGCATCCGGTACACCACCGCCGGCCGTGCTTTGAGAATGACTTTTTGCTTGATGGAGTTCGCCATGAGCCGCTCCTGTGCAGTTGCCTTCTAACGTCTCAGTCTAGCGTCAAAGTCTGCAGTTCGGCAACGTATCCAGAGAATGCCCGACCACGCCAGCGTTCACACGCTCCGGCTCGCTCTCTCGAACGCGTAT
>JBIOHX010000426.1:0-1723 GCA_044449465.1 Gemmatimonadales bacterium | reverse complement strand
GATGGCGTTCATCGCCGCGAAGGGCGCCCCCAGCGTCGCGATCTCGGTCGTGCGCGGCAATGATACGCTCGTTATGAAGGCGTGGGGGATGGCCGATCTCGAATTGTCCGTTCCCGCCACCGCGCGCAGCGTCTACAAGATTGGATCGGTCACGAAACAGTTCACGTCGTCGATGGTGATGCAGCTCGTCGAGCAGGGAAAGGTGAAGCTCGACGATTCGATCGCCACGTACCTTCCGGCACTGCCGCTCGCGTGGCACACGGTCACGGTGCGCCAACTGCTCAACCACACCTCGGGTATTCCCAGCTACACTGACATTGGCCAGCGCTGGGTGCGGCGCTGGGGCGACGAGATGTCGCCGGACTCTCTCGTCGCGCTCACCGCCAATGACTCGATGTGGTTCGCGCCCGGCACGAAATGGCGCTACGACAATTCCGGCTACATCGTGCTCGGCATGCTCGTGGAGAAACTCACGGGTAAGTCATGGGGCGCGAATGTCATCGAACGCTTCGCCAAGCCGCTCGGCCTCCCCGATACGCGCGAATGCCTCACCGACCCGATCATTCCGCGCCGCGTCGCCGGCTACTACGCCGACAGCGGCACGTGGCACAACGCGCCGTACCTCGCGATGTCGCAGCCGTACGCGGCCGGCTCGCTTTGCTCCACCATTGGCGACCTCGCGAAGTGGAATCGCGCGCTCAATACTGGCCACGTGGTCTCGGCGGGATCCTACACCACGATGACGACGCCCGCCGGTGCGGCCGCCGCCGTCCACTACGGGTTCGGGATCGGTGTCGACTCGATCGCCGGGCACGCCGTCATCACTCACAATGGCGGCATTCACGGCTTCAGTTCTGCGAACATGTGGGTCCCAAGCGCGCAGCTGTCGGTGACGGTGCTCAGCAACGGCAACGACGCGCTCGTTGGCACGCTCGCCAAACAGATCGTGCGCGCCGCACTCGGCCTGCCGTTCGAGCAACCGCCGAAGGCGGTCGCTCTCACTGCCGCGGATCGCGCGAAATACCTTGGCATCTATGCATTGGTGCTTCCCGACGGCCCCCACGATTTCACGATCGCCGCCCAAGGCGAAGGATTGACCGCGCAACTTGTGGGGCAGGGCGCCAATCCCATTCGATACCTTGGCAATGACACCTTCGGCGTGGATTTCGATCCGAAGTTGCGGATCACCTTCAGCGTAGAGAATGGCCGCGCGACGAAACTGACGCTACTCCAGAACGGCGCGACGTTCCTGGGCAGCAGGAAATAATCCCCGCCGTCGTTAGCGACAGCCGACAGCCGACAGCCCGCTTCTTCACGAAACCTGCACAACGCGTACCTCCCACCGCCGCGCTGCGGGCCGCAGTTTAGAGCATGGCAAGAACCGCCCGCCGCGTCCTCTGGCTCGAGCTCCTGCTCGTGGGCTCGCTCGCAGCGGTCGCGCTCATCCTCGCGCAGACTTACCGCGCCGCCACATCGAATCGCGGCGTGGCCGAAGGCGCGATGCGCGATTACGCCGGCTTTGCCGCGTGGAGTTATCGCGAGCACTTGATGACGCAGCTGCGCGACGCGATCGACGAGGCGCTCGGCCCGGTCAATCATGGGACGGGGCTTCACATGGGCACCGAAGTCCCCGACGCGTCGGATCTCGCGCACTATCTGCGCTGGGATCCGACGTGCCAGTGTCACGTGCCGCGCCGCGGGCCGGTTCCCGAGCGCTACTATG
>JBIOHX010000425.1:0-1748 GCA_044449465.1 Gemmatimonadales bacterium | reverse complement strand
CTACGACGATTTCAACGATCCGAAGTATCGGCCGGCGCCGCTGTTGAAGGAGATGGTCGCGGCCGGCTATCTCGGCCGCAAGACGAAGCGCGGGTTCTATCGCTACGAGTGAATTTCGTGTCGACCTGGGCGCTGACGGTTTTCCGCCCGGCGTCGTGCCCGCGACCTGGCCTTTCGACGCAGGCGTCGGGCGTCGAACCCGCGCCGGAGAACGTTCCCGTCTGCGATGGATTGGGCTGATCCCCGACCGAAGGGCGGCGTATGAGCGCGCCGTGCCGCCCCAAGCGCGAATCAGCCTCGAAGCGCGAAGGCCAATACAATGAGCCGCCCTCGAGGCGACCCTCAGACGTTGAGTCTCGAGATCTTCGTGCCCTGCAGCGAGAGACCCGCCATCAACCCTGCGTTGGTCACGACGAAACCGACGATCGGCTGCTGCGCGGTGTTGGTGTCGAGCACGCCGTTCGCGCCCATCTTTGCCACCGCCACGGTCGCGTCCGCGCCGACCGCCCAGCCGTTGCTGTTGCGGAATTTGTCGAGGGCGTCGGACGTCATGAACGCGAGAATCAGCGCCTTGGACTGCGCGCCGGCCTGCCAGCCGACCGAAATGGAACCCACCTGGTAGTAGCCGCTGGTGCGGTCGCCCACGCGCAGGGCGCCTTCACCGTACGAGCCGCCCACGACGAAGGCCGCGTTCAGCACCTCGGGGAAGACCAGCACGCCTCGTGCACGCCTGATCAGGTCGCGCGATCCGGGCACGGTCGAGTACAGCCGGGACAATGCCCCGTCGACCTCGCCATTGATCTTCTCGCGCTTGCTTGCCATGGAACCGCCTTCGGCACGCGACGGCGGCGTCGTCGTACAACCGGCGAGGCCCAGCGGGCCGATGATGAGACTGCCCGTCGCGAGTGCGGCGGACCCCAGCATGAAGTGTCTTCGTTGCATTCCAGTCTCCTGTGCGTTATTGACTGCTTGCGAAGCGATGGATGCGCGCGCCGTAGTGGCTGCGAGTCGAGTCTACCGCAGTCACGAACAACGCCTTCCGCAAGCTTTGATCCCCAAGCGGGGCGCGGAGTTGCACGATTACCGGTAGCGGGACGTTCCGGCCCGGAAGGATCGGGGGGCTTCAGCGCGTAAGGCGCAGAATTGCGAAAGCCGATACGATAGCGGTCGCCCGCATGCCACAGCGAGGCACGACCCGATCGCCGTGCAGCGATGCGGCGCGTGCCAGCATCCGTGGGCCGGAAGGGAGACGGCTTTGGAGGAGAGGACGGACACGTTTCCGCGGCTCCTGCTGCACCACGCCCGCGTGCGCCCGGATCATCCGGCCACCCGCGAGAAGGACCTCGGTATCTGGCAGACGTGGATGTGGCGCGAGGTCGCCGCCGAAGTCCGCGCGCTTGCCTGCGGCCTCGCGGCCGACGGATTCGGGCGCGGCATGCATCTCGCGATCGTCGGCGACAACCGGCCGCGGCTTTACTGGGCGATGATCGCCGCGCAGGCACTCGGCGGCGTCCCGGTCCCGATGTACCAGGATGCGCCGGCCGCCGAGTTCGTCTTCGTGCTGAACGACGCGGAAATCGACTACGCGCTCGTCGAGGACCAGGAGCAGGTCGACAAGCTGCTGGAGGCGGCGCCGAGCGTGCCCACACTCGGCCACATCTACTACGACGACGCGCGGGGGCTGCACGACTACGAAGGCGTGACGAGCTACAAGCGGCTCACCGAAAGCGGCCGCGATTACGATCGCG
>JBIOHX010000424.1:0-1798 GCA_044449465.1 Gemmatimonadales bacterium | reverse complement strand
CCCTGCGTCGGCGCGACGATCGCGTCGAGCTGGTGCTGTGCGATGCTGGCGTCGATTCCCCGCGCCCCACTGAGGCGGCGGTTCTACGCCAGCTCGTCGCGATACTTTTTCTCGGTGAGCGGTCCCTTTTTGATCGCCATGTCCATGATCTCCTGACCGAAGTAGCGGAGCTCGCGCGCCGCGTTCTGCGTGTTGAAGGCGATCACATCGGCCATCGAATGCACGGCGACGTTCGGGCCGACGCCAGCGAGATACTTGTCGAGGTCAGTCTTGAACTCGTAGAGCAGCAGGTCGAACTCGGAGTCGTCGGTCTGCCCCGCCGTCGCGATGTCCGCCGGGTCGACGATCGTGGCGCCGCGCTGCTTCATGAGATCGAGCGCGTGCTCCAACAATTTGTCCGTCTCCGGGCTGTAGCCGGTGTAGTGCTTTCGCGCGACGCCGATGCGGGCGCCGCGGAGACCGTCGCGATTCAGCACTGTGGTGTAATCGGCGAGGATGTGTCCGGCGCTCGCCTTGGTCGCATCGTCGCGCGGGTCAATTCCGGTCAGTGCGCCGAGTAGAATGGCGGCGTCGCGCACCGTGCGCGCCATCGGGCCGGCGGTGTCCTGGCTGTGGGCGATGGGGACGATGCCGGAGCGTCCGATGAGCCCAAGCGTCGGCTTGATGCCGACGAGCGACGACGCGGCGGAAGGTGACGTGACCGAGCCGTCGGTTTCCGTTCCGATGGCGATGGCGCAGCAGCTCGATGCCGCGGCTGCTCCCGACCCGGAGCTCGAGCCGCTCGGCGTTCGATCGAGCGCGTAGGGGTTGTGCGTCTGTCCGCCGCGGCCACTCCAGCCGCTCGTCGAGTGCGTGGAGCGGAAGTTCGCCCACTCGCTGAGGTTCGTCTTGCCGAGGATGACGGCGCCGGCGGCACGGAGCCGTTCGGCGACGAAGGAGTCGCGCGCCGCGATGTTGGCGGCGAGCGCGAGGGACCCGGCGGAGGTGTGCATCTTGTCCGCCGTGTCGATGTTGTCTTTGATGAGAACTGGAATGCCATGCAGCGGGCCGCGGAGCTTGCCCGCCTTACGCTCGTTGTCGAGGCGCGCGGCGACGGCCGGCGCGTCGGGGTTGAGCTCGATCAGGGCGTTGATCGCGGGGCCTTTCTTGTCGATGGCATCGATGCGCGCGAGATACTGCTGGACGAGCGACTGCGAGGAGTCGCGCCCGCTCTTCATGCGCGACTGCAAGTCGTCGATAGTGAGCTCCTCGAGCGCGAAGGCTGGGAGCTGCGCCGCCCCATGCTCCGACGCGGCGGTGCCGGACGGAGGCGAATCGCCGAAAGGAAGGTGTCGCGCCGCGACCGCGCCGACGACTGCCGTGCCGACGAATGAGCGGCGAGTGATGGTTTGGCTCGGGTCCCGCTCATTGTCGTGTGCCACGGCGCTGTCGGTTAGGGGAGGGGAGGGCTAGGGCGCTCCGCTTCTCGTGCCCACGGAGTCGAGCACGAAACTACCGACATCCTGCACGTACGCCACACCCGGCTTCAGGGTCACGAAGATCGCGTTGTCGCTTCCCACCACGGCCATCGATGCATCGAAGCAGTCATGATAAGTGACCTCCTCGATGTACTCCGGCGCGATGTCCGACAGCACGGAGACGGGTACATATGAAAAGCGCGCGTGAAACGGTACGCCGACGCGGGCGCGGGCCGCGGCCATGCCGACCGGCGGCAACGGAAGGCGAATGCGCTTGCCGTTGACCCAAACTTCCTGTGCGCCGGTCGCGCAACCGCCGCGAGTGGTCAGCATGTCGGGTG
>JBIOHX010000423.1:0-1843 GCA_044449465.1 Gemmatimonadales bacterium | reverse complement strand
GCGTGCGCGCGCATCGCGTCCTGCGCCTCGAGGGCGTCGGTGATCACGTCGGGGAGCGGGCCGTCGTCGCGGATCGAGCCGGTGAGCACGAAGGGCACCTTGTATTTGACACAGGAATACATGATCCCGTCGGTGATGATCCCTTGCGACACCGCGTTGGCGATCGACCCGGCCGCGCGCACGCGGTTGATGGCGCGCATGTGCAGCCCATGTCCCCCCTGCGTGATCTCGCCGGTGTTCGTCATGCCGAGCGTCGTGCCGTAGATCGACGCTTCGATGTCGTGCACCGCGACGGCGTTCCCGGCGAGCAACGCGCCGACATACCCGTTGGCGATGAACCAGCTCATGTCGGCACGGGCGCGCGAGTGGACGAGCGCGGGACCGGTGATCCAGATCGGGTAGCCGCCGCGCTCCTTCTCGTCGATCAGCAGCCGAGCCATCTGCGCGTAGTCGATTGGCTTCTCGCGCGACACCTCGCTCGACATGAAGGTGAACGCGTCGGGATCGACATCGTGCGGGACCATGTGCGTCTGCACGAAGATTCCGTCCGAGCCGTCTTCTTTTTCGCCCACGGCGACGAGATCGCCTTCGTTGATGCGGCGCCCTTCGCGCACCCACACCATGCCCGCGCGGTCGAGCACGAGGCCCGAATCCATCCGCGGCTCGCGCGGCGCGACCCACGCGCCCTTGATGCGCACGAACGTCGGAAGGTTCGTCGTCGAGAAGAAACCGTCAGGGAGCACGCCGTCGGCCGGCGCGGGGGCGAACCTCGCGTCGGGAACGTCGGCGAATTTCGGCTGGCTGAAGTCGGGCGGCGGGAAGCTCGTCACCGGGGGAAATCTCGCCAGTCACACGCATGGCCGCCACGGCCTCTGGCCGCTCACTCCGGGCCGTCACAACAGCGCCACCGGATCCCGGTCGAACGTCAGCCTGAGCTCCGCCTCCTTCGGTACCGGAAAGCGCTCCACGAAATACTGACCGAGGCGTGTCAGCTCCGCCGTCCGCTCCGATTTGATCAGCAGGTGCCACCGCCAGCGGCGCTTGATTCGCTCCACCGGACAGGGCGCCGGCCCAACCATGCTCACGCCGGGGAGTGGACGCTTGGCCAGCAGCGCATGCAGCCATGCCGCGCCCGCTGTCGCCAGCCGCGCCGTCGCCTCCTCCGTCGTTCCGCTGAACACGACGTTCGCGAGCCGCACCGTCGGCGGATAGGGCGGCGACTCGCGGCCGCCAAGCTCCTCCCGCACGAACGCGTGATAGTCGTGCGCCACCGCGCACCGCACGGCGTGGTGCGCCGGCACGCGCGTCTGAATCAGCACGCGCCCTCCCTTCGGTCCCCGGCCGGCGCGGCCCGCGACCTGGCTCAGGAGCTGAAAGCACCGCTCCGACGCGCGAAAGTCCGGCAGGTTGATGCCGACGTCGGCGTCGACCACGCCGACCAGCGTCACATTGGGAAAGTCCAACCCTTTGGCGATCATCTGTGTCCCGAGCAGCACGTCGACTTCGCCGCGCTCGACGCGGTCGAGGATCTCGGCGTGGGCCCACTTCCCGCTCGTCGTATCGACGTCCATGCGCGCGATGCGCGCCGCCGGAAACCGATCGGCGAGCAATCGCTCGACCTGCTGCGTGCCGAGCCCCCGCTGCCGAATCACGACGTCGCCGCAGCGCGCGCACTTCGTCCGCGGCGGCTCGGCGTGTTGGCAGTAGTGGCAGACGAGCCGCTCGGGCGTGCGGTGATAGGTGAGACTGATCGAGCAGTTGGGGCAGGCGGCGACGTCGCCGCAGGCGGCGCATTGCACGAACGCCGAGTAGCCGCGGCGGTTGAGCAGCAGGATGCTCTGCT
>JBIOHX010000422.1:0-1889 GCA_044449465.1 Gemmatimonadales bacterium | reverse complement strand
GCCTTGGCGGCGTCGTACTGCTGGTGTTCGCCGTCGCGGTCGCGGCGATGATCGTCCCGGCGGCGGCGGCGCTTCGCATCGCGCCAATGCAGGTCCTCCGCGAGGAGTAGCCCGGCGGCTACTTCGCGGGGCCGGCTGGCGGACCATACCCGTGCGTCGACAGCCGCACGCCGCTCGCCGCGTACCCTTCGGGCGTGAGCTCGGCAACGCCGTTGAGATCGACGAATGTGTTGTAGAAGTTGAACAGCGCGATGACGCTGTTCGCGTGGTAGATCTCGTCGGCGGTGAGGGTCGACGCTTGCGCCAGGACAATCGCGCCACGCCGGCCCTCGTCGCGCTCGTGGGACGCGTCGACGAGGGCGACGAACGCCGCCTCGCGAGGCGCGAGGGTTCGCCGCTCCATGACGCGGTTCACCGTGTCCCAGCCGAGATAGGTCGCGGCGACCGCCGCGTGCGAGCCGATTCAGAAGAGACAGTGATTCGACTTCGATGTGAGCGCGGCGAGAAGCTCGCATTCCCCCGCCACGAGCGGGCCCGTGTCACGCATCACCGCCTGCGTGAACAGCAGCAGGTGGCGCATCGCCTCAGGGCGGTAGGCGAACAGGCGCCGGAGGTCGGACTGTCCGTCAGCCTGCGGCGTGGCGTCGACGATCGCCTTGAGAAACATCGTGGCGCGGAGGAAGGGTGGGTGCGGCGCGGGAGAGCACTGACAAGTATCGGCGGCGGTGCGCGCCCTGTCGAGCCGTGGTCAGGGCGACAGCGCCTGGAGCTCGGCGATCCGGCGGGCGAGAAAGCGGCGCTCCGGCTCGAGTCGCGCCAGGGCGAGCGCCGATTCGTAATCTCGAATGGCTTCGGTTCGTCGGTCGAGGCGGCGCAAGAGGTCGGCGCGCACAGCGTAGAGCAGGTGGTATCCGCCGAGCTCGCCGCGGCCGGCAATCGACTCGACGAGCGGGAGCGCCTCCGCCGGTCCGTCTACCATCGCCAACGCGACCGCATGATTGAGCTCGACCACCGCGCTCGGCGCGCGCGCGAGCAAGAGCGCATAGAGTGCGGCGATCTGCCGCCAATCGGTTTCGGCCGCGGTTCGCGCGCGCGCGTGCAGCGCGGCGATTGCTGCTTGAATGGCGTACGGCCCGGCGTGCGGCGCGCGCAACGCCGCATCAACGCGCTCGAGTGCTTCCGCGATCTGGGCGGCGTTCCAGAGTCTCCTGTCCTGTTCCTCGAGGAGCACCAGCTCCGCAGCGCTCGTGCGCGCGGCGCGCCGTGAATCGTGGAGCAGCAGGAGAGCGAGGAGTCCATTCGCCTCGTGAGCCGCCGGCATCAGCTCGACGACGAGGCGAGCAAGACGAATCGCTTCCGAGCTCATGTCGGCGCGCACGAGTGCGTCACCGGCGGTCGCGGCATAACCTTCGGTGAAGACGAGATAGACGACCGCCAGCACCGCCTCGAGGCGCTCGGTGAGCTCAGCGGCGACCGGCATACGGTACGGAATCTTTGCGTCGCGAATCTTCGCCGTAGCGCGGACGAGGCGCTGCGCCATCGTCGCCACCGGAACCAGGTAGGTTCGCGCGATCTCTTCGGTCGTCAGCCCGCAGACGGTGCGCAAAGTCAGTGCGACCTGGGCGTCGCGCGCGAGGGCCGGATGGCAGCAGGTGAAGATCAGCCGCAGGCGATCGTCATCGACGCCGTCGTCGACGAGCGACGGTTCGGCGATGGCAACCGACTCAGTCACGAGATAGTCGCCGTACGCCGCCAGGCGCGCGGCACGGCGGCCGCGATCGATCGCTCGATGCCGACCGGCGCTGACGAGCCAGGCCCGGGGATTTCGCGGCACGCCGTCGCGGGGCCACTGCGCGAGCGCGGCAGCAAACGCATCCTGCATCGCTTCT
>JBIOHX010000421.1:0-1892 GCA_044449465.1 Gemmatimonadales bacterium | reverse complement strand
TGATGGGAGGGCGGCTGAGATCTCGACGTCGCTGAGCGAGACCAAGCGTCGAGATTTCAGCTTCGAGACGCTGGTGTCGAGATAACGGCGATGTGAGGGGTCGGGGGGTGGGGACGAATTGAACTTGCCCTTGTGCTCGGGACTCTCACGTCGGCGCTGTCGGCTTTCGCGGTCTTGGTCGAAAGGCTCGATGTTTCGAGGCGTCGTGGATGTCGAGATTTCAGATTCGAGGGACCACGAGCATTCAGCTTCGAGGGACGAGATGGAGCTGGGTTAAGGAGCCGGCTTACTTCGCGCCGCCGGAGTCGAGCGGGGCCGGGTCGCCAGAGCCGATTCCGTGCCAGGTGACATCCGTCGGGTGCTTGTACGTGCGCTTGTGGATGTACGTGGCGCTAGCGATCAGCGCGGCCGTTAGCAGCAGGACTCCCGCGGCGATGCCCCAGCCCTGGTTGGTATCGGCTGGGACGTAGCGATCGGTGTGTTGAGGCATGGCAAGAATGTAGCGCCGCCCGTTCGCTGCCTGAAGACCCGCGCAGGGGGGAACATTGCCGTCCGGATTCAGTAAGATGTCGCCGATGGCGCAACCGTTCGAGGCGATTGCGCTGTCTCAAGTGGTGAACGGGGCGTAGGTTGGTGCACTTGCCCCTGACCCGCGTGTGACGTGACCGCTCTCAGAGACGAGCTCCAGCGTACGCTTGGCAGTGCCTACACCATCGAGCGTGAGCTCGGGGGCGGCGGCATGTCGACCGTGTTCGTGGCGAGCGACAACGCGCTCGGGCGGACGGTCGTCATCAAGGTGCTGCCGTTCGAGCTCGCCGCCACGGTGTCCGTCGACCGGTTCAAGCGCGAGATCATGCTGGCTGCGGCGCTGCAGCATCCGCATATCGTTCCAGTCCTGAGCGCCGGCGAGACGACGCCGAGCGTTGGGGACGCGGCCGACACGCGACTGCCGTTTTTCATCATGCCCTTCGTGGAGGGCGAGTCGCTGCGCGCGCGGCTGGCGCGCGGTCCGCTGTCGGTGCGCGAAGCGGTGAGCATCCTCAAGGACGTGGCGCGGGCGCTCTCGTACGCGCATGGGCGCGGCGTGATTCACCGCGACATCAAGCCGGACAACATCCTCCTCTCCGGCGGTTCGGCGACGGTGACCGACTTCGGAGTCGCCAAGGCGATCACGGCCAGCCGCGAACGCAACTCCACGCCGCAGCCGACGACGCGCGGCAGCACGATCACGCTCGTGGGCACGTCGATCGGGACACCGGCAACGATCACGGCCCACGGCATTGCGATCGGTACCCCCGCCTACATGGCGCCCGAACAGGCCGCTGGCGATCCGGCCACTGACCACCGCGCCGATCTCTACGCGCTCGGCATCGTCGGCTACGAGATGTTGGTCGGCGCGCCGCCGTTCCACGGCCGCGCGCCGCAGCAGTTGCTCGCCGCGCAGCTCACGGAGCCGCCGCCGCCGATTGCCGCCCGACGGTACGATGTACCGCAGGCGTTGGCCGCGCTGATCATGCGCTTGCTGGAGAAGGAGCCCGACAAGCGCCCCCGCACGGCGGCCGAAGTCGCGCGGGCGCTGGAAGATCCGGCGGTGGTGAGCGGCACGTTCGAGTCCGCCAAGCCGTCGCAATCGTCGCGTCCGAAGCGCGTGATCTGGGCGCTCGCCGGCGCGGGGATTCTCGCTTCGGTCGCCGCGGGCGGCGCGTGGTTCTCCAACCGTCACACCGTTCCGAACCCCGGGTCGACCGCGCCGATCGGCGCCGCGGCGGCGATGAAGTCGATCGCGGTGATGCCGCTCGTCAACATTGGTGGCGATACGAGCGACGTGTATTTCGCGGAGGGTATGACCGCGCAGGTCACGACCGCCCTTTCGAAGCTTCGCGGTCTGCGCG
>JBIOHX010000420.1:0-1893 GCA_044449465.1 Gemmatimonadales bacterium | reverse complement strand
ATCGCGGCCAGAACCGAGCCGCGCTGTTCGCCCGCGAGCGAGCGCATCAGTTCGAGGTTCGCGCGGGTCGCCGCGTCGATCGCGAGGGTCGCGCCCGCGGCTTCGCGCACCGGCGGCGACAGCGGCGGACGCTTGCCGAACTGCGTGCGCTCCACGTAGGTGACGCAGGCCGCGGCGGCGGCGAGCTCTAACCGCGACAGCGCGCCAAACGCCTGCGTGGTCGCGACCGCGAAGAACGCTGCAAGCCGCCGCTCCGCGGTCGCGCCGTCGAATACGTCGCGTCCGACCGGCGAAACCGGCAGGGCGCGCAACAGCGGAGCGAACTCGGGATCGTCGTAGAGCGCATCGGATACGATGATCTCGCCCGGCTCGAGCCTGGCGAGCTCGGCCGCGATATTGTCGCACTCGGTGAGACGAAACTCGCCGGTCGACATGTCGAGGAAGGCCAGCCCGAACCGGCTCCCTCCGCCGACCGACGCGCGGGCGCGAGCGATCGCGAGGAGATAGTTGTTGCGCTTGGCGTCGAGGAGCGAGTCTTCGGTAAGCGTGCCGGGGGTCACGAGGCGCACCACGTCGCGCCGCACCACGCTTTTGGCCCCGCGCTTCTTGGCCTCGGCCGGGTCCTCGAGCTGCTCGCACACCGCGACCCGGTGGCCGTGTGCGATTAGCTTGTGCAGGTACTCGTCGGCGCGCTCGATCGGCACGCCGCACATCGGGATGTCCTTGCCTAGGTGCTTGCCGCGCTTGGTGAGCACAATCCCGAGCGCGCGGCTCGCAACCTCGGCGTCGTTGAAAAAGAGCTCATAGAAATCGCCCATCCGGTAGAACAACAGGCAATCCGGATTGGCAGCCTTGATCTCGACGTACTGCTCCATCATCGGCGTGATGCGGCCGTTGTCGGCCGACGCGCCGGGCTCAGGCGGAGCGGAACGAGATGCTTCCATGGCGCGCGACGCTAGCAGATCGCGCCGGTGGTTTCATTGGGTGTGGAAAAGCTGCCCTGAGTTCACCCAATCTGCTTCGCGCGCTCCAGCCCCAGCAGCATCGAGGAAGCATAGACATGCCGGCGCGCGAGCTCGGGGTTGCGCGCGACGTGGATGAGTTGCGTGAGCCGCTCGCGCTGGACAGCTGGATCGGCCTCCTCCAGCGTGCGCTTGTTGCGGATCGACATTTCCTGCACCTGTTCGACCGTGATGGCACGGCGCTGGCGCGAATAGACGTCGAGCACGTCGTCCGATGCTTCGCCGCGCCACACCCGGCCGAGCTTTTCGCAAAGATTGATCGCGTCATGAATGCCGCTGTTGAGACCAAAGCCGCCGAGCGGATTGTTGAGGTGCGCGGCGTCGCCACCGAGCAGCACGTGGCCGATCCGGAACGTGTCGGCGACGCGCTGGTGCACGCGATAGATGCTCTTGTAGATGATCTGCCAGCGGCCCGGGCGCGGCAGAAAGCCCTGCATACGGCGCTCGACGCTCTCCTCGCCGAGCGCTTCGTCTTCGCTCATGGTCTCGGCCACCGGAAAGGCGAGACGCCAAATGCCGGGCGGGCCGTCGTGCGGCATCCGGAACACCGCCGCCCATTCGAGCGGATCCGACACGTAGGCCATGTAGGGATAGCCGTATTCGCCGAGATCATGCGGCGTGCTCACCACCAGGAAATTCTCCGGCCAAGTGAAGCCTTCAAATCCGACGCCCAACAGCTTGCGCACGATGCTGCGCCCGCCATCGGCCCCGATCAGCCACGACGCCGCAATCGTTTGGGGCTTACCATTGGCGTCGACCGTCACGGTAACGCCGTCGGCGTGCTGCGCGAACCCGGTGACCCGGTGCGAAAACCGAACGTCCACGCGGGTGTCCCGGCGCAGGATATCGAGCTGGATCGGGGTGAGCGGGT
>JBIOHX010000419.1:0-1952 GCA_044449465.1 Gemmatimonadales bacterium | reverse complement strand
TAAATCCACACTTTCCCACTACTGCGCACGCGCAGAAACAAGTTGTCGCCGTCGCTCAGGAAGTACTCTTTCGGACCGGGCTTGAGAGCCTTGACCTGCGTTTCGCTAAGGTGCCCCATCCCGTACCCCCAAAGGCCGAATTCGATGAAACAACTCTAGGGTACGGTTTGGGGTACGGGCAAGCGCGGGATGTTGTGGGACAACCTGGAATCTCGTGAGCGAGATCTCGCAGCTATGTCCCTGTCGTAGAAAAGAAAAACCCAGTCAGGCGTGACTGGGCGTAGAGGTGTAGGTGGCCAAGGGCGGAATCGAACCACCGACACAAGGATTTTCAGTCCTCTGCTCTACCAACTGAGCTACTTGGCCGTGTGCGATCGGCCGGGAAGCCGATCGGACGCTTCGACGCACGGGCAATGGAGCACCCACGCGCGAAAGTCCGGCATTTTACCTGATCGGCGGCCTGCGACGGCTCACGATCCCGCGAGCCCGTAATGCCGCGGCAGCCCCAGCGAGAATTCCGGTCATAGCACGATCAGCGCCAGCGTGAGCAGCATCACCACCACGTAGCGCACATACGGCTTCACGACGTCCTGGATGCGCGTGCCGGCGATCGCGCAGGTGGCGTACATGCCGAGGCCGAACGGCGGCGAGAAGAGACCGACGCCCATTCTTCCTGCCTTATCTCGAGATACGCAATCGCCAGCCCGGCTACGCCGTCACCATCGTCAAGGCGGGCGCGCGCATCGTCGGGCAACGCGCACCGTGCAACGCTGTCGACGATCGCGCGCCGCGCCGCCGACCGGCGTGGCCGCTGACCGGCGTGGCCGCCGCTAGTCCGCCGCCAGAAACGTCGCCAATGCCGACAGCGTCGCCTCCGGCGCCTCCTCGGCGAGGTAATGGCCGCTCGCGATCGCGTGGCCTTGTACGTCGTCGGCAACCGCGCGCCAGTCGCCGAGCGGGTCGAACAGCCGGGCGACGACGCCGCGCTCGCCCCACAACACGAGCAGCGGACAAGTGATGCGCGCGGGCGCATCGCGATCGTGCTCGAGATCGATCGCCGCCGCCGCGCGGTAATCCTCGCAGCTCGCGTGGATGGTCGCCGGCCTGGCGAACGCGCGTCGATACTCCTCGTAGGCGCGCGGATCGAAGAGGGTCAACCCCGCCGATCCCCAGCCCCCGAGCTTTTTCGCGAGGTAATAGTCGGGATCGGCCCCGATCAGCCGCTCCGGAAGATCGAACGGCTGTATCAGGAAGAACCAGTGGTAGTACGCGGTGGCAAAGGCCTGGTCGGTGCGCGCGTACATCGTCGACGTCGGCGAAATGTCCAGCACCGCGAGTCGCTCGACGGCGGCGGGATGATCGCGGACGAGACGGTGGCTGACACGGCCGCCGCGGTCGTGGCCGACCAGCGCGAAGCGGTCGAAGCCGAAGTCGTGCATCAGCTCGACCATGTCGCCTGCCATTGCGCGCTTCGAGTACGGCGTATGCGCCGCGTCGGACGGCGGCTTCGACGATTCGCCGTAGCCGCGCAGGTCGGCACAGACGACGGTGCGCGTGCGCGCCAGCGCCGGCGCGATCCGGTGCCACATCGCGTGCGTCTGCGGATAGCCGTGCAGCATCAGCAGCGGCGACCCGGTGCCGCCGACCACGCAATGGATCTCGGCGCCCGACGTCTTGACGCGATGCGAGGTGAATCCCGGGAAGAGCGCGCCGTCATCCATGGTTTCATTTCACTCTCATTCTGGCGCTCGCGGGGCGACGCCCGCCGTTTCGGCACCAACGGCGAGGCCCCGGCGACTCCACTGGCGCTATCGCTTCCCCGCGCCGGAGCACTCGCGCATGCGTCGGTCAACCGTCCGCCAGCAGTCCCTCGAAGCGCGGCCCGTCGATGCCCACGGATGCCGCCGCGTCGACGAGGTCGGCGAGCGTCCTGGCGTCGAGCGGTATGCCGT
>JBIOHX010000418.1:0-2008 GCA_044449465.1 Gemmatimonadales bacterium | reverse complement strand
GTGTCGTGGTGAACCGCTTGCCGAGCGGATTCTCACCCGGGTAATATTTCCTGGCGAACGACGCGCTCACGACTGCCACCTGCGGCCGGTTCAAGTCGTCGGTCTCCTCAACATCACGGCCCATCCGCAACGGGATCCCCATCGACGCAAAAAATCCCGGCGTCGTGTAACGCATGCTCGCGTTGCGACCGTCGGCGCCGTTGCTCGGCTGGCCACCGGCTTCGATCGGGAAAATTCCCCCGGTCATCGTCATCGGCAGGAACGAGATGTATGCCGCGCTCTGCACGCCCGGCAGCGCGCGAACGCCATCGAGCACTCTATGGTAAAACTGCTCGCGCACGGCGTTGCTGTCGTACTGCGGCAGCGGAAGCGCGGTGCGCATCGTCATCACGCCGTCCGTGCGAAAGCCGGGATCCGTGGACTCCACGCGTGAGAGCGCGCGAAGCAGGAGACCCGACGACACGAGCAGCACGACCGACGCCATCACCTCGACCACGACGAGTGCCGAGCGCAAGCGGGCGCGCCGGCCGCCACCGGACCGCGATCCCTCGCGCAGTCCGGAGAGCTCACCCTTGCCCGACGCGCGCAGCGCCGGAAATACGCCGAACCCGACTCCGGTCAGCGCGCTCACCAGCGCCGCGACGAGCAGCACGCGCAGATCGACGGTCGGCGTGCTCGCCAGCGGGAGCGAGTTCGGAACGAGGCGCGACAGAAGGGGCACCGACACCACGGCGATCGCGACGCCAACGGCACCGCCGAGCGCCGCGATCACGAGACTCTCCGTCATGAGCTGCCGCACCAGTCGTTCACGTCCGGCGCCCAGCGCGAGGCGCACGTCGAGTTCACGCCGCCGTGCGAGCGATCGCGCGATGAGAAGGTTCGCCAGATTCGCACACGCGATCAGCAGGACGCAGATCGACGCCGCGCACAGCGCCACGAGCATGAGTTGCGATTGCGGGGAAAGCTCCTCGCGCAGCGTGTACACCGCCGCCCCAACACCCTTGTTCTCCTTCGGGTATCGCTGGGCGAGCGACGCCGCGATCAGCGTCATGTCCGCCCGGGCCTGCGTGATCGAGACATCCGGCTTCAGCCGCGCGATCACCTGGAACCAATTGTTGTCTCGCTCCTGATTCTCCTGCTCGGACCTTGGCATCAGCGTCCAGAGCGTCGCGTCGGCACTCGGAAAATGGAAATCGCGCGGCATGACGCCGATCACGACGCGCGGGGCGCCGTCCATGAGCACGCGCTGGCCGAGCACGGAAGGATCGCCGCCGAAGTTGCGCTGCCAGAGGCCGTAGCTGAGGAGAACGGTTCCGTCGGCGCCACCCTGATAGTCGGCGTCGGTGAACTCCCGGCCGATGAACGGCTTCACGCCTAGCATCGGGAGGACCTCGCCGGTGAGCGCGGTTCCCGTGAGACGCTCCGGCTCGCCCAGCCCGGTGACATTCACCGAAGTGCTGTGGAAGGCGCCCATCGCCGCAAACGAGTGACTCTCGCCCTTGTAGTCCCGGTAGTTCGGCGGAGAAAGCTCGAACCGCCCGTATCCGGGAGGGTGCTCCCAGAGCTTGACGAGCCGATCGGGGTTCGCGAACGGCAGCGGCCGGATGAGCACGAAATCCGCAACGGAGAACGCCGCCGTGTTCGCGCCGATTCCGAGTGCCGTAACGAGAATCGCGGTGAGCGCAAATCCGGGAGATCGGGCCAGCGTGCGGAACGTGTAGCGCAGGTCGTGCCGCAGCACATCCCAGTGCGCCGCAGTCGCATTCGCGATCACCTCGGCCATCGTTCCAATCCAGAGCGCGAGCATCGGCAGTCCGCGCCCCGTCTGCCGCGCGCGAACGTCGAACAGTGCGGCAAGTTCGGCGCCGTATTCACGCCGGAATGAAATCGGATAGAGATGCAGGAGCGCGCGATAGAGTCGCATCAGGCACGCTCCGGCAGGAGTCCCTGCGTGCGCGCCATGCGCACCAGCTGCGCCATCCGCCGCGTTTCGGCCCGCGCCACTGCC
>JBIOHX010000417.1:0-2018 GCA_044449465.1 Gemmatimonadales bacterium | reverse complement strand
CTGCATTACGCGATGAAGGCGAACCCAATGCCCGCGGTCGTCCAGCACCTTGCCGCCCGCGTCGACGGCATCGACGTGGCGTCGGGAAGAGAGCTCGCCGTGGCGCTCGACGCCGGCGCTCCGCCGCTCGAAATCAGTTTTGCCGGCCCCGCCAAATCTGATGGCGAACTCGAGCAAGCGGTCGCGGCAGGCATTCTCGTCAACGTCGAATCACTGCGCGAGGTCGAACGACTCGCGGACATCGCGCGCGTCCTCGGACTTCCGGCGCGCGTCGCGGTGCGCGTCAACCCCGATTTCGAGCTCAAGTCATCGGGCATGAAGATGGGCGGGGGCCCCAAGCAATTCGGTGTCGACGCCGAGCGCGTTCCGCAGCTTCTGGCAGCGATCGCTGACCACGCACTGGCGTTCGAGGGCTTCCACCTGTTCGCGGGATCGCAAAACCTGAAAGCCGACGCCATCTGCGAGGCCCAGGTGAAGTCCTATGAGCTCACTTTGCGCTTGAGCCGCTCGGCCCCTTCGGCGGTCAAGGTTCTGAATCTGGGTGGCGGGTTCGGGATTCCCTACTTTCCGGGGGAAGCGCCGCTTGACCTCGCGCCGATCGGCGCCAATCTCGACGCAATCGCCGCTCGGGCGCGCAACGACATGCCAGGCGCCAGGCTGGTCGTCGAGCTCGGTCGCTATCTTGTCGGCGAAGCCGGCATCTACGTGTGCCGCGTCGTCGACCGCAAGGAATCCCGCGGCCACGTGTTTCTCGTGACCGATGGTGGACTCCACCATCATCTGGCGGCCAGCGGCAATTTCGGCCAGGTGCTTCGCAAGAATTATCCGGTGGCGATCGGCAATCGAATGACCGGACCGTCGCGGGAGCGCGCGAGCGTTGTCGGCCCGCTGTGCACCCCACTCGACCTGCTGGCCGACCAGATGGATCTCGCCGTCGCCGTGCCCGGCGACCTTGTCGTAGTGTTCCAATCGGGTGCGTATGGCGCGACCGCCAGCCCGCAGCGTTTTCTCAGTCATCCCGAGGTGGCGGAGGCCCTCGTTTGACTGCGCAGGGAACCGCGTTCGTTGCCGGCGATACGTTTGGCGCGACATCCGCGGTGTGCCCCACTGCGGCGACCCCGGCATTCTACCGGGGACGCTTCGAGTTCCTCGATGCCGACCTGGCCGTTCTGGCGCAGACCTCGGGTGTCACGTCAGCACTGGTGGCGGCGTTCGAGCGACACGGCGTCGAGACCCCGTGCCGCTTGCGCGGACGTTTCACCATCGCCGTGCGCGACCGCCGCGGACGCGTGCTGCTCGCGGTCGATCGCTTCGCCATCGATACGCTCTGTTATCGCGCGACGGCCGAAGGTGTCGAGGCGCACCCACGCGCGGACGTGGTCGCCGGCCGCGCGGCCACGCAGGATCCGCAGGCGATTTTTGACTACCTCTACTTTCACGATATCCCGGCCCCGCGGACGTGGTTCGCCGGCGTTGCGCGGCTTTCCGCCGGTCATCGCGCCGTGATCGAGCGCGAAAGCGTCGCGGTGTCGCGTTGGTGGCGGCCCGTGTTCGACGAGCGGGCCCCCAGCGATTTCGGTGTCCTGAGCGACGAGTTCAGGGGGCTGCTGCGCTATGCCACGACCCGGCAACTCGATACGGGACGCACCGGTACGTTCCTGAGCGGCGGAACCGACAGCTCGACGATCGCGGGCATGCTCGGCGAAGTCACCGGCATGCCGGCGCCGACGTTCTCGATCGGCTTCGATGCCAGCGGCTACGACGAGATGGCCTTCGCGCGCATTGCGGCAAAGCGCTTCGGCACCGATCACCACGAGTACTACGTCACGCCCAACGACTTGCTCGATGCGGTTGGTGACGTCGCACGATCCTACGACCAGCCGTTCGGCAACTCGTCGGTAGTGCCCGCGTACTTCTGCGCGCGTCTCGCACGCGAGCACGGCATCGAGCGGCTGCTCGGCGGTGATGGCGGTGACGAGCTCTTCGGCGGCAATTCACGATACGCCAAGCAACGCGTT
>JBIOHX010000416.1:0-2037 GCA_044449465.1 Gemmatimonadales bacterium | reverse complement strand
TCGCTGTAGTCGCTGCCGAATTCCTGCGCCGCCAGCGAATTGATCGCGCCCGAACGTTCGGCCACGTCGCCTGCGTCGCGAAAGTCGCGGAGCCCGAATGCGCGGACGGTGACTCCCGATCCCGACTGCCAGGCGAGGCTCGCGCTTCCCTTGCCGTTGCGATCGTCAAAGCCGTAGCGGCCGCGCACCGTCGCCGTGAAGCCCCCCCCAAACTGCTTCGAGAGACCGTCACCCAGCGCCAGTCCTTCGACGCGATCGTAGCGCACGAAATCCGAGATGTTTCGCGCTGACAGCGTCACGTGCTGCGCGCGCGACAGCGCCTGCGCGCGGACGAGGGCGCGCGCTTCGTCCTGCACCCGCTTCACGTCTTCTTCGGTAGCCGCGCGCACGTCGGGCGGAAGCGAATCGAGGATCGCGCCCGTCCAGTGGTATTTCTGCAGCTGCGCCGGAGGCGATTGGACGATCTCCGGCCCGGCAAACAGCCCGATGCCGAGGTTGGTCTGGAATTGATAGTCGCCGATCTCCCACCGGCCGCGAATGATTCCGCGGGCCGGGTAGTCGAGCCAAGTGCCCGAGCGGCGAATCTCGATCTCCTGGCGGCTCGGCAGCCAGAACCGTCCAGCGACGAGACGATTCTCGAGCACGACCGAGAGCTCCTCGAGCGAGGCGTCGAGAAACGCCGCGTGCGTGAAGCTCAAGTTCATGCGGACGACCTGACCCTCTGACGGATCGATGTAGACCGCGCCGACGACGCGCGGCTGGCGGTCGTCCTTCGGCCGCACCTTGACCTCGTAGACGCTGATGCGCTGCGACCCCGAACCGATGGCGAAGCTGTCGGTGAGCGCGAAGTCGTAGTCGCCGAGCCCAGCGGGCGAGAGTGGGTGCGGCACGTCGCGCACCTCGTCGCCCTCGCCGATCCGGATGACGCTCGGAAAGTTGTTCTGGATGATGCCGAGGTGGTCGGCGTGATAGGCGATGTCGGTCGGCAAGAGCAGCGTATCGCGCCGGCCGACGATGCGCTGCTTGCTCAGGTTGGGCGCGTGCCAGTAGACTTCGAGCTCGAGCTCGTCGGCCTTGATGATCTTGGGCGGCGTCGGGAACCCCTCACCGAGCTGCGCGAGGAAGGTCACGTAGCCATGGGCGGTCGCCTGATAGTCGGTGAGGCCGGTGTCGGCGAGCTGCTGCGCGCGGCGAAGCGTGGCGCGCTCGACGAGAGCGCGACTTCGCGGATCGTTCCAACTTTGCGCACCCGCAGAACCGGCGAACGTCGTCACCAACGCGAGCGCCGCCATGAGAACATGACGCATGATGGCGAAACATCGCGGTGCGCCCGCGGCGGAGCAACCAGAACGAACCGTCATCGAATCGCCCATGCATAGCCGATGAGCGTTCAAGACTTTCGCGAACGGGCGCGGCGGGGCGCGGGCAGCAAACGGCGGCTCGTGCCAGTCTGGCGCGACGTGCTGCTCGATACCGAAACGCCGGTGGCGGCGTTCGCCAAGCTGCGCAGCGGCCCATTCGCCTTTCTGCTCGAGTCGGCGCCGGCCGGCGGCGAGACCTGGGCGCGCTACACCTTCATGGGCGCGTCCCCGCGTGCCGCGTGGAAGCTCGATGACGGCGTGGTACGTGACTGGACGCCAGCTCGCGGTTGGCACAACGACCGCCGTCCGTCCGACCCGCTCACCGACCTCGAGGCGCTGCTCGCCGAGTGCGAACCGGTCGACGCGCCTGAGATCGGCGAATTCTGGAGCGGCGCCGTCGGCTACTTCAGCTATGACGTGGCGCGCGTGATCGAGCGCCTGCCGGCGCCGCCGGCCAAGGGCGTGGTCGTGCCCGATGCGCTTTTCGTTTTCACGGACGTCCTGGTCATCTTCGACAACCTGCGCTCGCAGGCGCGAGTCGTCGCCGCGGCGCGCGTCGAGGCCGGCGCGTCTGACGACGACCTTGCCCGCGCCTACGACGGCGCCCTGCGCTCGGTGGACGAGACGATCGCCCGTCTCCGCTCGCCGGCCGCGCTTGGCCCGCTCGACCTCGACC
>JBIOHX010000415.1:0-2135 GCA_044449465.1 Gemmatimonadales bacterium | reverse complement strand
ATCCTAGTAAGATTAAATCGCTCTAATGTTCCTACCCACCCATCCATTCACTCAGAACCCAAATACTCCGTGGCTCGCGCACACTCGCTCCGCCGCCCTCGTGCGGTCCCTGAATCGGTGATCCCCAAGAACGTCCTCGCCAAAGAGATCGCCGGCATTCTCGAAGACCAGCAGCTCACGCAAACGGAAGCCGCCTACATCATGCGCGACGCGCCGTCGCAGATCTCGCTCGTCGTCACGGGCAAGCTGCGCGGCTTCTCGACGGAACGCCTGCTGCGCATGCTGGCGCGGCTCGGTCGCGACATCGAGATCGTGATCCGCCCGTCGAAGGGCAAGACGGGCAAAGTCAGCGTCGTTCGAAAGTAGTCGAACGCGCTGTTGCTCGTGGAGTTGGCGGACGCCGGGCGCGCTTTACAGCGCCGCCCGGTGCTCCGTGGCATGTGGCGCTTGCGTCGCCCGCGCGACGAGGAGTGAGCCTCCACTCGTCGTCACACCGACTTCGCCGTTGATGCGGTCGCCGTTCCACACCCGGACGCGATCGCGACCGCCGCGCTTCGCCGCATAGAGCGCCGTGTCGGCGCATTCCTTCATGCCCTCGCTCGCCACATCGTGGCCGCCGCTACCGAGCGACACCACGCCCACGCTGATCGTCAGCGGCACGCGCTTGCCGTTCAACATGAACGGGTGCGAGCGCACCGTGTCGCACAACCGTACCCCGGCGCGGTAGGCCCCCGCCGGATCGGTGTCCGGCAGCAGCACCGAGAACTCCTCGCCGCCGGTGCGCGCCATGATGTCGCCCGCGCGCGCCGTCTGCGCCAGCAACGCTCCGAACTCCCGCAGCACGAGATCGCCCGCGATGTGTCCGTAGCTGTCGTTGACTTCCTTGAAGTGGTCGAGGTCGACCGCAAGAAGGGCCAGCTCGCTGCCGGCGCGCGTCGCACGAGAGATCTCCCGCGCCAGCGCCTGATCCAGTCCGCGCCGATTCAGGCAGCCCGTGAGCGGATCCGTCAGCACCATGCTCGCCAGCTGCACCCGGACGCGGTTGTACGCGCGTCCCACGCGCGTGATCGAGTCGGGCGTCTTGTCGTTGGCGAGATCGTACTCCTGGTTGAAATCCCCCTCCTCCGCCCCCTCGAACAGCTCGACGATCCGGCCGAGCCGCCGCTGGAAGCTCCCGTACTGCACGATGAACACGACCGCGGCGATCGCGAACACCGTCAACGACCACATCTCCTCCGACCAGTTCAGGTCGACGCCGCGGTGGATCATGTACACGACCGTCGACAGATAGCCGACGATCACCGCGATCAGCGCCAGCCCGGCGTGTCGACGCCCGAAATACGACTCCGTCAGGTGAAGGACGAAGAATGACAGAATGAGAATTCGATCGTAATAGCCCGCTGGCGCCGAAAAGATCGTCGACGAGAAGATGAACAGGAGGTCGGACAGTACCGTCGTCGCGACGATCCCGTTCCCCGCCACGCCCGTGCATCGGATCTGCCAGGTCAGCAATCCGATCACGCCGACATAGGCGATGATCGAGCCGACGAGCGCCGCCACGTTGCCGTGCAACACGCCGCTCTCCTGCAAGACGAGGGCGGCCCCGCCCGCCAGAACGGCGACGGCGACTCGAACTCGACCCTGCCAGAGCAGGACTTCGGCATTCGCGCGAGCGGAGGTAAGAGACTCTCGAATCACGGGAAAAGGGGTAGGCTCGGCACGTCATCGCACCGAGGCGTACTGGACCATATGGTAAGATTCAGGCCAGCCGCTGATGCGCACGCCTTCAAACGTATAACAGCTTACGAATCAACAACTTACTGCGTGAATCACCCCACGGCTCTACTGGGGCCCAAACGTGGCGGTCTGCAACTTTTTCCGGCCCTTCGCGGCTGCTCCGGGAAACTTCGGCCGACCCGCCTCGTCGATGAGGTATGAAAAAGCTCTTTGTCCTCGCCGGCACCACGATTGGAAGCACCATCGGCTGGTGGCTCGGCGCCAAGGTCGGCCTCATGACCGCCTTTATGGTCAGTATCGTCGGCACCGGCTTCGGCATGTACTACGGAGCCCGATTGGCGCAGAACTACGACTGACCCCCAGCAGTCAGGGGCTCAGGAGTATTGGCACCAATGGAT
>JBIOHX010000414.1:0-2159 GCA_044449465.1 Gemmatimonadales bacterium | reverse complement strand
TCACCACGGGCACGATCGGCAAATCGGTGCCCGACGCGCTCCAGATCGACGCGTTCGCGTCACACGGTTCGAGCGGCAGCCCCGTCTTCGATCAGCACGGCCACGTGATCGGCGTCGTGTGGGGAGGCGTCGCCGGACGCATGGTGTACGCCGTACCCGCTCCGCGCCTGCGCGCGCTGACGAGCGCCGCGCATCCGTAGCGAGCTCCCACCAGAACCGTCAGCGCGCGAGATCGCTCAGGGCAATGTGCCACTCCGAGGCGGAGGCATCCCAGCTCACCCGGTAATTCGCCGGGTAGTAGCCGGTGGTCGCGCGGCGCGCGGCGGCGCGCACGGGGACGAGATCGTCGGGATGCGTCAACAGGTACGCGCGCGTGACCATCGGCTCGAAAAACACGAACTGGCCGTTCCACGATCCGTTAATGAACGTCCTCGTGAACGGCGCGCCATGGAATTCCGCGCTGGAGGTGTCCGTCCAGTGGATGCCCATGCGCGGGATCGCGTTGGCCGGCGGATCGGCGACATAGCCCGGCGGCCGAAGATCGACGGCCGGCAGGTTGGCCGCCTCGGCGGCGAATGACGGGTCCGACGGCGCGATGGCGGCCCGATCGGCCGACGACACCATGTAGAAATGGACGTCGAAGTGCGGCACCGTGTAGACCATCGGCGGCGGATGCCCGGTCGGGTTCCAATTGAGCCCGATCACCTGAAACTGTGTCGTGTTCTGCGCCGGAAGCGGCAGCACGAATTCGTATCCGCCCATCAGCGGCGCCGACGGCAGGCTGTCGAGCGCGGCGGCGCTCAGCGCGACGCCGAGCTCCGTCGGCACGCCGTTGTCGAGCACGACGTAGGAACGCGCGGTGCCGCCGCCGATGGCGACGGCCGCGCCGTAGTCGACGACCGGCTTCGCGGCGGTAGCGGTCGTCTCGCTCGAGCACGACGCCGCGATGACGGCCGCCGTTCCGATGGCGGCAAACGCGCCCAGCGCCACGGCGACGCGCCGGCGCGATGCATCACCAATTGGCTTCCTCGAGCGAGACCACATGATCACTCCCTCCTGCGGGCGGTGGCGGCGCTGAACGGCACGTCGGCGCCTTGATGTCTCTAAATGCCGTCATGGCACTGTGTGCCATTGAGCGGCAATCTATATTATCCGCCATGCCTGTCAAGCTCGAACGCTCCGACGACGCGTCCGGCGCGCCGCCGCCCGACGACGATCGCGGGGCCGGGCAGCGCCGGCGCACGCGGACGGCGCTCCTCGCCAACGCGGCCCAGCTCGTGGCCCGCGGTCAATTGCCGTCCGTCGCCGACGTCGCCGACGCAGCCGACGTGTCGCGACGAACGGCCTATCGCTACTTCCCCACGCAGGAGCAGATGCTCGCCGAGGCATCGCTCGAAGCGCTGCGACCGCAGGTCGAATCGGCGCTCGCGGCCGCGCTCTCCGACACCGCTGACCTCCTCGACGATGTCGGCCAAGCGCGGGCGCGACTCGAGGCGGCGGTGAAAGTGATGCACCGCCTCACGCTCGAGCACGAGCCATTGCTGCGGACCATGATACGGCTCACCGCCGGCCGCACCTCGGGACCGCCGCCCGAGCGCGGCTCGCGGCGCGTCGACTGGATCACCTCGGCCGTGTCGCCCGTCAAGCCGCGCTTGGGCGCGCGGCGATTCGAGCGGCTGGTCTCGGCGCTCACATCGTGTGTCGGGATGGACTCCCTCTTTCTCCTGCGCGACGCGCGCGGATTGTCCGCACGCTCCGCGGAGCGCGTGATGCAGTGGACGGCCCGCGCCCTGCTCGACGCGAGCGTCGCCGAGGCCGGCGCGTCCGATGCTTGACGACGAGCGGGAGATTCGACAAATCGTCGCCGCGCAGGTCGACGGCTGGAATCGCGGCGACGCGACGGGGTTCGCGGAAGGGTGCCGCGACGATGTCGATTTCACCAACATCCTCGGCATGCGCTGGAACACCCGCGACGCTTTCGTCCGACGGCACGCCGAGATGTTCCGCGGTGTGTTCGCCGGCAGCCGCCTCGTCGTGGCGATCGAGCGACTGAGCTTTCCGGCGCCCGATGTCGCGCTTGCCGCGCTCGCGACGACGCTCTCCGGTGCACACCGCACGTTGCCCGGGATGCAGCCGTCGGCCGACGGGCTGCTCCGGAC
>JBIOHX010000413.1:0-2177 GCA_044449465.1 Gemmatimonadales bacterium | reverse complement strand
TTCGCTCTATCCCGCGCTCTACCGTATGGAGCGCGACGGGTGGATCGAGGCCGAGTGGGGGACGTCGGAGCTCGGGCGAAAGGCGAAGTTCTATCGCATCACGCCCAAGGGCCGGCGCCAGCTCAAGGCGCAGACGACCGAATTCGCGTCGTTCGTCGCCCTCGTCTCGCCGATCCTCCTCCCCGGCTGAGCGCGCGAACGCATCCGACGATGTCAGGCGATCGCCCTCGAGACCGGCAACTCCCCCCTCCGCGAAGCCGCGCCGCCGCCGACCGCGAGGTCGCCGCCGAGCTCGACTTTCATATACAGATGACAATGAAAGATCTCATGAACGACGGAATGAGCGAACGCGACGCGCGCGCCGAAGCGCTTCGCCGGTTCGGCGACCGAGCGTCGGTCGACGCGTCATGCCGCCAGCTCGCGCACGAACGCGACCGCCATCGGTCGCGCGTCGAGTACCTCGCCGAGCTCCGACAGGACGTCGTGTTCGCGGTCCGCCAGCTCGCGCGTGCCCGCACGTTTGCCCTCATCGCCATCTGCACCCTGGCGCTCGGCATCGGCGCCACGGCCTGCGTGTTCAGCTTGCTCGACGCCGTCGTGCTACGACCGCTCCCGTTCACCAATCCGGATCGCGTCGTGACGTTGATGCCGACCAAGCGCGGCGTCGACGTCGGTGTCGCCGCCGGCGCCGAGCTGGCGGCGATGCGCCGGCTTCCGGACATCTTCGCGGCGGTCGCCGCCACGGTCAGCGATGCCGGGTTCACGTTCACCCGCGGCGCGGAGCCGGTCGTCATCAGCGGCGGCAAGGTGACGAGCGATTTTCTCCGCGTGTTCGGCGTATCGCCCATGCTCGGGCGCGGCTTTCTGCCGGCTGACGATCAACCCGGCGCATCGCACGTCGTCATCCTCAGCCATCGGATGTGGGTGCGCGACTTCGCCGCCGACGCCGGGGTCATCGGCCGATCGATCGAGCTCGACGGCGAACGGTACGATGTGATCGGCGTGCTGCCGCAATCAATCGAGTTGGTGCGCGATCGCGACGATCTGTTCGTGCCGTTCCAACTCACGGCCAAGTATCTCGACACCTTCGGCGACCGTTCGATGAACCTCGTCGCCCGACTCGCGCCCGGCGTGAGCCTGGCGCGCGCGAACGCGGCCGCGACGACCGCCGAAGAGCGGCTCGCCCAGCGATTTCCCGACGCCGGCGCCGGAATCGGTATGCAAGTCCGTGAGTATCGGGACGATCTCGTCGGCAGCTATCGCGGCAGGCTACTCGTGCTGTTCGGCGCCGTTGGTTTCGTGCTACTCATCGCGTGCGTCAACGTGGCGAACCTGCTGCTCTCACGCGGGACCGCTCGCGCGAAGGAGTTGGCGATCCGGGCCGCGCTCGGCGCCGGCCGCGGGCGACTCGTGCGGCAGCTGCTCGTCGAGAGCCTCGTGCTCGGCGTCGTTGGCGCCGCGCTTGGCGTCGGGCTGGCGTACGGGCTGGTCCGAGGATTCGTCGCGATCAGTCCGAGCGACGTGCCGCGACTCGACCAGGCGCGCATAGACGCCTGGGTGCTCGCGTTCACGCTCGTCGTGGCGATGGCCTGCAGCCTGCTCGTTGGGCTCATCCCGGCGCTGCGGAGCGCATCCGCGGCGCTGACTTCGATGTTGCGCGAGGGCGGCCGGTGGTCGAGCGGCGGTGGGCGCGATCGGTTGCGCGCGGTGCTCGTCGCCTGCGAGGTAGCGCTGGCGATGACGCTGCTCACGGGCGCCGGTCTTCTCATTCGCACGGCGATTCGCGTGCAGCGAGTCGATCCCGGGTTCACGGCCCGCCGCGTTTTCGCGGGCCGGGTCATGCTGCCGGCGGCGCGCTACCCAGACTCGACGCGCATCGTCGACGCGTTCCGCCGCATCGACGAGGCGGTGGCGCGAGTGCCAGGCGTTGCGAGCGCGGCGCTCGTCACGCTCGCGCCGCTGTCCGGCGAGGGGCACATGACGACTAGCGCCGGCGCCGAGGGATCGACCGTGCGGTCGGGCGACCGGCCGTCGGTCGACTTCCGTCTCGTGTCGCCGGGCTACTTTGCCACGCTCGGCATCCCGCTCATCAATGGTCGCGACTTCGCGCGCACCGACGGCGCGAACTCGCCGCCCGTGGCAATCGTGAGCAAAGCGCTCGCGGATAAGGTGTGGCC
>JBIOHX010000412.1:0-2216 GCA_044449465.1 Gemmatimonadales bacterium | reverse complement strand
TGAAGCCGAGGGCCGTCACCGCGTGCGAGGCGGACTCCGCCGTGTGGCCGAGCAGGCCGGCCGGGGCGTTCATCGCGTAGTACAGGCCCGGGTCCAGGACACAGGCGGCGATCAGCGCCATCACCGCGACGAACGACTCCATGATCATGCCGCCGTAGCCGATCATCCGCGCGTCGGACTCGCTCTCGAGGAGCTTGGGCGTGGTGCCCGATGCGACGAGCGCGTGGAAGCCGGAGACCGCCCCGCAGGCGATGGTGATGAACGCGAACGGGAACACCTTGCCCGCGAACACCGGTCCGGTGCCGTCGGTGAAGCGGGTGAGCGCCGGCATGTGGAGGGGCGGCAGCGCGATGACGATACCCACCGCCAGCGCCAGCACGACGCCGAGCTTCACGAACGCCGAGAGATAATCGCGCGGCGCGAGGAGCAGCCACACCGGCACGACCGACGCCGCGAAGCTATAGGCCATCACGGCGATGGCGAGCGTCGGGCCGCTCCAGGTGAACATGGCGGCGAGCGCCGGCGACTCGGACGCCGCCCGGCCGGCGTAGAGCGCGACGAGCAAGAGCACGATGCCCATGGCGCTCGCCTCGAGCACGCGGCCGGGGCGTATCCAGCGCAGGTAGACGCCCATGAGCAACGCGACCGGGATCGTGAGCCCGATCGTCACGGTGCCCCACGGGCTCGACTTGAGCGCGTTGACCACGACCAGCGCGAGCACCGCGAGCAGAACGATCATGATGCCGAGCACCGCGACCAGCGCCGTGATGCCGGCGACAGGGCCAATCTCCTCGCGCGCCATCTGGCCGAGCGACTTGCCGTTCCGGCGGACGGACGACGCGAGAATGACGAAGTCCTGAACGGCGCCGCCCAGCACGACGCCGACGATGATCCAGATGATGCCGGGCAGAAAGCCGAACTGCGCGGCGAGCGTTGGGCCGACGAGCGGCCCCGGCCCCGCGATCGCGGCGAAGTGGTGGCCGAACACGATCCACTTGTTGGTCGGCACGAAGTCGCGGCCGTCGTCGAGGCGTACCGCCGGGGTGGGACGTTTGGGGTCGAGCGCGAAGACCTTGGCCGCGATCAGCTTGCTGTAGAAGCGGTAGGCGACCAGGTAGCTGCAGACCGCCGCCGTGAGCAGCCACGCGGCGTTGACGGTCTCGCCGCGCGACAGTGCGAGACGCGCGAATGCCGCCGCGGCCAACAGGCCGATGAGCCCCCAGACCGCAACGCGGAACAGCTTCGACATGTGATGGACGCTCCGGAGTGAGAGGCGAGCCAGGGCCAAATTGCCGAGCCCTCGGCTGCGGTACAAGGGCGCCCGCCGGCTGTTGGCTATTGCGCGTTGCGCATTGCGGCGACGCGGTGCGAGGCAGGCGTTATTTTTCCGCCATGCCTCGCGCCGCCGTACGCCTCGCCGCTTTCGCCTTCGCACTCGGCGCCGCCGGGTGCGCGTCGTCGCACAGCTCCTCGGACGGGCCGAATCCGGCCGAGCACACGCTCTCCGGACTGGCCGCGCAGCATGTTGCGGTGCTGCCAACCTACGCTGTGCGCGTGATGCCCGACCTCGACTGGTCGGCGAGCATCGGCCGCCTCACGGACCTGAAGCGCACGATGGATGCGGACATTGTCGGCGCCTTCGACGATCGAGGCCTGCGGGCGCAGTGGATCTTCCCCGACGCTCTCGAGCGCAGCTACCGGAACAACCCGACCTACCTCGACGATCCCTACGAGCTCGCCGAGGAGCCGTTGCGCACGCCGTCGATCCAGGCGGATGCGCGCCTGCCCGAGCCGATCGCCTCGCAGCTTCGCAAGCTCGTAGCGCTGCACGACGACGCGCGGTTCGTGCTCGCGCCGGTCGAGCTGCGCTTCGAGAAGGCAGGAACGGGCGGACGTGGGGTGCTGCACCTCGTACTGGTCGACGCGCGGACTTTTAGCGCCGTGTGGTCGGGCGACGTGACCAGCGACGAATTCGCCGCCTTTGGCCCCGCGATCACGGCGAGCATCGGCGCCCGGCTGGCCGCCATGGTCGCGCCGCAATGAGCGCTCCGGCACTCCGACGCACTTCGACAATGAGGACATGGCAACTCCCGTCACACTGATCCCGGGCGACGGCATCGGGCCGTCGATCGCGCAGGCGACGCTGCGAATTCTCGACGCTGCCGGCGCGGCGATCGAATGGGACTCGCAGGTAGCCGGCATGGCGGGCGTCGCGC
>JBIOHX010000411.1:0-2221 GCA_044449465.1 Gemmatimonadales bacterium | reverse complement strand
ATGCGTCGAGGACGACGACGCCCAGGGGCTTCCGCACTGGACCATCGTCGGGCTCCCGGCCGGCGACGTGAAGGAGAGTCGCGAGCGGGTCACGGCCGCGCTCTCGAACTCCGGGTTCACGCTGCCGCCCCGGCGCATCACCGTTTCGCTGTCCCCCGGCGACACGCGCAAGGCAGGCACCGGCTTCGACCTTCCCGTCGCCATCGCGCTCCTCGTCGCCCTCGGCGCGCTCTCGGCCGAATCGGTGGACGGACTGGCGTTTTTGGGCGAGCTCGGGCTCGATGGATCGATTCGCGCTGTGCGCGGCGTGCTCTCGGTGGCGCGGCATCTCGCGTCGCGGGGCGTGCGCGCACTCGTCCTGCCCGAGGCCAACGTCGGCGAGGCCGCGCTGGCGCGGGAGGTCCCGCTCGTCGCCGCGCGTACGATCGGCGAGCTTGCCGCGGCGTTACAAAGCAACTCATTGGAGTTCGCGCAACCGGCCGCCCGTCCGCCGGCGCCCGACGACGGCTCCGACTTCGCCGACGTGGTCGGGCAGGAGACCGCCAAGCGCGCGCTCGAGATCGCCGCCGCCGGCGGCCACGCCTGTCTGCTCGTCGGCCCGCCGGGCGCGGGAAAGACCATGCTCGCCCGCCGCATGCCGTCGATCCTGCCCGCCCTGACGGAGGACGAAGCGCTCGAGGTCACGGCGATCCATTCGGTGGCCGGGCTGCTCGCCTCGTCGGGCGCGTACGTCGCGGCACGGCCCTTTCGCGCGCCGCACCATTCGATCTCGTCCGCGGGGCTGGTCGGCGGCGGCGGAATCCCGCGCCCTGGAGAAGTGAGCCTCGCCCATCACGGCGTCCTCTTTCTCGACGAGTTGCTCGAGTTTCCGCGGAGCGCGCTCGAGGCGCTTCGCCAGCCGCTCGAGGACGGGTGCGTGGTCGTGGCGCGCGCCGCGCTCAGCGTCGCGTTTCCCGCGCGCTTCTCGCTCATCGCGGCGATGAATCCCTGTCCCTGCGGCAACGCCGGCGAGCCGACCCGCGTCTGCACCTGCTCCGAGGCCGACGTGGTGCGCTACCGCGCCCGACTTTCCGGGCCGCTCGCCGATCGCATCGACATGCACGTCACGCTCGGTGCCGTCGCGCCGGCGTCGCTCCAGCGCGCGAGCGACGGCGAGTCGTCGGCCGCGATCCGTGAACGGGTCGAAGTGAGTCGCGGCGTCCAGCGTCGCCGTTTCGCGCGGCTCGCAGGCGTTCGGTGCAACGCGCACGCGTCCGGCCGTTGGCTCTTATCCCACGGCGGCGTCGACTCGCCTGCGCGCGAGCTTCTCGCCGGCGCCATGGAATCGCTCAAGCTCTCGGCTCGCGGCTACCATCGCGTGCTGCGCCTGGCTCGCACCATCGCCGACCTCGCCGGCAGCGACACGGTCGTCGCGGCACATGTCGGCGAAGCGTTAAGATACCGGCCGCGCTAGTGTCGCCCCTCGCGCCCCCCGTTATCATCCAGGGATCACACCACTCAGGGTGAGGGTACCGTTCGTGTGTCCGAGTCGTATGCGCTCAGCTTCGTCTATCGCCGTCCTCGTCGCCTCGCTGTTCACCGTCTGGTCTTGCGGCAGCAGTGACTCTACCGGGCCCGGCGGGACCAACGGCGGCAAACCGCCCGTCTTCTCCCTCGTGCTCGACACGGGAATCGTCGACTCGGTCGCGGCACCGGTCGGAGCGGCGATCCCCGTCCGCGTGCGGGTGACGCAGTCAGGCACGCCGGCCGCGGGCGCGACGGTCACCTGGACCGTCCAGGCTGGACGCGGCACGGTGTCGTCTCCCACGTCGCTCACCAACGTCAACGGCGTCGCCGCCGTCTCGTGGACCCTCGGTGACACCATCGGCTTGAACACCCTCGCCGCCGTTTCCGGCGACGGATCGATCAGTATGCGCGCCGTGGGCACGGCTGGCGTGGCCAGCGGTGTGGCTCGCGTGAGCCCGGATTCGGTCTCCGTCGTTGGCGGCGGCACGGTGTCGATCACGGCGCGCGCGATTGACGCGCGCGGCAACCCGGTGCCCGGTGCCACGCTCACCTTCGCGGCGGCGGCCGGCTCGCTCAGCGTCACGACCACGACCACGAGCAGCTCGGGCAACGGGGAGACGGCGTTCACCACACCCACGGCGCCGGGTGCTTACACCGTGACGGCGACGCTGCCCGATCAAGCGAGCGTCGTTTTCCACATCACAGTCCTCTAAGT
>JBIOHX010000410.1:0-2231 GCA_044449465.1 Gemmatimonadales bacterium | reverse complement strand
GTGAATACTTCACGCGCACGGCGTCGATCGAAACACCCGATGTCGGCGCGGCCATGCGTGCCGTCGTCGCCAACCCCGACGACGCCGCGGCCGCGGCCCTCCACTCGCGCGACCCCCGCAACCGCTCGATGCTGCGCACGACCTGCGTGGCGACCATGCTCTCCGGCGGTCACGCGCGCAACGCACTGCCGCAAGCGGCCAGCGCCAACGTCAACTGCCGCATGGCGCCGGGCCACGATCCGGCCGAGGTGCGCGAGGCGCTCATCACCGCCATCGCCGACACCGGCGTGCACCTGTCGGCGGCGCCGAAAATGGAGCACGCCGCCCCGTCGCCGCTCACGCCCGAGGTGATGGGGCCGATCGAAAAGGCGACGCGCGACGTCTTCGGGCCGGACGTGGCCGTCATCCCCACCATGGGCACCGGCGCCACCGACAGCAAATATCTGCGCGCCGAAGGAATCCCCGGATACGGCGTGTCCGGGCTGTTCGGCGATCCGAACGACGGCCGCGCGCATGGCAAGGATGAGCGTGTGCTCATTCGATCGTACTACGAGAGCCAGGAGTTCTTGTATCGGCTGGTGAAGGACCTGTCGTCGGGCAAAGTGGTACCGTAATGCGCGGGGTGTTGAACGCGCGGTGCCGGGCCTGGTCGAGCGCGAGCCTGCTGGCTGCGCTGGCGTCGGCGCCGCTCGCGGCGCAGTCCGCGGGGCATAGCGCACAACGCGTCGCGCCCAACGCCCCGTACACCGACACAGCGCACCACAAGGCAGGCTTCGTACGCGTGCAGCGCGGTGTGCGGCTGCACTACCTCGACTTCGGCGGTGCGGGGCCGGCAGTCGTGCTGCTCGCGGGGCTCGGCAACACCGCGCACGCGTTCGACGATTTCGCGCCTGCGCTCACCGACCGCTTTCACGTCGTCGCGCTCACACGGCGCGGTTTCGGCGAGTCCGACCATCCGGCCGGTGGATACGATATCAAGCGCCTGGTCGAAGACATCCGCGTGGCGATGGACTCGCTCCACATCGCTCGAGCGAGCCTCGTCGGCCACTCGATCGCCGGCGAGGAGCTGACCCGCTTTGCCGTGACTTATCCGCAGCGCGTCGATCGGCTTGTTTACCTGGATGCCGCCTACGACCGCGTCGCTGCCGCTGAGGCGTTCGACGCGGTATTCCCCGTGCCGCCCGATGTTCCGTCGCCGCCCGAGCCTTCGGCGAGCGACAGGGCGAGCGCTCGGGCGTACGTCGATTTCGTCCATCGCACACGCGGCGTGAACATCCCCGAGTCGGACATTCGCACGCGCTACCGGTACGATGGCTGGGACGAGCAGGCGACGGTCGCCTATCAAGCGATCCAACCCGAGCGGCCGAACTATCGTGCGGTGCGCGCTCCCGCGCTCGCGATCTACGCCGTCACCGACGCCGTCTCACAGCTCGAGCCCTGGCAGCGCGACGACAGCGCACATGCCGCCGGGCTCGGGGAGTTGGTGCGGGGAACCGAGTACGTCGAGCACGGCATTCGGGACGAGTTCCGCCGCGAGGTGCCGAACAATCAGGTGCTCGAGCTTCACGGGGCGCACCACTGGATTTTCGTCAGCGACCGCGACGTCGTGCTGCGGGCGGTCCGGGCGTTTTTGTTGGCGCGTTGAGCGCGGATCGGGCACGGCGCGGGATCGATTGATGTCACGGCGCGCGCGGTGCGTCGTACTGTGCGCCCATGCTCGCCGCCATCCGATCGGCCGCCGTCGTCGGCATCGACGCTTACGATGTATGCGTCGAGGTCGACGTCGCGCAGGGGCTTCCGCATTGGACCATCGTCGGGCTGCCGGCCGGTGAGGTAAAGGAAAGTCGCGAGCGGGTCACCGCCGCGCTCTCGAACTCGGGGTTCACGCTGCCGCCCCGGCGCATCACCGTTTCGCTGTCTCCCGGCGACACGCGCAAGGCAGGCACCGGCTTCGACCTTCCCGTCGCCATCGCGCTCCTCGTCGCCCTCGGCGCGCTCTCGGCCGAATCGGTGGACGGGCTGGCGTTTTTGGGCGAGCTCGGGCTCGATGGATCGATTCGCGCTGTGCGCGGCGTGCTCTCGGTGGCGCGGCATCTCGCGTCGCGGGGCGTGCGCGCACAGCGCGAATCGATCCATCGAGCCCGAGCTCGCCCAAAAACGCCAGTCCGTCCACCGATTCGGCCGAGAGCGCGCCGAGGGCGACGAGGAGCGCGATGGCGACGGGAAGGTCG
>JBIOHX010000409.1:0-2261 GCA_044449465.1 Gemmatimonadales bacterium | reverse complement strand
CGAGCGGACGATGTCTCGGATTGCCGCGGTCACCCGACCTGCCGGCAAGGAGCTCCGTGCGAGGACGGTGAGATACGGCGGAACGGACGTCGACTGGCTGTCGGGGGTGACGAGCGGAAAGTACACGATCTCGCTAGCGGGCTTGTCGAGCGCGTCGTAGTGCGCGTCGCCAACCTCGCCGATGATCGTGGACCATTGTTGGTCGAGGCCCGAGCGAATGCGCTTGCCGAGCGGGCTCGCGTCGCCCCAGTACCGCTTGGCGAAAGCGCGGCTGACGATCGCCTCGAGCGCGGCACGCTTCGGATCTTGCGCGCCGAACGAGCGGCCGGCCAATACCGGGATGCGCATCGTCCGGAAGTATTGCCCGTCGGCCACGCTCACGTAGTGGTCGGTGGGTACGGCATTCGGTGGCAGCGGGTGATCCTCGACACCCACGACGGTGTCGTTGTGATCCTCGCTGAGCGGCACCCAGTCGCTGAGCGTCGCGCTCGCGACGCCTGGAATTGTGCGCACCTGGTCGAGGAGCGCATTGTAGAAGTGCATCCGCGACGCAGAAGTCGGATAGCTCGCAAGGGGCAGCATGAGCCGAGCGACGACGACGCCGTCGGAGTCGAATCCTGGCTTCACCTGCCCGAGGCGCAAGAAGCTCCGGGCGAGCAGTCCCGACGCTGCCACGAGCACCAACGCGAGCGCGGTTTGCGCGATCACCAAGAGGCTTCGCGCACGCTGGCGCGGGGCGCCGCCGGTCGAGCCTCGCGCGCCGCCGCGAAGCACCATGGCGATTGGCACGCGCCGAGCGCGCAGCACGGGGATGAAGCTCACGAACAGGGCGCAGAACATGCTCGCGCCGAATGCAAACAGCAGCACGCGTCCGTCGACAGTCACTTCGTCGACGCGCGGGAGGCCGAGTGCGCCGCCGACGCGCGCGGCGAGCTTGACGCCGGCGCCGGCGAGCAACAGACCAATCACGCCGCCCGACGCTGACAGCAGCGCCGACTCGCTGAGCGACTGGGCGAGGATGCCGGCAAGTCCTGAGCCGAGCGCTCCGCGCACGGCCAGCTCGAGCTGCCGGCTCTCGCCACGGACGAGGAACAGATTGGCGACGTTCGCGCAGGCGATGACGAGCACGATCGCGACGGCGGCGAGGAGGATCCAGAGCAGCCGGGCGACATCGCCGACGAGGGAGTCGCGCAGCGAATGCACGACGGGCGTCACGTGCGCGTGCTTCCACATCTCGGGAGGAATGCCGCTCGGGAATTCGTCGAGGATGTGCGGAAGAATTGTCGCGAGGTCCGCCCGCGCACCATCGATGGTCATGCCGTTCTCGAGACGGCCAATCCCGGTGTAGTTGAAGCTCCCCGCCTGTGCGTGTGCCGGATCGAGCGCGAACGGCAGCCAGAGCTGAACCGACGGGGATGGGTAGGCGAAGGAGCGCGGCATGACGCCAACGATCTCGCGCGAAACGCCATCGGCGACGACGCGCTTTCCAACGATCTGCTGGTCGCCCTGAAAGCGCGACCGCCACAAGGAGTAGGAGAGAATCACCACGGGTGCCGCGCCGATGCGATCCTCGCCGGCGTGAAAGGCACGGCCGATCAGTGGGGGCACCTCGAGCAGGTCGAACAGGTTGGCCGTGACGCCGGCCGCGGAGACGCGTTCGGTGCGTTCAGTCGCTAGCATCGCGCCCAGGTTCACGTCGGTCAGCCGCGTGGCGGCGATGCCAATGAAGGCGCGGGCATGCTCTTGGTAGAGGAGGACACTGGCGTCGGACTGGTCGACGATTGGCGCGCCGGGGACGTCGGCGGTGTGCTGCAGCCGAACGAGCCGGTCGGAGTGGGGGAAAGGGAGCGGCTCGAGGAGCACGGCATTCACGATGCTGAACACCGCCGTCGTCGCGCCGATGCCGAGCGCGAGCACGACGACCGTGGCGACGGTGAAACTCGGAACGCGGCGCAGCCGGCGCGCGGCGAAGCGCAGCTCGGCGAAGCGTAGTGCCTGAGGAAGTGCGGACATCGCGGACTCGTCTCGATCTGAATCGTTCGCCGGGCGCACGATGCGCCAGACGGTGGTCGCCCATTCGGCAAAGGCGTGCGCGACGACGTCGTGCAGTGTCGCCATCCAGAACGCGCTCGCCGGGACGCCCTGCCGCCGCGCGTCGCGCCGTTGATCGCGGAAGGTCTCGACCAGGTCGAGCGCGAAGGCGCGGCGGCAGGGCGTCCCGGCGAGCGCGTTCTGGATGGCGACACTGCACGACGTCGTCG
>JBIOHX010000408.1:0-2283 GCA_044449465.1 Gemmatimonadales bacterium | reverse complement strand
CGTGGCGCACGGGGCGCCGGCGCCCCGTGCGCGTGTGGACGCTGGCCACGCTCGCGCTTGGCGCGGCCGCCATTCTCGCCACCGTGTCCGCGTCGATCGACAGCCGGCTCGCGGCGCGCGACCTGGTGGTGGTCTCGCACGATGCGGAGCTGCACGACCTCCCCGCGCTCGGCTCCGACCACACTGCCACCGTGCGCACCGGCGAGGTGGCCCGCGTGATGGACCGCCACGGCCCGTGGGCGCGCATCGCCACCGATGGCGGCCGCCTGGGTTGGACCGTCGCGTCCGACCTCTCCTCGCTCGCTCGCGATTGACGCACTTCCGCCGGCGGTCGTACCTTTCGGGATGCCCCGCATCGCCGTGCTCGAGAGCACCGTTGTCGACCAGATCGCCGCGGGGGAAGTGGTGGAGCGGCCGGCGTCGGTGGTCAAGGAGCTGGTCGAGAACGCGCTCGACGCCGGCGCACATTCCATCGACATCACTGTCGAAGACGGCGGCCGCGCGCGCATTCGCGTCGCCGACGACGGCGATGGGATGGAACGTGCCGACGCCGCGCTGGCGCTCGAACGCCATGCCACCTCGAAGATCCGCGCCTCCGCCGACCTGGTGGGCGTAGCGAGTTTCGGCTTTCGCGGCGAAGCGCTCCCCGCCATCGCCTCCGTATCGCACCTCGAGTTGGAGACCGCGGCCGCCGATGGTGCCGGCACACGCGTCAGCACGTCAGGCGGCGCGCCCTCCGACGTGCGGGATGCCGCACGCCGCCGGGGCACATCGGTCACCGTCGAGCGTCTGTTTTACAACGCCGCATCGCGCCAGCGCTTCTTGCGGTCCGCGCGCTCGGAATGGCGTGGCATCGTGGACGTCGTCACGTTGCTCGCCCTCACGCGCCGCGACGTGCGCTTCTCGCTCACGCACGATGACCGCCAGCATTTCGCGCTGCCCGCGGCGCCCTCGCTGCGCGCGCGCGCCGGCGCGCTCTGGGGGAATGCGTTCGCCGAGCGGCTGGTAGAGGTGGACGATGTCGAGGGCGAGATCGGCGTGACCGGCCTCGTTGAACGGCCGGCGGATGTGGGGACCGCGGGGCGCCGCCTCTTCATCGCGGTGAACGGCCGCGCCATTCGCGACTCCGGGATCGTGCGCGCCGCCGAGACGGCGTATCGCTCCACCATCCCCGCTGGCCTTCGCCCAACGCTGCTGCTCGAGGTCATGATGCCCGCCGACCAGCTCGATGTGAACGTGCATCCGATGAAAGTCGAGGTGCGCTTCCGCGAACGGTGGGCCACGGAGCGCGCCGTCGAGCGTGCCGTGCGCCGATCGTTAGGCGGGAGCGCGAGCGCGGCGGCACTCGGTGCGCCGGGCTCCGGCTGGGCGATGCCGCTTCCGGGTGCGCCGGCCGTGGATCGCGACGTGCTGTACGCCTCGTCGCATCGGACGTCCGCGGGACCGCTGGCCCCCGATGCCTCCGGGGAATCGGCCGCCGGCGGCGAGATGGCCGCGTCGCCCGATCCGTTAGTCGTCCCTTCGCTCGTCCAACTGCGCCGCACCTACCTGGCGTTCGAGCACGACGATGGGCTGGTGCTCATCGACCAGCACTCGGCGCACGAGCGCGTGCTCTACGAGCGCTTCCTGCGCACGCTCGAGCGGGGAGAAGCGCCGTCGCAACGCCTGCTGTTCCCGATCACGCTGCATCTCGGCCCCGCCGAGGGCGACGCGTTCGACGAACACCGCGCGCTGTTCGAACGGTTGGGCTTCGAGATCGAGGGGTTCGGCGGCCACACGTTGATCGTCAACGCGGTCCCCATGCCGAACCCGCGATTCGACGCGCCACGCTGCCTGCGCGACACGCTCGATGCGCTCACCGGAGACCGCATGCCGGGCACCGCCTCGCGCCACGAGCATCTGGCGGCGACGATCGCGTGCAAGGCGGCGATCAAAGGGGGCGATGCGCTCTCGCCAGACGAGATGCGCGCGCTCTACGTGGCCCTCGCGCGCACCACGCTTCCCGCGCACGACGTGCACGGCCGCTCCACGATCGTGCAGCTCTCCTGGGACGAGGTCGACCGCCGCTTTGGCAGACGCTAGCCTCCGCGTTATCACCGGTCCTACCGGGGCAGGGAAGAGCGCGCTCGTGATGGCGCTGGCCGCGCGAATACCGCTCGCGGTCATCAGCGCCGATTCGCGGCAGATCTATCGCGGGTTCGATATCGGAACCGCCAAGTCGAGTGCCGCGGACCGCACCCGCCTGCCGCACTTTGGAATCGACGTCGCCGACCCCACGGAGCG
>JBIOHX010000407.1:0-2338 GCA_044449465.1 Gemmatimonadales bacterium | reverse complement strand
GCGCGACGCGCTGTTGCAGCTCGCTCATCGTGAGATCACCCGCACGGTCGATGAGCGCCGCGAGCTCGTCGACTGTGCGGGCGCGAGTGCTCGGCGCCGTGCCGCGGCGGCGATCGAGCAGCGTGTCGAGCACGGCGAGCGTGGATTCGTCGGCGCCTTCGCCGCCCATCAGCTCGTCGAGCAGGGCGCGGTCGAGCGAGAGGAGCGCGGCGCGCTGTTCGGCGCGCGGGGCGTCGTCGGCGTACATCCAGTCCATCACGAAGCCGAACTGCAACGACGCAGCGAAGGGCGAGGGTGCCGGCGTCTCGACTGAACGCACGCCCACCGAGCCCGAAGCGATCGCGTCGAGCACCTGCCCAAATGCCGCCATGTCGAAGGCGTCTTGCAGCACGTCGCGATAGGTCTCGACGAGAATTGGAAACGACGGGAACTCCTGCACCGCCTGAAGCAGGTCGAGCGCTTTGAGCCGCTGAAGCCAGAGCGGCATGCGGCGGCGCGGCGTACCGCGCGGAAGCAGCAGCGCGCGTGCGGCGTTCATGCGGAAACGCGCCCCGAAGAGCGACGACGCTCCCACTTCGGCGAGCACACGGCGTTGCGCCTCGCCGGGCGTCAGATCGCGAATCAGCGCCATCGGCAGCCAGTCGCGCAGGTTCGGCAGACGCAGCATGATGCCATCGTCGGTCGTCTGCACTTGGAGCTCGAAGGCTGGGCCGTCCCGCGCGGAGCGGCCCTGGTCGGCGAGCCACTCGCGCACCCGGTTGGCGAGGGCCATGCCCCAAGGCGCATTGACGCGGCCCCCGAACGGCGCGTGCAGCACCACGCGCACCGAGTCCATCTCGTCGCGGAACTGCTCGACGACGAGAGAACGCTCATCGGGTACGCCGCCGGTTGCGGCGCGCTGCTGCTGCACGTACTCGGCGAGCGAGGTGACCGTCGCCTCGTCGGCCTGGTAGCGGCGAGCGAGCACGCCGATCTGTTCGGCGGTACGCGCCGCGTCGAGCTCGCGCCGCAGCTCGCCGATGCGCGGCGAGAGGTGCGCCGAACGCGCCGCGTACTCGCCGTGCCAGAAGGGCATACGCGCCGGCGCGCCAGGGGCGGGGGTGACGATGACGCGGTCGTGCTCGATCGCGTTCACGCGCCAGGTCGAGGAGCCGAGCTGGAAGACGTCGCCGACGCGTGTCTCGTGGACGAACTCTTCATCGAGCTCGCCGAGGCGCGTGCGGTCCGGCAGGTTGACCGTGTAGAGCCCGCGGTCGGGGATCGTGCCGCCGGAGATGATCGAGACGAGTCGCGCGCCGCGGGTCGGCGAGAGCGCGTCGGTGACGCGGTCCCAGTGCAGCCGCGCGTCGAGCTCCGCGGCGACGTCGGCCGGATACTTTCCGGCGAGCATCGACAGCACTTCGTCGAACGCGCCGCGGGTGAGCGCATGATACGGATACGCGCGCCGGACGAGGTCGAACAGCGCGCCGCTGGTCCAGTCGTCGTCGATCGACACGATGGCCACGATGACCTGCGCCAGCACGTCGAGCGAATTCTGCACGACGCGTGTCGGCTCGACGTCACCGTCGAGCATGGCGCCGACGATGGCGAGGAGCTCCATCGCGTCGTCGCGAAAGGTCGGCACGAACACGCCCCGGCTCACGGCGTCGAGGGTATGACCGGCCCGGCCTACGCGCTGAAGTCCATTCGCGACGCGCTTTGGCGACTGGAGCTGGAGCACGACGTCGACCGAGCCGATGTCGATCCCCAGCTCCAGCGAACTGGTGCTCACGAGCGCGCGGAGCGCGCCATTCTTCAATGACTGCTCGAGCGTAAGGCGCCGTTCGCGCGACAGCGAGCCGTGGTACGGTTGCGCGAGCTCCTCGCCGGCGAGCGCGTTGATCCGCGCCGCCATCTTCTCGGCCTGCGCGCGGTTGTTGACGAAGATGAGCGTCGTGCGCGCGGCGCGGATGTGTCTGAGCGCGAGCGGCGTGACTGACGACCAGATCGTGCCGCCGACGTGCGCGAGATCTTCCACCGGCGATTCGACCGCGAGCTCGAGCGTCTTGACCAACCCGCAGTCGACGATGCGACAGGGGCGCGGCTCGGGGGCCGGCGTCGGCGGAGACGCCGGCTGCATGCCGACGAGGAAGCGCGCGATCTCATCGAGCGGGCGTTGCGTCGCGGAGAGGCCGATGCGTTGCGGCGGACGCTCCGCGAGTCGCTCGAGTCGTTCGAGGGTCAGCGCCAGGTGCGCGCCGCGTTTGGTGCCGGCGATGGCGTGGATTTCATCGACGATCGTGGCGCGGACCGCGCTGAACATGCCACGCCCGCGCTCGGTGGTGAGCATGATGTGGAG
>JBIOHX010000406.1:0-2355 GCA_044449465.1 Gemmatimonadales bacterium | reverse complement strand
GTGCCGTTGAGCATTGCTTCGATCTTTGGCATCCAGCTCTTGCTGCGGTTCGTGACCAGCGCGGCGAGCAGCGAGGGCGACGCCGTCATCCGGCTGTTGAGCAGACTGTCGAGCGCCGCCGTATTGCCGGCGAGCCAGGCGTCCTTGATCATGTCGAGGTCTTTGGCTTCCTCCGCCGGCCCACGCTCATCGAGCAGCATCTTCTCTTGATCGGCGGGCGAGAGCGAATCGAACAACCCGAGCTGGAAGTCGACGCTTTCAAGGCCGACGATGGGTTTGCCGTCGGCGTGCGCGCGCATGTTGAGCTGCGCGTCGACGCCGTACTGCGGCTGGAAGTTCGCATGAGCCATCACCTGCTGCGCCAGCACGAGGGCCACGACCCAGGGTTTGAACCCATTCACCTGATCGAGCGTGAGACCGTAGGCGGGGAGGATGGTGTCGAGCTTGGCGATGGCGGCGGGGGACAGCGACGCACGAAGCGTAGCGCCGTTCGGGTATCGCCCGCGGAGCAGAATTTCCTGCGATCGCATCATCACGCTGTCGAGAGTCGTCTCGAATGCCACTGACTTGGCATGCGCGAACGCACTGTCCACCTCGGCCGGAAGAACGCCCGACTCGGCAGTGAGCAGATGCACGGAGCCGAGCAGGTAGATCGTCGCACCCTTGGGACCACGCACGCGGAACAGCATGTGCTTGGCGGTGGCCGTGGCGGCGGGCGCGCCGGGCGATGTCGGTGGGTTCAGGCGGACCGGCGCATGCTGGGCGAGACCGGCGGCCAGCGGCGAGGCGGCGAGCACGGCGCCCGCGAGGACGCGACCGATCGAAAACATTGACGACGGTGACGTCGAGGAATTGGTCATGGGCGGTACGGCTCCGGGTGGTCAGGACATTCAAAAAGACGACCGCCGTCCCGCCCACGTTTCATCGCTCGTGCGGGTGCGCGCGCGCGGCACGCGCGAGCACTATTTATCTCGCACCTTGGCCCAGGTGTCGCGGAGCGTCACCGTCCGGTTGAACACCAGCGCGCCCGCGCGGGAATCGACCGGATCGCTGATGAAATAGCCCGTCCGCTCGAATTGGTAGCGCGTGCCGGGCTCGTCCTGGGCAACACTCGGCTCGATCTTCGCGCCGTGCACGACGACGAGCGACTCGGGGTTCACGACGCTCGAGAAATCCCTTCCCTCCTCGACGTCGTCGGGATCGGGAATGGTGAAGAGCTTGTCGTAGAGGCGCAGCTCGCAGTCGACGGCCGTCGGCGCGGCCACCCAGTGGATCGTGCCCTGGACCTTGCGGCCGTCGGGCGCGTCGCCGCCGCGCGTCGCCGGATCATACGTGCAGCGCAGCTCGACGACATCGCCGGCGGCGCTTTTCACTACGCTCGTGCAGGTGATGAAGTATCCGTAGCGAAGCCGCACTTCGCGCCCCGGTGCCAAGCGGAAGAACTTCTTCGGCGGATTCTCCATGAAGTCGTCGCGCTCGATGTACAGCTCGCGCGCGAACGGCACGCCGCGCGACCCGGTCTTCGGCACGTCGTGCGGATAGTACGACGCGTCGAGGACCTCGACTTGCGTGCCGGGATAGTTCTCGATCACCACCTTCAGCGGATTGACGACGCACATCACGCGCGGCACGCGCATGTTGAGATCGTTCCGCACTGCTGCCTCGAGCGTCGCGAGCTCGGTGCGCTGCGGCTTCCGGGTCACGCCGGCCGCTTCGACGAACGCGCGGAGGCCTTCGGGCGTGACGCCGCGCCGGCGCATTCCCGAAATCGTCGGCATGCGCGGGTCGTCCCAGCCGCCGACGACTCCGTCCTTCACCAGGCGCAGCAGCTTCCGCTTGCTCATCACCGTGTACTCGAGCGCCAGGCGCGAGAACTCGGTCTGCTCCGGCGGATGCTCGAAGCCGCACTCGCGCACGAGCCACTTGTAGATGTCGTTGTTATCCTTGAACTCGAGCGAGCAGAGCGAGTGCGTGATGCCCTCGATCGCGTCGGAGAGCGGATGCGCGAAGTCGTACAGCGGGTAGAGACACCAGGCGTCGCCAGTGCGATAGTGGCGCGCGTGGCGGATGCGGAGCAGAATCGGATCGCGCATGAGCATGTTCGGATGCGCCATGTCGATCTTGCCGCGCAGCACGTGGGCGCCGTCCGGGAATTCGCCGGCCCGCATGCGCCGCAACAGGGCGAGATTCTCCTCGACCGTCCGCGCGCGGTACGCGCTGTTTTTGCCGGGAGCGGTAACGGTGCCGCGCGCGGCGCGAATCTCTTCGTCGGTTTGCGAGTCGACGTACGCGCTGCCCTTCGTCACCAGCAGCTCGCCGAACTCGTAGAGCCGCTCGAAGTAGTCGCTCGCGTAC
>JBIOHX010000405.1:0-2359 GCA_044449465.1 Gemmatimonadales bacterium | reverse complement strand
CATCATCCTCTGCGATCGCGCCGGCGTGATTTACAAAGGCCGCGCCGGCGAGATGGATCCGTACAAGGCCCGTTTCCAGGCGGAAACCGCGGCGCGCGACATCAGCCAGGCGCTCGTCGGCGCCGACGTGTTCATCGGACTCTCGGTGGCGGGCGCCATCACTGGCGAGATGATCAGGAAGATGGCGAAGAAGCCGATCATCTTCGCGCTCGCCAACCCGGTACCGGAGATTCTTCCCGACGCCGTGCGCGCCGTGCGCAGCGACGCGATCGTCGCCACCGGGCGCAGCGACTATCCGAATCAGGTCAACAACGTTCTCGGCTTTCCGTTCATCTTCCGCGGCGCGCTCGACGTGCGTGCCACCGAGATCAACGAGGAGATGAAGATGGCGGCGACGCGGGCGCTGGCGCTGCTCGCCAAAGAGGACGTGCCGGACAGCGTGTCGGCGCTGTATGGGCTGCGCGAGGTGCAGTTCGGACCCGAGTATCTCATCCCCTTCCCGTTCGATCCGCGCGTGCTCCTCTGGGTGGCACCCGCCGTGGCTTGGGCCGCCGTCGCCTCGGGCGCCGCGAACGACTTCATCGACCTCGACCTGTATCGGCAGCAGCTCGAGTCGCGGCTTGGCCGCGCCCGCGGTGTGATGCGCGGATTGATCAACCGCGCGAGCAGCAACCCGAAGCGGGTCGTGTTCCCCGAGGGCGAAGAGCCGAAGATCATCCGCGCCGCGCGCATCTGCGTGGAGGACGGCATTGCCGACCCGATTCTGCTCGGCAATCGCGAGACGATCGAGCAGAAGGCGCGGGCGATGAATCTCTCGCTCGACGAGATCGCGATCGAGGACCCGGCCACGTCGGAGCGGCGCGACGAATACGCCGAGCACATGTGGCAGAAGCGGCAGCGCAAGGGCATGAGTCTCGACGAGGCGCGCCGCCGGCTGTTCAACGGCAATTATTTCGGCTCGTGCATGGTGAGCCGCGGTGACGCCGACGCGCTCGTGTCCGGCGTCAACCTGCACTACCCGGAAACGATCCGGCCCGCGCTCGAGGTGATCGGCGCGCATCCGAAGGCCGGCCTGGTGAGCGGCATGTACATGCTGGTGTTCGAGAAGCGCGTCATCTTCTGCGCCGACACGACGGTCAACATCGACCCGACGGCGGAGCAGATCGCGCAGATCGGCTACGCGGCAAGCCGGATCACGCGCACGATGGGCGTCGAGCCGCGGATCGCGATGCTGTCGTTCTCGAACTTTGGCTCGGTGCGCCATCCGGACGCGGAAAAGATGGCCCGGGCGGTGACGCTGCTCCGGCAGCGGGACCCGTCGCTCGTCGTCGACGGGGAGATGCAGGCGGATACGGCATTCGATCCGGAGATCATCGGACGCGACTATCCGTTCAGTACGCTCAAGGGAGAGGCGAACGTGTTGATCTTCCCGAACTTGAGCGCCGGCAACATTGCATACAAGTTGTTGAATCACCTGGGCGGCGCGACCGCGATCGGGCCGATACTCGTCGGTATGAGCCGGCCGGTGCACGTGCTGGAGCGTGGCGCCGACGTCCAGGACATCGTCAACATGGCGGCCGTCGCCGTGATTGACGCTCAGGAGCGGTCTTACCCAGTGGAACCCGTCGTTCGGAGCGCGAACGGCAGCGGCGCCACACCGACGATTTTCTCGAGGCTATGACGCGATAATGGCGACTCAGACCAAGCCGCAGAACGATGCTGGTTTGCACGGACAGGTGGGACTCGGCGCGCAGGGGCTGTCCCCGCGCGGACAGGTGCACTGGAACCTCGTCGCGCCGGCGCTGATCCAGAATGCCGTGCGACGCAATGAAGGCGTGCTCGCCGACATGGGCCCCTTCCGCGCCGTGACCAGTCCGCACACCGGCCGCTCCCCCAATGACAAGTTTTTGGTCAAAGATCCGTCGATCGACGGCGACATCGATTGGGGCAAGGACAACCAGCCGATGGACGACGCGCACTTCGAGGCGCTGCTGGCCGACGTGCGCCAGTATCTCGACGGGCAGCCCGAGCTCTACGTTCAAGATCTCTAGTGCGGCGCCGACGCCAAGTACCGGCTCGCCGTGCGCTACGTCAGCCCCGGCGCGTGGCACATGGCGTTCGTACGGAACATGTTCATCCGTCCCGAGGCCACCGAGCTGCCCGGCTTTCAGCCGAACTTCACCGTCCTCCACGCGCCCGAGTTCGAGGCCACGCCGGCCAAGCACGGCACGCGGACCGGCACGTTCATCATCCTCAACCTCGCCAAGCGCATGATCCTCATCGGCGGCACGCGCTACGCCGGTGAGCTCAAGAAGGCGATGTTCACGGTGATGAACTACTACATGCCCAAGCAGGGCGT
>JBIOHX010000404.1:0-2364 GCA_044449465.1 Gemmatimonadales bacterium | reverse complement strand
CTTTTTCCGCGATTCCCGGCAGCGTCGAGACGTCGACCGGACCGAGCCCACGCAGTGCCTCGATCACCCCGTCGACCAGCGTTTCGGGCGCCGACGCACCGGCCGTGATGCCGATCACGCCGGCGTCGCGAACCCAGGAGAGGTCGAGCTCGCTGCCATCGGCAACCAGGTAGCTCGCAACGCCTGACTCGATCCCGATCTCGCGCAGCCGATTCGAATTGGAACTGTTCTTGGCCCCCACGACGAGGATCACGTCGGCGACCTTCGCAAGCTCGCGCACGGCCGATTGGCGGTTCTGGGTGGCATAGCAGATGTCGTGGATGTCGGGGCCGACGATGTCGGTAAAGCGGCGCTTCAGTGCGGCGATAACGCTGCGCGTATCGTCCACGCTGAGCGTCGTCTGTGTCACATATGCGACAGGCGTATCGGCCGCGAGTTCGAGACCGCTCACGTCCTGCTCGTCTTGCACCAGCAACACCGGTCCTGGCACCTGGCCCATCGTTCCCTCGACTTCGGGATGGCCCGCGTGACCGATGAGGATCACCACACGACCTTGCGCGACGTAGCGCTTGCCCTGGCCGTGCACCTTCGCGACGAGTGGGCAGGTCGCATCGAGGACGCGCAGCTCGCGCTTGCGGGCGTCGTCCTCGACAACCCGGGCCACGCCGTGTGCGCTGAAGATCGTGATCGCGCCGGCGGGAACTTCCGACAGGTGCTCGACGAAGCGCGCGCCTTTCGCGCGCAGGCTCTCCACGACATGCCGATTGTGCACAATCTCGTGCCGGACGTAGACCGGCGCGCCAAATCGGGCGAGCGCCTCTTCGACGATGTCGATGGCGCGGATCACGCCCGCGCAGAAACCCCGCGGCTGCGCGAGCATCACACGCATTGCCGCGGCCTCGTCAGTGGAGGGGAGGACCAGAACGTGGAAGACATTCGAGTTTCAGCCAGCATAGTCCGTCATTGTATGCCGGGGGACAAGGCGACCCGCCGCGGGGTTCTCCGGGGCCGTTGCGCGTGAGCGCCGCCGGGCCGCCGCAGGGAAGTCCACGCGAGCGGGGCGAAGCCGAGGCTCCGCAGACCGGGGCCGGGCACCGGGACCGGCGATTGTCACGGCTGGTCATGCGGGTGGTGACCGCGTGCGTTTGGCGGCCCGCGATCGTGATCGCCCTCGCGGCGCTGCTGTGCGCGGGCGGCTACCTGTATGTCGCGTCGCATTTCGCGATGGACACCGACAGCTCGAAGCTCATCGCCGAAACCGTTCCGTGGCGCCAGCGCGAGCTCGCCTTCGCGGCCGCGTTCCCCCGGCGTGTCGATCTCATTGCCGTCGTCGTCGACGCCGCGACGCCCGAGCTCGCCGAGCGGGCAACGGCGAGCCTCGCCGAGCGGCTTGCCGGTGACGACCGGCACTTTCGCGCGGTATGGCGCCCCGACGGCGGATCGTTCTTCGACCGGACGGGCCTGCTGTTCGACTCGGCGGACGAAGTCAGGCAGACGATGCAGCGACTCGTTTCGGCGCAGCCGTTGCTCGGGACGCTCGCCGCCGACCCCAGCCTGCGCGGATTGATGGACGCGCTGGCACTCATGCTCGAAGGCGTGCAGCAGAGCCGCGCGCCGGTCGACTCGCTCGCGCAGCCGCTCGATGCGCTCGGCGCGGCATTCGAAGCCGTCGCCGCCGGAGGAACGCCCGCGTTCTCCTGGCAAACGCTGTTCACCGGCGCCGCACCCGAGCCGCGTGCGCTGCGCCGCTTCATTCTCGTGCAGCCGGTACTGGACTACGGGGCGCTTCAGCCTGGCGAAGCGGCGAGCACGGCCATTCGGCGCGTGGCGCGCGACCTTCGGCTCGATGCCGATACGCGCGTTCGCGTGCGGCTCACCGGCTCGATCCCGCTCGCCGACGAGGAATTCTCGACGCTGGCGGAAGGCGCCGCGCTGAACACGACGGTGACGTTGCTCGCGGTGATTGCGTTGGTGTGGATCGCGCTACGCTCATGGCGGCTGATCGTGGCCGTGCTGCTGAGTCTTGCCGTCGGATTGATCGTCACCGCGGCCTTCGGGCTGCTCGCGTATCGGGCGTTCAACCTGATCTCGATCGCGTTCGCGATTCTGTTCGTCGGCCTTGGCGTCGATTTCGGCATTCAGTTCTGCATGGCGTATCGCGCGCGCCGGCATGCGGGCGGCGACCTGCATCAGGCGCTACGCGACGGCGGCCTCGTCGTCGGCGGCGCGCTGGCGCTCGCAGCCGCTTCCACGGCGGCCGGCTTTCTCGCGTTTCTGCCCACCGACTATCGCGGCGTCTCCGAGCTGGGGGTCATTGCCGGCGCCGGGATGATCGTCGCGTTCCTGACGAGCATCACCCTGCTG
>JBIOHX010000403.1:0-2383 GCA_044449465.1 Gemmatimonadales bacterium | reverse complement strand
CGATGAAAGCATTCGTCTGGTATGCGCGCTCGACCGGGCCGGTCGTCGCGTACCGGCCGCCGGGCGTCTGACGCACCTGCCGGAGCGCTTCGCTTGATCGCCGAATTCCTGCTGAGCATGGCGTCGCCGGCCGCCGCGGGCGGTCGACTGTCGATCCTGATCTTCCATCGGGTGCTGGCGCGGCCCGATCCGCTATTCCCCGAGATCCCCGACGCCGCTGCGTTCGACGCGCTGATGTCGCACGTGCGTCGGCGATTTAACGTGGTCCGTCTCGCCGACGGCGTGGCGCGGCTTGCCGACGGCACATTGCCGGCTCGCGCGCTGGCGGTCACGTTCGACGATGGCTATGCCGACAACAGGTCGATCGCGGCGCCGATCCTGCGGCGACACGGCGTTCCCGCGACCGTATTCGTCGCGACGGCATTCCTCGACGGCGGCTGCATGTGGAACGACCGGGTCATCGAGGCCTGCCGGCTCACGGTCCTTGCCGATCTCGATCTCGACGCGTGGGGTCTGGGCCGTCATTCGATGCCGGATATCCGGGCTCGTCGCGAAATCATCGATCGGCTGCTGCAGCGCCTCAAATACGAGCCTCTCGATCGACGCGAATCGATATCGCGCGCGATCGCGGAGGCGGCGGGGGTAGCAGTCCCGTCCGATTTGATGCTCAGCTGCAACGAGCTGCGCGATTTGCCCGGGAACGGGATCGACATCGGTGCGCATACGCGCGCCCATCCGATTCTCGCCGAGTCGAGCGACGCCGACGCGTGGGAAGAAATCGACGGCGGCCGTCGCGACCTCGCGCGCATCCTCGGCACGCCGCCGGCATTGTTCGCATATCCCAACGGCGCGCCGGAGACCGATTACGGCACGCGGCACGTGAGGATGGTTCGCGAGGCGGGATTCGCCGCGGCGGTGTCCACGGCGCCTGGCGCCGCGACTGCCACGAGCGATCGCTTCCAGGTGCCGCGCTTCACGCCGTGGCGACGAGCGCCGACGGCATTCGACGCGATGATGTGGCGGAATCTGCGACAAGGGGACGAGCGCCGCTGCGCCACCGAAGCTTGACGTCCGCCCGTCGTCTGTCCGTGCAATCGCCACTCGGCCGCTCGGCCACTTGTCCACTCGCCACCACGCGCCCGTGCAACGGGCGTCACGCGCGGCGCCGCATCGCTAGGGCAACGAGTACGTCACCGTCAAGCGGGGTCTGAGGGTGGGGTCGACGGCGTATTCGCTCGAGTAGAACTTGCGGGTGTTGTTGTTGCCGGAGAGTCCGACGATGCGCCATCCGTAATTGGGTGAGGCGCCCTGGCTGATGAGCTGCATGCGGGTGGTGACGTCGAAGCTCATCCAGCCGGCGTTCCAGGGGGCGGAGAACTGGGCGTCGGCGAAGGAGGCGTAGTCGGTGCCGGCGCCATTGGCGCCCGGAGCGGTCCACGGGTTGCCGGTGGTGGCGACGTTGTAGGTGGCCTGCGTCTCGCTCCAGGGCTTGAGCATGGGGTGCAGCTCGTAGACGTAGTTGTAGACGTCCTTGTAGATCTCGAGCGTGGCGGCGAGGATGGTGGCGCCGTTAGGGACGGGTCCGCCTTCGGAGACGAACGTGGCGAAGCGGAATAGGTTGATGTAGTCCTGCGCGTAGTTGATGAGGGTGGTGTTGCTGCCGAAGTTGGCGGTTTTGCTGTAGACGGACAGCAAGGTATCGGCGGAGCCGGTGTAGCCGTTGCTGCCGCGTTGCAGCACGACAGTAGTGGCGGAGCTGCCGTCGGTGACGACGATGCCGACCGGCGCGGAATCGGTGGTGGCGCCGAGGTTATCGGTGGCGCGCGCGGTCAGCGACGGGCTGCCGGCGGCGGTCGGGGCCCACGCGAGCGTGTACGGTGCGCTCCAGTCCTCGCCGATCTTCTGGCCATCGGCGAAGAACTCGACCTTGGCGATGGTGCCGCCGGGATCGCTGTCGCTGGCATTGGCGGCGAGATTGACGATGCTGCCGAGCGCGACGCTGGTGCCGTTCGCCGGCGCCGTCAACGCTACCGTCGGCGGCGTGTTGGGCGGCAGCACATGCACGGTCCGCGCGGTCGAAGTGGTCACGGCGCCGCGATTGTCCGTGGCTCGGGCCAGGACGGTGTAGTCGCCCGTCTGCACGGGCGTCCATCCGATCGAGTACGGCGCCACGGTGTCGTCGCCGACAAGTTGCCCGTTCGCGAAGAACTGTACGTCGACCACGCTGCCGTCGTTGTCCGACGCGTTCGCGGCGACACTGATTGTCGTGCCGAGCGAAAACTGGCTGCCGTCGGCCGGCGCGCTGAGGGCAACGGTGGGCGGGACATTGGGTGGCAGCAGGTCGATCTCGACAGGATCGGAAAGCGCGTGCGACCGACAACGG
>JBIOHX010000402.1:0-2393 GCA_044449465.1 Gemmatimonadales bacterium | reverse complement strand
GTGCATCGTCGTCGGCCATTCGCTCATACTGGCGGCTCAGGGGGTACGACGCGTGTGAGGATTCTTATGAACAGCCACGCCAGAAACAATGCTGCCGCTGCTGGTTCCGAGCCTCGGCCCAGGGCATGGACGCCTCATCGGCCAATGCCGCCGCTGAATGCGTGTCATCACGTCGCGCGGTGATCAGAGCTCTTCTATTCTTGCCTCGTCGTCGGTGCTGGCGCAGGTTTGTGGTGCGGCGCCGCATCATCGACGACCCCAACCGGCGCCGTTCATTCGTGATACGCAACGCCGCCGCAATGGGCGCGGACTAAGTGTCGAAACCGTGGATGCGATTCAGAACGTAAACGCGGAGGTTCAGCCAGTCCTGCTTTCAGGCGATGGAGCGAGCGGGCGCGTCCAAATGAGCGGGCCCCAAGTTGCGGGAGCCGTAGAGGTGCATTTCGTCATTCGCGCCGACGGAACGGTTGCTGGCGCGGTCGGAGAATCGAGCAATGGCGACGCGATCCAGCTAGTCGCAGTCGCGGCAGTTCTCGGCCGGCGCTACACGCCGGGGCTCAAGAACGGCGCGCACGTCGCTGCCCGCATGGCGCAAATGATTGCAGTCGAATGACCGCGTGGCCTGAGGTCGTCGGGCGGGCCGAGTCGCAGATTTGATGTGCTCGGCATTGGGAGGCTCGTCAACGGGCCCAACGGACGGGATTTCGACTCTGAGCGGTTTCGCTCCGTCTACGATCCGGAACATTCGCTCGCCACGGTCGATTGGCTAAAGTCCACATCGGCGGCCGGCGTTTTCAACATAAGGAACCTCGCCAGACAGCAAGGCGCTCGAGACGAGTGTCGGTGATGAAGGCGCCCTATCAAGGTGATTACGCGCTCGTTCGTGCCAACCTCTTGCGCGGTCCGATCCCCGACCCTATCAATGGGCCTCCACAATTCGAGTATGCTCATATGCAGCGCCTCGCGGTCGCGGTGACCGTCGCGTGGTCGACGGAGTGCGGCTCCGACTCGCCCATAACCCCCCCTGCGCAGGTCGACTCGCTGGCGAAGCGGTATGGACGCCGATAGTCGAGTGCGCGCGGTCGTCGCGGCCCCGCCGGCGTACAGCGCCCCAGCCCCAGCCTCCGAGTCGCCCGCCGCGGCGCGACTGCGCGAATTGCTCGAGGGCCGGCATCTCCCGGCGCTCGACGGATTGCGCGCGGTGGCCGTGGGCCTCGTGATCGGGTTCCACGCCGGATTCCGGATCTTCCCCGGTCCGCTCGGCGTACAGGTGTTCTTTGTCTTGAGCGGGTTCCTCATCACCTGGCTCATGCTCAAGGAGCACCAGCGAACGGGGACCGTGTCCCTGCGCGCGTTCTATACCCGTCGCGCCCTGCGCATCTTCCCGGCCTACTACGTCTTTCTCGGCGTGTCGGCGCTCCTGACGTGGGTCATACCGCTCTGGACGCCGTGGCCCGGCGTGCGCGGCATGTTCATCGCGGGCCTCTTTTACGCGGTCAACTATTACGCGTCGATCACCAACCCCAACCCGAGCCCCATCACGCACGCGTGGTCGCTTGGCGTCGAAGAGCAGTTCTATCTCCTCTGGCCGCCGATCGCGCGCCGCGTTGGGCTCGACCGACCGCGCCTCGCCTGGGGGCTCGCGGGGCTGATGGTGGCGGTCGCCGTCTGGCGCTCCGTCGCGTTCTCCGTGTTAAGGCGCCCTGGCTGGGAGTACACGGCGTTCGACACCCGGTGCGACGCGCTCGCCGCTGGCTGTCTGTTGGCGATCCTCCTCCAGCGGGCGCGCGTGCGAGAGCTCGCGGCACGATTGGGGAAGTCGAGCATCCTTCCGCTCGTATTCGGCGCCGCGCTCGCGTATTCCCAGGTTGCACCACGCCGGTACCGCGGCTTGTTCAGCGGCACCGTTGATTCGGTGCTCATCGCGGTGCTGCTCGTGCAGCTGATGCAGCTCCATGACCGATGGCTCTGGCGGTGGCTCGAGTGGCGCGTCGTCCGGTTCCTTGGGCTCATTTCATACCCGCTCTACCTCTATCACCAGCACGCATTCAGGATCGCCTTCGACCTCACGCGGCTCCGCTACTCCGCGCAGCTGCTCACCGGGCTTGCCCTGTCCATCGGCCTGGCGATGGCGTCGTACTATGGCGTGGAGCGGCCGTTCCTTCGCTTGAAACGGCGATTCTCGCGCGCCGACGGACAGGGGCGAACGGCAGACGCGGCCGTCTACCCCCCAATCTCGCCGTCCTCGGTCGGCGGCAATGCCGACCGCTCTACTTCGAGCAGAGCGCCGCGCGGCGGTTTGACGTCGAGGCGGATGACCGGCCGGCCGCCCGCGTGCTTCGACGCGACAACCTCGGCGACTTGCCCCGTCACATGCAGCTGCGCCCCTCGGG
>JBIOHX010000401.1:0-2396 GCA_044449465.1 Gemmatimonadales bacterium | reverse complement strand
TTGTCGCGCTAACCGCTCTAAAGTGTGACGATTAACTCGCCCGCCCCGCCGCGGGCTAGTACTCGGGCGGCGACGTGCGACCCGATCACGCCGGCGCCGCCGGTGATGAGGGCTCGCTTCGTCATTCGTCCGGGGCAGATGTTGGGGGCGACGGCGGCGCGGAATCGGCGGCGGGACGCTCGTGGCCGAACAGGTACCGCCCCGTTTCGACGCCGACCAAGCCGCGGCCGTTGGCGGCCGCCGCCCGCAAGCGTCGCGTGGGTTCATGTAAAAATTTATTCATCAACGATCTAGAGAATTCCTCGATCACCGCGCGGTCGGCCGCCGACACACCCGACAGCCGTCTCAGCGCCTCGGCGAGCTCGCGCTCGCGAAGCTCGTCCATCCGGCCGCGCATCTCCGTCAGCGCCGGCACGGCAGCCAGGCCAGCGAGCCAATCCCAGTACTTCCCCACCTCGGCATCGATCAGCTGCTCGGCGGTCGGCATCTCACGGTGCCGCCGCTCGAGATTGGACGACACGACGGCGTGGAGGTCATCGAGGTTATAGAGGAACACGTTGGCCAGCTCGCCCACCGCCGGCTCGACGTCGCGCGGCATCGCGATGTCGAGGATGCAGAGCGGCCGATCGCGGCGCGACTCGAGCGCCGGTCGCACCTGCTCGACGCCAACGACGGGGTGCGGCGCGGCGGTGGAGCAGACGAGGACATCGACGTCGGCGAGCGCGGACCAGCATTCGTCGTAGTGCACGGCCACCGCCCCGTGCCGCGACGCCATCTCCGTCGCGCGCTCGAACGTGCGGTTGGCGACGATCGACGTTCGCACGCCTTGGTCGGCCAAACACTCGAGCGCCAGCTCGGCCATCTCGCCCGCGCCCAGTACCATGGCTCGCTTCCCGGCCAGCGACCCGAAGATCTGTTTCGCGAGCTGCACCGCGGCCGAGCTCACCGACGCCGCGCCCCGCGCGACGGTCGTCTCGCTGCGGACGCGTCCCGCGGTGTATAACGAGGTCTGGAACAGGCGATTGAGCACCGGTCCGGCGTGCGGTCGACACTGCTCCCACGCGTCACGCACCTGGCCGTGAATCTGCGCTTCGCCAAGGACCATCGAATCGAGGCCGCTCGCGACGCGGAACAGGTGCCCAACGGCATCTCGGTCACGTCGCACGTAGCCGTACGGCGACGCCTCCGAGCCAAGACGCGCTGAGATCGCAGCCCACGCAGCAGGCGCGGCGTCCTGCCCGCTCTCGACGAGATAGACTTCCGTCCGATTGCACGTCGACAGGAGGACCGCTTCGCCGGCGCCGCTCGTGCTCCGCACCAGGTCGAGCGCCTCCAGGACCTCCGACGCCCGGTATGCGATCCGCTCGCGAATCTCCAGCGGAGCGCCGCGATGATTGAGGCCGACGAGCGTCAGCGCCATTCCGCGACCCTCGCCGCGAACTGTCCGGATTCCACTTGCTCGCAGAAGTCAGCGCCGATCAGCGCGCGCGACGCGTCACCCCACCGATCGCGCCGTCCACTGTCGAGGAGCGTGCGGCGAAGCAGGGCGAGCTCGCCAACGGCCGCGCCGTAGGACGCACCGACGCTGCTCGCGATCGCGTCGCGAATGCGTGTTGCCGCCGAAGGGACGCCGCCGGTGCTCACCGCGACGACGAGCTCGCCGCTCCGATGAACCGCAGGCGTTGCGCAGTTGCCCAGCTCGGGAGCGTCGGCGACGTTGACGAGACGGCCACTCGCCCGTGCATCGGCCGCGACGCGGGCGTTGACGCGGGCGTCGCTCGTCGCGGCGACGACGAGCAGTGCGTCGCCCAAGTGCTCGCTCGCATATGGGGCGCGCACCAGCGTCAGCTCGCCTGGCAGCCGCTCGAGCTCGGGAGAGAAGCTCAAGGCGACGACGCGCACCGTGGCACCCGCGTCGAGCAGCGCGCCGACCTTGCGGGTGCCCACGCGTCCGCCGCCTACGACGAGTGCCGAAACCAATGCGCCGTCGAGCATCAGAGGTAGCGCGCTCACAAGAATTGCCCGGTCGCCGGTGTCGCTACTCGAAACGCAACGTAAAGCACCAACACCGCAACGAACGCGACGCTCGAGTACTTGGCGGCGCGCTGTGCCTGCCAGCCGGCGGCCACGCGCCCGGCGGCGATACAGGTAACGGCGAGCCACGCCCCGCAGCCCCAGACGAGCTGGGGCAGGTTCAACTCTCGATACTCCACCGAGTACGTCGCGGCCAACACGACGCCAAGCGTGAGCCCGAGCCATCCGGCGATTGCCGCGAGGTGGTTCACGCGATCGAGTGTCGCGAGCGGTGGGAAGAATCGAAAGAGCGTCTTGAATCGACGCGCTTTGAGCTCGTGGCGTTGCAGCAGGTACATGGTGCCGGCCGCCGCGGCCGTCGC
>JBIOHX010000400.1:0-2426 GCA_044449465.1 Gemmatimonadales bacterium | reverse complement strand
CCCCCACAGGCGAAGCACGCGCCGTAGTTGCTCGAGGGTCCGGCGCTCGAGCAGCGGGATCACCGGCTCGAGCGTGTTCTCCGTGAAGAGCTGATGCCGCGCCAGCACCACGAGGACGAACCCGAGTGGATAGGCCGCCGCCGCGGCGAGTGGGCGATCGCTTTCCGGCACATGGGCCGACAGGAGCGCCGTGGCGAGGTAACTGAAGCCGATGCTCAACCCGGACGCCAGGCCCGAGATCGCGAGCTCGACCCACGGGCGGCTGAGCTCGTCGTCGGCCTCGCGCAGAATATTCTCGTGGATCTCCTGCGCGGAGTACCGCGTTCCCACCTGGGGACCTCCCTGCCCGGCCTCGCCCGTCGCCGCGCGCGATTCTTCCTCCGGCTTTCGCGCTTGCTCATCAGCCATCCCGCCCTCGGTCGATCGAGATCAGCCGGCCGAAGGGAAGAAGCGTACCGCGGGCACCGCATGCCGCAGCGGCGCTACCGCTTCTTCGCCAGGATCGTCCCCCGGCACCGGGCCGCGCCGCAGTTGCACGGGAACCGCCGCTTCGCTGCCGGCGTGTGCCGCTCCTCGAGCACATAGGCATAGTCGTATGCCAATTCTTCGCCGGGCGCGACGTCGCGGATCGTCTCGATCCAGATACGCCCGTCCTCGATCACCGCGTCGCAATTCGGGTCGCAGGAGTGGTTGATGAACCGCGCGTCGTTGCCGTTCACGGCGGCATCGATGACGATGTCGTCGTCGATCGCGAACAGAAACGTGTGATGCCGCTCGCCCAGTACGTCCGGGTAACGGGCGTCCGCTTCGGCGGGCGTGAGTCGCTCGCCGGCATACTCGATGAGCCGAATGCCGGCGGGAATCGCGCGGATCGCAAAGGCGCCGAACCCCTGCATCGGTGAGCGACGAATCTCGAACGGCGGCGCCGCGATGGCGCGCGCCTGCCGCCGGCTCACGTCGGCGTGCGACGCGACTCCACCTCGGTCACGCCGCCCGAGATGATGAACGCCATCACATGCGCCGCGTCCGCCTCGATCCGCTGTACCCGGCTCGCCGGCACCACGAGGATGTGCCCCGCCAGACCGTACGACTGCGGCATGTACACCGACACATGATCCGAGATGCCGAGCTGCGTCAACGAATCCGACGTCAGAAAGGCCAGCACCTTCACCGCCCCGTCCCCCGACAGCGACACGATCACCGGCTTGTCGAACCGGCGCTTCTCGCCGACGAAGGCGTTCAACATGTCCTTGGCCGACGTGTAGAGCAGCCGCACGAACGGCAACCGCTCGAACAGCCGGTCGAGCGTCGAGATCATGCTGCGCGTGACCAGGCTCGACGCCGTGAAGCCGACGAGCGTGATCAGCACGATCGCCAGCAGGAAGCCGACGCCGCGGATCGGTAAGCCGAGCCAGCTGTCGATCGTCACGAAGATGAGCGCGCACACGTACACCGTGAGCGCCAGCGGCACCACGACGACCAATCCCCGCAGAAAGTAGTTGAGCAGCCGTGTCATGACGGCAGTAACGTAGAGCCGCCGCCGGGACGCTGAAAGTCCGATCTTGCGACGAGCACGAGCATTCTCACTGTCGCGATCTCGCCGCCGCGATGGTGGTTCGCCCGAGTGGCCCCGCCCTTGCCCGCTCTCGTTATCCGGCCGCCTCGCGGCGGTCCCGGTCCATCCACCGATCATCACCCAACCCGAACGAGGACGAGATGGCAAAGCGCGACGGTCAGCAGCAAGGCGCCCAGCCGCATGACGAAGCGGGCCACGGCGACAAGACCCACGCCGCATTCATCGACGGGCTGCACGGCAAACACGGCGGCAGCGAAGAATCCGAGGGCTCGCCCCAAGGAAGCGATAGCGTCGACGCGTTCGGCCGACCGATTCCCGGACGACGCCGCCTGGAGGAGGATCGTGAGCAACACGACGAAGCCGAAAAGAACAGCGAAGCCAACCGGCTCCGCGGCTGACTTCATTCCGCCGCGCGCGTCGCTCACCGCCCTGCGCGCGGCGTCGAAGCGCTGCCGTGGTTGTAGCCTGTTCAAGCTCGGCACGCAGACGGTGTTCGGCGAGGGACCGTCGCGCGCACAAATCATCGTGGTCGGCGAGCAGCCGGGCGACGCCGAGGACAAAGCCGGGCGGCCATTCGTCGGCCCCTCGGGCCTGCTCCTCGACCGCGCGTTCGACGCGGCCGGCAACGACCGCGACGATGTCTACGTGACGAACGCGGTAAAGCACTTCAAGTGGGCGCGCGACGCGCGCACCACGCGCCTCATCCACAAGACGCCGAGCGCCGGCGAGATCCGGGCCTGCTTCCCTTGGCTCGAGCATGAGATCGCGCTCGTGCGCCCGCGCGTCATCGTCGCCCTCGGCGCGACGGCCGCGAAAGCGCTGCTCGGCCCAAAGTTCAGCGTCATGAAGT
>JBIOHX010000399.1:0-2447 GCA_044449465.1 Gemmatimonadales bacterium | reverse complement strand
TCCGACGCGCTCAACCATGCGTCGATCATCGACTCGATGCGCCTGGCCAAGGCCATCAGCAAGTGCACGACCGCCGTCTACAAGCACGGCGACATGGACGACCTGCGCGTCAAGCTCGCCACCGCGACTTCGGCCAAACGGCGGATGATCTGGACCGACGGCATCTTCTCCATGGAAGGCGCAATCGCCAAGCTGCCCGACATCCTTCAAATCGCGCGCGACACGAACTCCGTGGTGTGCGTCGACGATTCCCACGCCACCGGCGTGCTGGGCAGAACAGGGCGCGGCACTGCGGAGCATTTCGGCCTGCTGGGCGAAGTCGACGTCATCACGTCGACGCTCGGCAAGGCGCTTGGCGGTGCGGCGGGCGGCTTCGTCGCCGGCCCCGCGGTGCTCGCCGACTATCTCACGCAGCGCTCCCGGCCGCCGCTCTTCTCCACCGCGCTGCCGCCGACCGTGGCGGCGAGCTCGCTCGCGGCGGTGCGCTTTCTCGAGCAGCACCCCGACCGCGTCCAACGGCTGCGAGACAACACGAAGTATTTCCGCGAGCAGATCACCGAGGCCGGGTTCAAGCCCCTTCCCGGGGAAACGCCGATCATTCCGATCATCGTCGGCGAGACGGCGGCGGCGATCCGCATGAGCGGCATGCTGCTCGACGAAGGCGTGTTCGTCACCGGATTCGGCTTCCCCGTCGTGCCGCAAGGACAAGCGCGCGTCCGCTGCCAGATCTCGGCTGGGCATTCGCGCGACGATCTCGATCGCGCGGTGCGCGCGTTCAAGAAAGTAGGGGCGGCGCTCGGCGTCATCCGCTGATCACCCGACGCGTACGAGCGTAACGGCAAAGACGATATGTGCGCCGCGTCACGCCGCGCGGCCGTCTGTTGCGTCAAAACGCCCGCTGAATCGGGCGCCTCGACCTAGCGAGCGTGACTGTTCGGCCAGCTTGTCGTCCGACTGAAGGAGCCAACTCACGGCCCGCTACTCAATTGCCGAGGAATGTTATGCGAATCAGACGTGCCCTGACGATCGCGACAACCATCGCCGTGGCGCTTCCAAGCATCGCCGCCGCGCAACGCGACCAGTTCAGAGATTCCTGGTTCTGGGGCGTCAAGGCCGGCGGCATGGGCATCGCCGATGCTTCGGGCGCCCTCAAGCAGGTGCCGCTCGCCGGCATCGAGTGGATGATCACCCGCCAGCATGGTGGCCTGTACGTTTCCGCCAGCCAGGCGTTCTTCACCCAGTCGACGTTCACCGCCGCCGATCCGTCCAGCCCCGACAGCGGCCTACGCAGCATCAGCCTCAAGAACATGCGGCGACTCGATGTCGCCATCGTCGGCTTCCCGGGCGAGCATGTGAAGTTCCACCCGTACGCCGGCATCGGCTTCACACTCGTCGACATCGCCGACGCGGAGCCGCAGGGGCCGTTCTCGACCATTGATCAGCTGCAGTTCTCGGAGAACTTCATCCAGGAACAAAAGGCGGCCTTCGAGCCGATGGCACTCCTCGGCGCGCAATACCGCTTGCAGCGCTTCTCAGTGTTCGGCCAGACGACGCTCAATTCCGCGTCGCGCGACTTCCTGCTCTACAACGGACGCCAGTGGAGCTTCAGCTACGAGCTGGGGCTTCGGTACAACGTGGGAACGTCGATCTCGCGCGACTAGCCCGGCGTTCGCTGGCTTCGGCGTGTCGGGGGTGTACAGGATAGTCACGGTGTCGGAGCAGCTCGGCGGTCGAACACCTGCTCCATGACGCGCAGCATGTTGCCCCCGAGGATCTGTTTGACGGCCTGCTCGCTGTAGCCACGCGCGAGCAGGCCGTCGACGATTCGCGGCAGGTCGGTCACCTGATTCATGCCCGCGGGGAGCAGCCCGCTCACGCCGTCGAAGTCGCTCCCGAGTCCGACATGATCGATTCCCGCGACCTTGGCGACATGGTCGATGTGGTCGATCAACACCGAGAGCGGCGGGGGCGTGAGCGCTTGAACGAGCTCGTTGGTGCGCTGCTCGCCCTTGGCGCGAACCACCGCGCTGTGGACGCCGGCACGCTTGAGCTCCTCGTCGGTCTCCCGTGCGACGCGCTCCTCGATGTCGGTCTTCTTGCGCAGATACGCCGAGTCGATGAAGGCGGCGTAAAAGTTCACGTTCACCACGCCGCCATTGCGCGCTACGGCGCGCAATTGATCATCGGTCAGGTTGCGCGGCGCCGGATCTAGGGCGCGCGCGCTCGAATGCGAGGCGATCACCGGCGACGTGCTCGTGGCGACGGCGTCGTAAAAGGTGGCGTCGGACACGTGCGAGACGTCGACCAGCATCCCGAGCCGGTTCATCTCGCGAACGACTTGCTTGCCGAAGTCGGTGAGCCCCCCGGTGCTCGTCCCATTCACGCCGATCGACGAGCCGGCCCAATCGTTCCCGTTGTTCCAAGTCAGGGTCATGTAGCGCGCGCCC
>JBIOHX010000398.1:0-2468 GCA_044449465.1 Gemmatimonadales bacterium | reverse complement strand
TCACACGTGATCGTCGCGACCCCGGGCCGACTCGAGGACCTGCTCGCGCGCCGGGCGTTCACGCTCGAGCACATGCCGATCCTCGTCCTCGCCGAGGCCGACCGCATGCTCGACATGGGCTTTCGCCCCGCGGTCGACCGGATCGTCGCGGCCTGCCCGCGCGCGGGTCAGACCCTGTTCTTCTCGGCCACGCTCGATGGCGACGCCGGTCAGATCGCCAGGGAGTACACGCACGATCCGGCCGTTCACGAGCACGGCCCCGCCGCCCGTCACGCCAACGAAGACATCGAGCACCGGTTCGTCGAGGTCTCACACGAGCATCGGGTCGAAGCGCTGATGGCCGAGCTCGGCCACGACGGCGACCTCACGCTCGTATTCGTGCGGACCAAGCACGGCGCCGACCGGCTCGTCAAGCGCCTGAAGCGGCACGGTGTCGATGCCGTCGCGATGCATGGCAACAAGTCCCAGCGCCAGCGCGAGCAGGCGCTCTCACGCTTCGAGTCGGGCGTGGTCGACGTGCTCGTCGCGACCGACGTCGCCGCGCGCGGCATCGACGTGGCGGGGATCTCGCACGTGATCAACTTCGATCCGCCGCACGACACCGACACGTACGTGCACCGCGTCGGCCGCACGGCCCGCGCTGGAGCCAGCGGCATCGGGATCACGCTCGTCTCAGCCGATCAGCGTCACGACATGCGCAAGCTCGCGGGAGGTCTTGGCCTCACGCACGGCCTCGGGGACGCGCCCGGGGGGCAGCGCTCTACGGCACGGCAGGGACGACCACGACCGGCCGCTCGGCAGCGGGCAGGTCGCCGGTCTCGAAGCTCGGCTCCGCGCAGCGGTGCACCTCGTCGAACTTCTCGATAAACGCGTCGGCCGGCTCGAGGAACCCGATCTTGGGCGTGCGGTAGTGCATCGGCACGACCCATTTGGGGCTTAGGCGGTGGACGATCGCGCGCGCCTCAGCGGCGTCCGCGGTCGGCCCGCCGCCGACGGGCACGAACATCAGGTCGACCTCGCCGATCGCCGCAGCCTGCTCGTCGCGCAGCGCGGCCTGCCCGAAGTCGCCGAAGTGAGCGACACGCAGACCGTCGAGGCTGAACACGAAGATCGTGTTGGGCCCGCGCTCGGTTCCCGCGGCCTGGTCGTGCTCGGACGCGACAGCCACGACCTCGCCAACGGGCGACTCGTGCTTGCCGGCCGTTGAACGCAGGATCGTGGGGTCGCCGCCGATCACGTCGACGGCGTTGTGGTCGAAGTGCTCGTGCGTGATCAGCAGCAGGCCGGCGTTCACATCCTCAATCGCCGGATAGTCCCATTGCATCCCGCGATCTCGAGCGGCCGCCATGTCGCCGAACGGATCAACGAACAGGGACGTTTCGGCGCTCGTCAGCGCGAACGCCGACTGTCCGTACCACTGGATGCGCATGCTGCTCCTCTCTTGGTTCTTTCTGCTCAGATTCGTCGTCGTGCTGGTACCTGCCACCCCGCAGCGCAGATGCGCCCGCCGCCACCAGACACGCCACGATCGCGAACGCTAACGCCTCATGCAGCCCGGTGCGGAACGGGCCGGCGATCAACTGCGGGAAGAAGGTTTGGCCCGTGACGATCGCCGCGTTGTGCGCCGACAGCGTCCCGAGCACGTGGGCGCCGGCCAGCTGCTGGATCGGGTTGTAGCCGAGGAACGCCGCAAACAACACCGATACCGGCGGCGTGTGCGAGATCCGCATTGAGTCGGCGGCGCTCACGCCGTGGGCGTGGAGGCCAGTCGCCAGCGTGTGCGGGAGCGAGCTGGCCAGCCCGATGATCATCAGCGAAAAGAAGACGCCGACCGAGAGCACCTGAGCCGAGTTCTGGAAGGTCTGGTTCATGCCGCCGCCGGCGCCGCGATCGCCGGGCGGCAAGCTGTTCATCACCGCGGCCCGGTTGGGCGACGCGAACAGCCCCATCGAGATTCCCAGCAACAACAGTACGGCGGCGAACACTGGGTAGGAGAAATCGACCGGCAGCAGTGCCAGCAGCACGAAGCCAAACGCCGTGGCAATCATGCCGCCGGTCGCAAACGGACGCGCGCCGAAGCGGTCTGACAGATAACCCGAGGTCGGTCCAGACATCAGCATCCCGACAGTCAGCGGCAGCATGTAGATCCCGGCCCACAGCGGCGTCTCGGTGAAGTCGTAGCCGTGCAGGGGCAGCCAGATGCCCTGCAGCCAGATGATCAGCATGAACATCAGGCCGCCCCGCGCGATCGCCGACAGGAACGTCGACAGCGTCCCAAAGCTGAACGCGCGGATGCGCAACAGAGACAGGTTGAACATCGGATCCTTTGCGCGGCGCTCGACCAGCGCGAACACGATCAGCGACGCCAGACCGGCAGACAGCAGGATGAGCACGCGGGGGCTCGTCCACCCGGTCGCGTGATGCCCGTAGGGCCTGATCCCGTACGTGATCGAGACCATGATCAGGAT
>JBIOHX010000397.1:0-2472 GCA_044449465.1 Gemmatimonadales bacterium | reverse complement strand
TAGCGACCGGCTTGGTGCCGCGGTGAATCGCCGCGACGCCGAGGGTAAGCGTCCGCCAGTGCACGTCGTCAAACCCGGCGTCACGCATGTTCGCCGCCAGATCTTCCTCGATTGGAAAGTTCGCAACCGAACGTGGCAGATACTTGTACGCGGTGCGATGTCCGCTGATGGCGCCGCCGACGAGCGGCAGCACGTGGTGAAAGTAGAGGTGATACAGAGAGCGAACGATGGAGGACCGCGGCGTCGTGAACTCGAGGATCACGAAGCGCGCACCGGGCTCGAGAACGCGGAACACTTCGCGCAGGCCGCTGTCCAGATCGGCGACATTTCGGATACCGAACGCGACAATGGCGCCTGACGCGCTGTCGGCGGCGAGCGGCAGGTCGAGAGCGTCGGCGACGACCGCCGACACGACCGAGGCGGGCGACTTTGCGGCGCCCATGGCGAGCATGGGCGCCGCGAAGTCGGCGCCGACAATACGCCCGCGAAAGCCCGGCCGCCTGGACAGCTGCGCGGCGACGTCGAGCGTCCCGGCACACAGGTCGACGTACATGCCGTTCGGCGACCGTTCCCAGTCGAGCGCGTCAATCGCCGTGCGTCGCCAGAGCTTGTCGACGTTGAAGCTGAGAAGATGGTTGAGAAAATCGTAGCGCGGAGCGATGTCGGAGAAGACCTGCTGGACGTAGGCGCGCTTGCCGTCGGCGCCCGCGGCCGCGTCGAGTGCTTCGTCCGTCTCACGACTCGTCTGGTCCTCCAGCGCGCTCACCGGCATGCGCCTAAAGGTGCCCGAGCCACGAGGGTGAAGCAAGCCAGCGCCCCCGCCGATAGGCCACCGCGCGGCTGGTTTGGCGCGGCTGGCGTGCATACTTTGCTGGAGACTGATGCGCGCGGCCGATCGCGACGCGTCCACTTGGCCGATGCCACCAGCCCTCGACCTCCTCAATCTTCCGGATGCCGATGTCGTCGCGCTGGCCCAACAGGGGCGCGATGCGGCTTTTCGCGAGCTGATCCGGCGCTACGAGCGCCCGGTGTTCTCGCTGATCTTCCGGATGGTTCGCGACCGCGAGCTGGCCGAAGATCTGGCGCAGGACACGTTCATCAAAGTCCTGAACCACATCGACCGCTACCGGCCCGAGTTCAAGCTGTCGAGCTGGTTGTTCAAGATCGCCAACAACGTGGCGATCGATCACCTCCGGCGACGGCAGCTCGACACGATCAGCATAGACGGGTCGCCGCATGCGCAGTCGGCTGACGCCATCGCGGCCACGTCGCTCGACCTCGCCGACGAGCAGGAATCGGCACTCGACGAGCTCGCGTCGCGCGAGCTGGGAAGCGCAATCGAGCGGGCGATCGCCCGGCTCCGACCTGAGTACCGATCGTGCATCATGCTGCGACACGTCGAGGGGCGATCGTACGAAGAGATCGCCGCTACCCTCGATCTCCCGCTAGGCACCGTGAAGACGTATATCCACCGCGCCCGGCACGAGCTTCGCCGAGCGCTGGAGCATGTGCGGGAGGGTGGATAGGACGGCGGGAGAAGCTGATGAATCCGTCAAAATGTGATGAGCCGCACCGGAAAAACTGGCCGATCCACTGAAACCACGCTCCCAACCGCTCCGTAGGTCCCCCCGGAGACTCCATGAACCATAGGCACCTGCTTCCAGACGAGATCGATCTCCTCCTCGATGACGAGGTGGGCTTCGGGGTTGCGCCCCTGAAGGCCCACATTCGCGATTGCGCCGACTGCCGCACCAAGCTCGAAGATGCACGCACGGTCGTCGATGCCCTCGAGGATGTGCCCCACTTTGCCCCATCGCACACCTTCGCCGACCGGGTGATGGCCCAGGTTCCGGTGTTCGTTCCCTGGCACGTCGCCGCTCGCGACGCCGTCGCCCGGTGGCTTCCGCAATCCGTGCCGGCTCGCATCGCGATGGGCGGTCTCGCCACCGCGACGGCTACTGTCCTTTCGCTGGCGATTCTTTGGGTGGCGACCCAAACCGACGTCCTCACGATCGCGTCGGGCGCCGCTGGCGACCAACTCCGCACTCTTCTATCCGCGGCAACCCGCGCACTCCTCAGCACAATGTTCGGCGAGCAAATGTTCGCCGTCATCCAACGCACGGGAGCCCTCGGCATCAGCGCCGGGCTCGCGGGCGTCGCGGTGGCGGCTGGCGGTTCGATTGCCGGCCTACGCGCACTCTCCACCGTATCCAGTCGCCGGCGGGTGTAGTCATGCTCGCCCTCATCGCACTTGGCGCGCTGACGCTTGGATCGATCCAGGCGCCGGCGCAAGCGCGCTCCGCGTCGCGCCGGCCTGACAGCGCAAAGGCCGCACAGCAGCCCAAGACCACACCGGCTTCGGCATCGGCGGTCAACTCGGCGACGAACGCCGCGGCGGGCGACTCTCTCGCGGCCGACATCGCCGCGCGGCGCGCGGCAGGCGACAAGTACCTCCCCGACGCCGATCACTTC
>JBIOHX010000396.1:0-2496 GCA_044449465.1 Gemmatimonadales bacterium | reverse complement strand
CTGGAGTCAACGTGCGCCAGCCGCTCTCGCGGATGGTGTGCGTGCTGCCGCGCCACGACGACGCCGTCGAAGCGATGGTGCGTGAACTGATCCCACTGCTGGCCGCGGAGCTCAACGTGAAGTCGGTCGAGTTCGCGACCAGTGCCGACGCGCTCGTGTCGCTCGTTCCGGCCTTGGCGTCGCCGGGTCTCCGCATCCCGTTGCTCGTCATCGTGCTCGCCGCGCTGGCGGCGCTCAACGTGGTCGGTGTGCGAGGGGCAAGTCGCTTCAACACGGCCGTCACACTCGCAAAGCTGGTGCCTCTCGTCGCGCTCGTCGTGTTCGGCTCGTCCGCGGTGGTTCCGGGGAACCTCGTGTGGCACGCGGCGCCTCCCATCCGCGACGTCGCGCGGGCGTCGACGCTGCTCATCTTCGCGTTTCTTGGCGTGGAGAGCGCGCTGGCGCCGAGCGGGGAAATCCGCGACCCGCGGCGCACGATTCCGCGCGCGATCTTCATCGCGATGGGCGCGGTCACGGTGATTTCTCTCACCGTGCAGGTCGTCGCCCAGGGTGTCCTCGGCAGCGGGCTCGCGGGCCGTGCCGCTCCGCTGGCCGACGCCGCCGGCGCCGCGCTCGGCCCGCCGGGCCGCACGCTTGTCCTCGTGGGCATGGTCGTCTCGATGTTCGGGTACGTGGCCGGCGTGTCGCTGGCCGTGCCGCGGATGCTGTTCGCCTTCGCCCGCGACGGATATCTCCCCGGCGCGCTCGCGCGGGTGCACGATCGGTTCAGCACTCCGCACGTCGCCATCGTCGCGCAGGCGGCGATCGTCATCGTTCTCGCGACGACGGGGACGTTCGAAGAGCTGGCGATCATCGCGAACGTGGCGACGCTCGTCGTCTACGCCGCGTGCTGTGTCGCGGTGCTCGCCCTGCGCCGTGTCGAATCGGCGACGGGCGCGCGCACGGACGACGCCGGGTTTCGCGCGCCGTTGGGCGGAGCGATTCCGGTCCTCGCGCTCGCCTCGATCGTCTGGTTGCTGACAAGCCTCACCCGAATGGAGTGGCTTTCGCTCGCCGCGATCGCGGCGGTGGCGTCCGTCATCTATGCCGCGAGCTCGCGCGCGCGGCGCGTCTTGCGCGCGGCAGTGGAGCCGGCGACGTGAGCGCCACGACAAGCGCCGACGTTCGCGACTCGCTGCTCCAGTTCCGCGGCGAGTTTCCGATTCTCGAGCGCACGACGTACCTCGTCTCGAACTCGCTCGGCGCGATGCCGCGTGCCGTGCCCGAGCGTCTCGCCGAATACGTCGACCAATGGGCCGAGCGCGGGGTGCGCGCCTGGGCGGACGGCTGGTGGGAGATGCCGGTCTCCGTCGGCGACGAGATCGCGCCGCTGATCGGCGCGCCGGCGGGGACGGTGGCGATGCTGCCCAACGTGACGATCGCGCAGGCGTCGGTGTTGAGCGCGCTGACGTACGCGCCGCCGCGCGACGCGATCGTCATGACAGAGCTCGATTTCCCGTCGGTACGCTACGTCTACGATGGCCTGGCGAAGCGCTTCGGCGCACGCGTCGTGGTCGTGCCCTCGGGCGACGGCGTCGGTGTGGACATGGACCGCTTGCTCGCCGCGATCGACGAGCGAACGGCGCTCGTGGCTGTGTCGCACGTGCTCTTTCGCTCCGCGTACATCCTCGACGTCGCGGCGATCTGCCGCCGCGCGCGCGAAGTCGGCGCCCGAGTCTCGCTCGACGCATTTCACTCGGTCGGCGTGCTGCCCGTGGACGTGACCGAGCTCGGCGTCGACTTTCTGAGCGGCGGCGTGTTGAAGTGGCTCTGCGGCGGCCCGGGCGGAGCGTTCCTCTACGCGTCGCCCGAGGCGAGCAAGACGTTGACGCCGTCGTTCACGGGCTGGCAGGCGCACGAACGGCCGTTCGGCTTCGAGTCCGACATGCGCTACGCCGAGGGTGCGTGGCGTTGGCTCAACGGCACTCCGCCCATTCCCGCGTTGTTCGCCGCGGTGGAGGGTCCGCGCATCGTGCGGCGCGCGGGAATCGACGCGATCCGCGCGAAGAGCATTCGTCAGACGTCGCGTCTCATCGAGCTGGCCGACGCCCGCGGTTATCGCGTCTCCGCGCCGCGCGACGCGGCTCGGCGCGCCGGCACGGTCGCCTTCGATGCGCCGCATTCGTACGGCGTGTCCCGCGCGTTGCTGGCCAACGACGTGATCGTGGACTACCGCCCGAACGCCGGCATTCGCATCGCGCCGCACTTCTACACGTCGGACGCGGAGCTCGAGCGCGCCGTCTCGATGATAGACGACATTCTGCGCGACGGGGCGTGGAAACCCTTCGAGGCCGAGAGGAGCGTCGTCACATGATTCGTGCTGTTGCACTGGGCGCCGCCGTCGCGCAGAATGTCGTCTATCATCGAGACGGCGCGCTCGAGCTCCGCGTCCGACGTGTAGAAGTGCGGCGCGATGCGAATGCCGGCGTTCGGGCGGTAGTCCACGATCACGTCGTT
>JBIOHX010000395.1:0-2540 GCA_044449465.1 Gemmatimonadales bacterium | reverse complement strand
TGGAGCGTCTGGCCTATGCGGCGCACAACGCCGTTCAGGCTGCCGGCACCAGCGCCGGCCTGCAGATGCGCGCCGCCGACTGGGGCATCGGCGCCGGCTGCTGCAACAGCCGCGTCATGGCCCTTCGTTCGCTGAAATAGATGCGCATGCGGGATTCCGCCTGCGCGGAATCCCGCTCGTCGCGATGTCCTCGGCAACGATCTATCTCACGAACGAGTGCAATCTTCGCTGCAAGCATTGCTTCGTCGGCCACGATCAGCTGCGGCCGCGAGCAGGCCTGAGCACCGAGGATGCGCAAGCCGTCATCGCCAATTTCGCGGCCAGCGGCATCAAGACGATCACACTCCTGGGCGGAGAGGTCACCACGGAGCGGCATGATCTTGCCGATATCCTGCGGTTCAGCGAAGCCCGTGGGGTCGCGGTGTCGATCAACACCAACCTTGTCGACCCGGCGCCGCTGCTGGCGCTCCTCGACAGCGCCGCCTTGACCAATATCGTCGTCAGCGTCGACGGCCTGACCGCATCGACGCACGATCGCATCCGCGGAACCGGGACGTTCGCCAAGACGGCATCGAACCTGGCAATCCTGGCCAGGCACCCGCGCGTCGCCGATGGGAGTCTCACGGTCGACCTGACGTTTGTGCTGACCGCGCTGAATAAAGCGGACGTCTACGCTCTTCCGCGGTTCGCCAAACAACACGGCATCAACAAGATCAACTTCAAGACGCTGCAATTCAACGACCGCGCCGCCCAGAACAGGGCGCAGCTCCAGCTCACCGACAAGGAGCTTCTCGATACCTGCACCGCCTTCTACGTCTATTGTCTGCTGGAGGGCGGCATCAATCTCGACATGCACATTCCGCCGGCTTTCGGCTACTACCTCGACAAGGTGGCATCCGCGCCCGAGCACTTGTGGAATTTCGAAAGCTGCGGAGGGACGCAGGTCTATACCTACGTCGATCTGTACGGAAACAACCTGCCGTGCCCGGCGATGTCGCTCGAAGAAAATGTCGACAGCAACCTGCGGGCACGATCGAGCGCCCTGAGCGCGGTCGCCAATCCAATCGCGCAAATCCAGGCCCGCAGTCTATTCCGCGGGTTCGACCGTTCGGTGGCGCAGCGCCATCGCAACGCCGCGATGGAGCCCTGCCGGGATTGCATCTTCTCCGCACGTTGCAGCCCGTGCACGAACGAGATCATTCGTGGCCACGATCATGGGCGTGTCGATATCTGCGCGGCGGTCAGGAAGCACGGGAACGACCGCATCCCCGGGCTGAGTGACGAGCTGTTCGGGCACGCGGCACAGGACGCAACGGGAGCCGTGGTAACCGCCGTCTAGAGAATGAACCGGCTCAGGTCGGTGTTCTTGGCAAGGTCGCCAATGTGCTTCTGCACGAAGGCGGCGTCGATGCGGACGGTCTCGCCGGAGCGGTCGGTGGCGGTGAACGACACGTCGTCCAGCACGCGCTCCATCACCGTCTGCAGCCGCCGCGCGCCGATATTCTCGACGCTGGCATTGACCGAAACGGCGATGTCGGCGAGCGCGTCGATGGCGTCCTCGGTGAAGTCCAAGGTGACGCCTTCGGTGGCGAGCAGCGCGACATATTGCTTGATCAGCGACGCCTCCGGCTCGGTCAGGATGCGGCGGAGGTCGTCGCGTGTCAGCGCTTTGAGCTCGACGCGGATCGGCAGCCGGCCCTGCAGCTCGGGCAGCAGGTCGGACGGCTTCGAGATGTGGAAGGCGCCGGAGGCGATGAACAGGATGTGGTCGGTCTTCACCGGTCCGTGCTTGGTGTTGACGGTCGTGCCTTCGATCAAAGGCAACAGGTCGCGCTGCACGCCCTCGCGCGACACGTCGGCGCCGCCGCGGCCCTCGCGGCCGGGACCGGCGATCTTGTCGATCTCGTCGAGGAAAACGATGCCGTTCTGCTCGACTGTGCGGATCGCCTCCTGCGTCAGCTGCTCGCTGTCGAGCAGTTTGTCGGACTCCTCGTTGATCAGGATCGGGTGCGAATCGTGCACGGTGACGCGTCGCGTCTTGGTGCGGCCGCCGCCCATCTTGCCGAAGATGTCGCCAATGGAGATGGCGCCCATCTGCGCGCCGGGCATGCCGGGGATCTCGAACATCGGCATGCCGGACGATCCCTGGCTCACCTCGATCTCGATCTCCTTGTCGTCCAATTCGCCGGCGCGCAGCTTCTTGCGAAAGCTCTCGCGCGTCGCCGGGCTCGAGCCCGGCCCGACCAGGGCGTCGAGGACGCGTTCCTCCGCCGACTGTTCGGCGCGAACCTGCACATCCTTGCGCTTCTTGTCGCGGGTGAGCGCGATGCCGATCTCGACCAGGTCGCGCACGATCTGCTCGACGTCGCGGCCGACATAGCCGACCTCGGTGAATTTGGTGGCTTCGACCTTGAGGAACGGCGCGCCGGCGAGCTTGGCCAGCCGCCGCGAGATCTCGGTCTTGCCGACGCCGGTCGGGCCGATCATGAGGATGTTCTTCGGCAGCACTTCCTCGCGCAGCCTGTCGTCGAGCTGCAGGC
>JBIOHX010000394.1:0-2576 GCA_044449465.1 Gemmatimonadales bacterium | reverse complement strand
GGGGCTGCGCGCCCGCCGCGCGACGACGGAACAGGAACTGGAACACGTGGCCAAGGATCGAGGCTACTTCGCCTCTTCCTCGTCCTCCGGCTTCGGCTTCCGAATGAGCTCCGGCTCGGCGACCGGCGCCGCCGCTTCGCCTTCGACCGCGGCTGCCGGCGTCTCTTCCACGACCGCCTTCGGCGCGTTGCAAACGCACAGAGTGGCGTCGATGTCGTCGAGCACGGTCACGCCCGCGGGCAGCGCAAGATCGCGAATGTGGACGCTGTGCCCGATCGTGAGGTGGGTGACGTCGACGGTGATGCTGTCCGGGATCGACGACGGATCGACGCGCACGTGGAGCTGGTGCATCGTCTCCTCGAGGATGCCGCCCGAGTTTCGGACGCCCTCGGCGACGCCGGTGAAGTGGAGCGGCACGCTGACCGTCACCTTCTCGCCGGCGACGAGCTCCTGGAAATCGATGTGCAGGATGTGGCGCTTGAACGGATGGCGCTGCACTTCGCGAATGAGCGTGCGTACCGCCGACCCGTCGATGCTGAGATCGATCACCGTGTTGGCCGCCGAGATCTGCGTCAGCAGCTTGTCGATTTCGCGGGTGTTGATCGTGAGCGACAGCGGCTCGCGCCCGTGTCCGTAGATGACGGCCGGGACGTGGCCCGTCTGGCGGAGCTTGCGTGCCACGCCCGTGCCGCGATCGGCTCGTGCCGACGCGCTGAGAGATGCTGATGCCATGTTTCGAATACCAGTAGGAAATGTGCCAAACCATCGCAGCCTGCCCGCGGCGATCGGCTACTCTCGGGAGGCTGCGTCCTCCCTACCATGAACCGTCGCGGGATCGTACCGCCGGCGCTTGGCCGGCGTCTTTCAATCGCTCGCTAGTCGAACAGCGAGCTCACCGATTGCTCGGCGTGCGTGAATCGAATCGCCTTCGACAGCAGCTCGCCCACCGACAGCAGGCAGAGCTGTCGCGGCCGCCGCTCCTCCGGCAAAAAGATCGTGTCCGTCACCGCCACTTCTTTGATCGGCGAATCGTTGAGCCGCTGCTTGGCCGGACCGGACAGTAGCGCGTGCGTGGCGCAGATATAAATGTCCTGCGCGCCCAGCGCCCGCAGCGCCCGCGCCGCCTCCGTCACCGTGCCCGCCGTGTCGATCATGTCGTCGACGAGAATACAATCGTGGCCTTCGACTTCGCCGACGACGTTCACGACCTCCGATACGTTCGGCTGCGGCCGCCGCTTGTCGATGATCGCCAGTGTCGCGTTCAGCCGTTTGGCGAATCCCCGCGCCATCTTCGCCGAGCCGACGTCCGGCGCCACGACCACCGGGTCGGCGAGCTGCATCTTGCGGTAGTGCGCCGTGAACACCGGCATCGCGTACAAATGGTCGACCGGCACGTCGAAGAAGCCCTGCAGCTGGTGCTGGTGAAAATCCACGCCCAGCACCCGATCGACGCCGGCCGCCGTGATCATGTTGGCGATCAGCTTCGCGCCGATCGGCACCCGCGGCTGATCCTTGCGGTCCTGCCGCGCGTAGCCGTAGTACGGCATCACGCAGGTGATCCGCGCCGCCGACGCCCGCCGCGCCGCGTCGATCAGGAGCAGCATCTCCATGATGTTCTCCGCCGGCGGGTTCGTGGGCTGCAAGATGAACACGTCGTTGCCACGGACGTTCTCGTCGATCCGCACGGAGATCTCGCCGTCGGCGAACCGGCCGAGGTTCACGCGGCAGAGGTCGACGCCGAGGTGGCCGGCGATCTCTTCGGCGAGCGGCTTGTTCGCATTGCCCGACAACAGCTTGAGGCCGTGACTTGGTACGGCTAGTCCGTCCATGATGCGGATCGCGGGAGTTGGAGACGGGAAGCAGCGTGCGGCAACGACCAGCAAGGTCGCGGCGCCGCCATCGGAACCGTCACCAAAACCATCCGGAACCGAGCGCGCCATTGCCCCCGGTGGATTCGAACCACCATTCTCGGATTCAAAGTCCGATGTCCTGCCATTGGACGAGGGGGCAGCGAGCCCCGAAAGTTACCGATTGGGCTCCGCTCGTACAACTCGCTCGACGCGATCGCTGGTTCGCGTCGCGATCGCCGACACACCGGCGCGTCGCGCAATGGCGGCGGCATCCGGCGCGGTGTCGAAAATGCCGAACACGCTCGAGCCGGAACCGGCCAGCAGCGCCACGCGGGCTCCGGCGGCTCGGAGCTCGTCGACCAGCTCGCCGATCTCAGGATGCGCGCGCCCGACTACCCTTTGGAAGTCGTTGGCGGCCACGCGCGCGACTGCGTCCCAATCGGCCGTGGCGCCGGCGGGCAGCAGCGCGGCCGTCGGCGAGTAAAGCCCGCGCTCCTCCGCGACCCACAGATAGGCGTCCGGTGTCGCGACCGAGAAGTCAGGGACGAGCAGAACGACGGGCCCCGAGGGCGGACTTACAAGCGGCATCAGCCGTTCGCCGCGCCCCCAGCCGAGCGTGGTCGGATGCTCGACCGTCATGAAGGGCACGTCGGCGCCGAGGGACGCCGCCAGCTCGACGAGCCGGTTCCCGATGGGGCGCGGCGACGTATTCCGATGCCACCGGGT
>JBIOHX010000393.1:0-2618 GCA_044449465.1 Gemmatimonadales bacterium | reverse complement strand
CGTCGAGATCGCTCACCGCATCGAAGCGCAGCTCGCACGACGGGTCGCGGCCCGCGGTGATGGCCGGGGCGTCGAACGACTCCGTCTGTCCGGCGCGCGCACCACTGAGGATGCGCAGCTCGATCCGCATCAGCGCCGCGTCACGCGATCACCGCGCCACCAGGTGCACCGGTATGCAGATTACCGGACCACCGGATCACGGCGTGGGCGCCGTGCTCGGCGAACCGCTCATCAGTCGCGTGCCGCGGACGACGAACCAGGTGGCGCCGATGAGCAGGATCGCGAGCAGCGCCACGGCGAGAATGCGGCCGATCTTCCGCCGCTCGGGCGACACGTAGGGCGGCAGCAGCGGAATCGCGCTCGCCGGGCTGGGCGTTTTCCAGCCTGTCCGTTCGCCCTGCGGCGTACCCTCGGCGGGCGCGTCCGAGGGCGGCATGTTCGCCAGCGCCGCCGGCGAGACTCGCGGCAGGTCGGTTGGCGTGATTGCGTCCGACGCCACCGGCATTGGCCCGGTGTCGGCGAACGGATAGGCGCGATGCCCGACCTCGTCGGCGGTCGCCGGCGGCTCGAGGCCCTCGCCGTCGAAGCGCGCGATGATGACGGTGATGTTGTCGGGGCCACCGGCCGCGTTCGCGCGCTCGATCAACCGCTTGCAGGCGTCGAGCAGATCGGACGTATCGCGCACGACGTTGGCAATGTCGTCCTTCGTCACCTGGCCGGACAGCCCGTCGCTGCAGAGCACGAGGATGTCGCCGCGGCGCACGGTCTGGTGGGTGAGGTCGACCTTGACCGACGGCTCCGGCCCGAGCGCCTGGAGGATGATGTTGCGCCGCTCGCTGTGCTCGGCTTCTTCCTCGGTCAGCTCGCCGGCCTCGATCAACTTCTGCATCAGCGATTGATCTTTCGTGATCTGTCGTGCCACGCCGCGGCGCACGAGGTAGGCGCGGCTGTCGCCGACTTGGGCGAGATAGAGGGTGTCGCCGAGGAAGCCGGCGATGGTGGCGGTGGTGCCCATGCCGCGGAACTCGGGATGGTGAGTCGCGTAGGCGTTGATCTGCTCGTTGGCGGCGCGGGCGGCTTGCTTGAGCGCGCGCGCGAAGCCTTCCGACCCCTTGGCATCGGGGCGGCCGACCCAGGTCACGCGCAGCTCGGAGAGCACGATCTCCACGGCCATCGCGCTGGCGATCTCGCCGGCCGCGGCGCCACCCATGCCGTCGGCCACCATGAACAGCGTGCCCTTTGGCCCGGGCTTGTGCCGGCGGACTTCCGGTTCGAGCGTGGCCTTGTTCGTGGTGAGGTCGGCGACGATGAAGGCGTCTTCGTTGTGCTCGCGAGTGCGCCCGACGTCGGTGCGCCCGAACACGCTGACCACGATGTCGTCGTTCGGTTCGTTCTCACCGCCGGTCATGGGCATGCTTCGAGCTTGCCGTTCACACGGCTCTGGTAGGAAGTGCCGGCGGCGCGGTCGCGGACGGCGGCGAGCGAGCGGCAGGCAGCAGCCGCGTCTTCGAGGGTGAGCATCGCGTCGAATCGGGCGAGCTCCGCGTGCACCGAATCACCGGAGGCGATCAGCGTCGGCGTGAGCGCGGACAACCGCCGCAGCACCTCACGGGCCGCCGGCTTATCGGTTTTGGCGCGGTCCTCGAGCGAGTCGAGCAACTTGTCGACGTCGCCGCTCGCCGCCTTCGCGGTACTGGGCAGGGCGGCGACGGTCGAGGGTTGAGGCACTGAGCGAGACATGGGATCGGCGTTCGTGGGCGGCGTCGAGGGATCGGCCGTACGACCGCGTGTCATCGCGTAGCCCAACCCGGCGAGCACGACGACGGCGGCGATCCCGCCGAGCATCGACACGCGGCTTGGCTGTTTGCTGGACGACGTAATGGCATCGCGCGCCACACCCGCAGAGACGCGCGTCGCCGGCAGCGCCAGCGGTGCCGGCGGTGCGCTCATTAGCTGCGTGACGCCCAACCGGTCCACGGCGTCGGGCATTCCCGCGGCGGCCAGTGCCACATCGCGGGCGAATTCGAGGGCTGACTGGCAGCGCCGAGACGAGTCGCGCTCGAGCGCGTGGTCGAGGGCCGCCTGCATGCCTGCGGGCCAGGGGACGTCGGGCCGCGCCTCGGCGAGCGTTCGCGGGCGTTCGGTCAAGCGCATGACGAGTGCTTCCTGCGCGCTGTCGCTGGGAAAGGGCAGCGTGCCGGCGAGCATCGCGAATGCGACCAGACCGAGCGCGTACACGTCGCTGCGCGCGTCGAGCGGATCGCCCGCGAGCTGTTCGGGGCTCATGTAGTCCGGCGTGCCGATGATGCTCCCGGTCTTCGTCACCTTCTGCTGCTCGGACGACGCGACCTTGGCGATGCCGAAGTCGACGACCTTGACGAGATCGCCGCCATCGCGCCCGCGCGCGAGCATGATGTTGTCCGGCTTGAGGTCGCGGTGGACCAGCGGCGGCGACTGCGTGTGCATGTGCGTCAGCACGTCGCAGATGGCCTTGGTCCAGTCGATCACCTGATCGATGCTGAACGGCCGGTTGTTCGTCGCCTCCATGATCTTGAGCAGGTCCTTGCCGGGGATGAACTCCAGCGCCAGGTGGGCCGACTGGCCCTGCTCGATCAGGT
>JBIOHX010000392.1:0-2624 GCA_044449465.1 Gemmatimonadales bacterium | reverse complement strand
CGCAAAGACGCAGGCGATATGCTCGTCAGCTTCGAGACGGATGGCGAAGGCGCGCTCGGTCGTGACATCGCGATCATCGACGCCTTGCTCGAAATACTCGGGCCGACGCTCGACACTCGCGGGCCGCTCGCGCTCTACCTCTCCGCCGATCAGCGCCGGGCGATCTATCTCGGACTGCGCCACGTCTGGACCGCGCTCGGTGCGGAAGTCGATGTGTTGAACAAGCCTGCGTCCGCCGCCCCTCTCTCGGCACCAAGGGAGCCCTGAGCCATGCATCAGCGACGGGTAGCGCAGTGGGAGTATGCGACGCGGCAGATTCCGGCCGGCGCGATCGAGGAGACGCTGAACCAGATCGGGCTCGCCGGCTGGGAGCTGGTGCAGCTCGACATCAAATCCTCCTCCATCATGGGCATCTTCAAGCAACCCAAGGTCTACGACTATGCCGACGAATAGCCCTGAGCCATGACGTGCGAAAACGTCAACGTTGCGAGGATGAGACGTAATGCGTTGCCGCATCTGTCGTTGCCGCCGCGCAGGCCGCAAATGCGACCGAATTATTACCCCAATTATTACAGCCATGTCACTCTCTGAGACGTCCCCCACCCCCGCGCCGGAATTGAATCCGCCAGTGATTGAGCCGGAGCACGGCCCATTATCGCGACAACTCGGGTTCCTGCAATTCGCGTTGGGCTGCGCTGTAGGGATAGGCGATAAGTACGGGCAGCACGAGATGGGATGGCGCTTGGTGCGTGAAGTCGTGGCGCGCTTGGAGGCGATCCGCGAGCGCCTGGAAGGCCAAGAGTTTGACGAGATGTTCGATCCCCGGTTGGATAGACCGCTATGAGCATTTTCTACCAACATCACCGCGTTCCAGCGACTAATGCTGACGCACCCCCGTCGAGCGTCCCTCCCGCGCCGAGCGGGGAACCCACCGATTGCGGAAAGTTCGCGGCTCCGTTCGTTCCGCGTCTCGGGATGAACTACGCCTGTGTGCTGCCGACCGGGCATGACGGTGAGTGTCGTCCTGGTGGCCGCTGTTTCACGCATGGTCGATATGTCGGGCAGCCTGGCGAGCCTCCTGTCTGCCCATCGTGCCCGCCGACGTTCGTCACGCTGTCGGAGTGGAGGGTCTACGGCAACAGCCTACCGCCCGACGCACCCCCGAGTCTCCGCGTGTTTCCAGAGAATGTGTCGTCGGCGCCGAACGACGAGCCCGGAGAGCGCGCACCGAATCTTCGCGTATGGCTTGCGTCGCGCGCCCAAGACTGGGACCGCCACTGGAAGGGCCGGGACCATCGGTACGGCGACGACTTCGCGGCGTTCGTCGGAGAAGCCTTGCTCACCGACTTCGAGCTCCGCGACCTGGGGCGCGACACCCCGGAACCTGCCGGCTTGCGCGCCCGTCTCAGCACCGCCGAGGCGGCGCGAGAATCAGATCTCGATCTTCTCGAAGCGGCGTGGGGCCTTATCGCGAATGCTGGCGGGTCGAATTGGTCGCTCGAATCGCGTGACTGGCAAGACGCGGCGGCGCGGTGGCGAGATAAGTATTACGCACGCCTGGAGTTGCGCGCGCCACCGGGGGAGCCGACATGAGCCACTCTGATAGCATCTGCCACGTCGCCCACACTCGGCTCGACCTGCTGGGGACGACGTGGTGCGGTCGGACCTACACCCAATTCAATTGGGTCTTCATCGGCATCGACCACGCGGCCAATAGCGGCATCGGTGGTAGCAGACTCGTGCCCTGCAAGCGCTGCGTGCAGGCGATCACGAAAGCGCTTTCCGGCGATCTCTCGGCCTATCGTCCGATCGATGAGACCAGGGCCGCCGTACGCGATCGCGGGGAGCCGACATGAGACGATCATTGCCGACCGCCGCGAATCGAGCGAGCTACTTCGCCGCCGGCTACTTCGGCGCGGATTGGGTCCACGCCGGTCTCGCGCACGCCGCGCTGGTGCTCGCGCCGACCTTTCTGCTGGCCACGCTGCTCTACTGGCTCACGGGCATGGGAACTCCCATCGCCACGCGGCCGACGGAAAGCTGATGGCCTACCCCGAATGCTCGCACTCCTGCGGCGGCGTCTGTTGCCGCGACTTCGTGATGAGCCACTCACCCGAACGCATCGGCGAGCTCTATCTCGCCGCCGTGGCGCGAATCGTCGCGTTCGAAGACACCGAGGACGACTGGGACAAAGTGTTCACCGTCGAAATGCTCGTCCGGATCGACGACGAGTCCGACGAGAACGGTCCGCGTTACAGTTGCGTGCACTTCCGCGCCGACGTCGGCCTCTGTGGCGTGTACGACGAGCGGCCGTGGATGTGTCGGTCGTATCCGAACGGCCGGCCATGCTATCACTGTGGATTTTCGAATGCGCCGCCCGACGAAGCAGCCGCGCTCGTGCAGATCGCATCCCCCAAGGAGACCGAGCATGACCGAGCAGCCTGACGATCCAGCGACCGCGTCGACCGAACCGCCCGAGACCTGCGGCGCCGCCCGCACGACCCCCGACGGGCGCGCGCTCGAATGCCGTCGCCCTTTCAACCACGACGAGGACCATTTCGACGACGTGGCCGGTCTTGGCTGGCTCAATCTCGCGCACGACACGGCCGGCCTCACCCAAGAGG
>JBIOHX010000391.1:0-2631 GCA_044449465.1 Gemmatimonadales bacterium | reverse complement strand
GCGGCGCTCTGGTCGAACAGTGCCAGCATCCGCACGCGCGCCATCACATTGCCGCGGCGCGTCGCGTCGGCCTTCGGCTCGTTCGACAGATAACCGTTCACGGCGGCGGAGATGTCGATCGTGCGTGCCTCGATGCCGAGCGCGTCGATCACTTCCTGCGCGTGCGGATGCTGGCACTGTTCGACCAGAGCGCCGCGCACCACGCGATCCCGTTCGGAACCGGCAACAAGACCGAGCGCCTGCTCGGCTATTTCACCTGGCACGCCGACGATTCACCGCCGCTGAATCCGCTCGGCGATCTCTTCAAGACGCAGGTGTGGGCGCTGGCGAAGCATCTGGGAGTGCCCAAGGCGATCGTTGGCAAGGCGCCGACCGCGGATCTCGTCGCGGGGCAGACGGATGAGGACGATCTTGGGATCAGCTACGACCGGGCCGACCGCGTATTGCATTGGCTATTGTACGGATATTCTCCCGACGAATTGATCGCGCGCGGGTTCGAGAAGAAAGATGTTCGCCTCGTGCACGAACGGCTCGAGCGCACGCATTGGAAGCGGCGGTTGCCGACGGTGGCGATTCTATCTGGGACGGCGATTGGGGAATCGTATCTTCGGCCTGTGGACTACTGAACGGCGGATAACAGTAAACAGTCACGAGTGACTGCCAGTCTACAGTTCACAGTCTACAGTTCACAGAAATCAGATCACGAAAAAGCGGGCCGCTCGATTCCGATTCAGGATCGAGAGGCCCGCTCTCACATCGAAATGTTTTCTGTGACCTGTGAGCTGGTGACTGTCGACTGGCGGTCACTCGGGACTGTTCACTGTTGACCGCCGTTCAAGCCGCAAGCGCGAGACTCACTGCACGTTTCGCCCCACGCTTCAACGCCCGATGCACCGCCCTCGCATAAGCCAGAAAATTCTGCCCAGCCGACGGATATCTCAGAAAGAATTCGAGCGGTAACATATCTCCCTTCATCCGATTACACGGCCCACACGCCACCACAAGATTGCCCGGCGCATGCGCGCCGCCTTTGGCAAGAGGGTAGACGTGATCGATCGTGGCGAAATCCAGATCGAGTGGCGCGCCGCAATAGACGCAGCGGCGGCAGCAGTCGCGCATCATCGCGCGTTTCATGGCGCGCTTGTGCTCCCGGCGGAAGATCTGCCGGATCTTTCGCTGGAGACGGCGCGGTGAGCGGGGGAGTGGAATGCGGTGAGCGCGATGTTGTGACATTGCACCTCGCCGAAACACAGCGACGCCCGGCGGCGGGTATTTCCCGTGCCGGGCGTCGCGAAAGGAACGAAGAAGATGATGACGGAGCGGGCGCTTCGTGCGCGCCGGATGGATCGCCCGACTTCAGAGCGAACGTGCCGTGGTCGTCGTCGCAATCCAGGGTGCATGCTCTCCTGGGCTGATCGGCTCCGCTACCATGGTGGTGACGCCACGCGGGCGTCACGCGTCACACCATTGCATCGGCGGGCGATTCGCGCAAGAGGCCCGCGCCATCGTTACCTCCGTCATACAACCTCGCCATGCCCTCTCTCAATACGCCGGCATTCGCCGCGGCGCCCGCGACCGCTTGAGCGCACGCGCCACGATCTATCCCGGTTTCTCCACCGGCGAGCGGCCCGTGATCCGCCGCCGCGCCAGCTGGCTCACCGACGAGACGGTGCGCTACTCGGTGATCGTCGTCGGCATCCTTGCGACGGTCGTCGGGCTCAGCACGCACCAGTACGTCACGCCCTTCCCCTGGGCCGGCGCGCTGCTGCTGCTCGTCCTCTCGGCGGCGTCGCGCGTGTTCGGCATTCCGCTCCCCGGGAAGGGCTACGCCTCCTTCGCCGTGGGCACCGGCATTGCGAGCATCGTCGCGCTCGGCTGGTCCGCGGGCGCCGTGTTCGGCGGTGCCGGGATCTTCATCGGCGATCTGCTCGGCCGCCGGCTCCCATGGCGCAATGCGATCGGCAACACCGGCCACTTCATGACGGCCTTCGCCGTGAGCGGCTGGTTCTACTACAGTGTGCTCAACGGCGGCATGGCGAGCCTCGCATTCTCGCCCGGCAACACGTGGCGGCTCGGCATTCTCATTCTGCTCTTCATCGTCACGGCGAACGGCACGTTCTATCTGCAGCTGAAGTTGTCGCCGGCGATCGCATGGGTGGATGCGCGACTCACCGCGCGCTGGGAGATCACGGTGGCGGTGCTCGCCACGCTGCTCGCACTGGCCGGCCTCAAGATCGCGTACCAGCCCTGGTCCACGCGCGGCACGCCCGCCGAGGGCGCCGTGCTGCTCCTGCTCGCGCTGCTCACGCATTGGCTCGCACGCCAAGGCGCAACGGGAGAGAGCATGCAACTCGTGCAGCGCATGACGAGCGTGCTCAGCGCGCGCCCGGAGCTGCATAGTTCACTCGCCGATGTCGAGCGCCTCACGAAGACGCTCGTCCCCTGGGATGACATGGGGATCGCCGCGTACAACGCGAGCCGCCATGAGTTCGTGATCCTCGCCGATACGTCGAGCTCTGTGCCGCCGGGCACGCGCATCCCGGCCACCGACGGCATGGCCGGCGTCGCGCTGCGCAGCGGTCGCGCGGTGACGGACGCCGATGCGGCGCCGCAGGAGCGCGAGGGCAAGGG
>JBIOHX010000390.1:0-2632 GCA_044449465.1 Gemmatimonadales bacterium | reverse complement strand
TTCCAAGTCAGATATTACAGGAGCCTGACGGCCGGATCGGCATCAGCTTCTGGAACGATACGCCGGCCGAGGCGCCGCTCACGGTGCGAGCGCGGCCGGCGGCCGGCCTCGGGCCGGCGCGATCGAGCGTCGCCGCGCGGCTCGACGAGCGGGCGCACCAGAACCGCAAGATCGTCTACTATCTCCAGCAACCGGAAACCCACGCCTTCGATCTCTCCCACGACTACACAGAGTCGCGGCCGGGTACGAGCACGTACGTGAACGAGGTGCGCGCCGGCAGCACGGTGTCGGCGCCGCGCGCCCGCGATCTCGACACCGGCGACGACCTCAAATACGAGATCGTGAAAGGCGAGGCGATCGCCGGCGGCAACTACGGCGTGAAAGACGTGACGCCGCAGAGCGAGATCGTCGTCTTTCACTTCGCACCGGTGGCGGCCGGCCAGTCGATCCGGCTGCGGATGTACGAGACGTACACCGACAGCGCGCGCTACCGCCTCGACGGCGACGAGCTGGTGTGGGACCGGACGTTCGGCCGGCCGGCCAACGCCGTCGTGCTGCCCGCCGGCTGGCTTCTCACCAACAGCTCCATTCCGGCAACGGTGACGACGATCCCCGACGGCCGCGTGCGCCTCGACTTCATCAATCCGCGTCCGGACGAGATCGCCGTGCTCATCACCGCCCGCCGCCGCGAGCGGCGCTGATGCCCGTCCAATGAAGGTCGTCTTCCTTCGCGCGGCAAACGTCGGCGGGAAGAACGTCTTCCGTCCCACGCAACTCGTGAAGGCGCTCGCCGACCTCGACGTCGTCAACATCGGCGCGGCCGGCACCTTCGTCATTCGCGAACGCATCAGCGTGGCGGCCGCGCGCGCGGCGATCCTCGAGCAGCTCACCTTCGCGCCGTCGATGGTCATCCGGCCGGCGGCGGAGATCGTTGCGCTCGTCGAGAGCGAGCCGTTCCGGGGCGCTCGCTTCTCGAGGGATTTGCGCGGATGGGTCGCCGCGCTCGAGCGCACACCGTCCCCTCCGCCGCAGGTGCCGCTGCATGCGCCGAACGCGGCGGGGTGGGGCATGCGCCTCGATCGCGTAGATGGCATATTCGCGCTCGGCCTCTGGCGTCGACGCCCGGACGGACTCGCCATGCCGAGCAACGCGATCGAGAAGGCGCTCGGCGTGTCCGCGACCGTCCGCTGGTGGGAGACTTTTCAGCGCATTGCGAAGGTCGTCGGCGGTTAGAGCACTCGCGCGCCGCGTAGCCGGCACACGGCCTGCACTTGTGCCGTGGCCACCTTTGAGGAGTGCGGCACATGGAGCAGAACGACTTTTCGTCAAGCGGCGCGAACCGGGCGTCAGCGGGACCGGACGGATCGACCAACGCCAGCAACGCCGATCAGGATATCACCGACCGCGCGCGTAGCATCGCGGGCTCAGCGCAGGAGAAGTTGTCGGACGTCGGCTCGACCGTGCGCGAGCGCGCCGGTCACGTGAAGGACTCGCTCGCCGACGCCCTCGACGCGGGCGCCGACAAGCTGCGGCAGCGCGGCACGGCGAACGGCATGACGGAGCCCGGTGCGCTCGCGGGCGCCACGAGCTCAGGCAGCATGTCGATCGCGAGCGACGGAAAGATGACGCAAGTGACGAATCGCGTCGCGGGCGGGATGTCCGCAACCGCGGACTGGCTGCGCGATGCCGACCTCGACGGCATGAAGATGGGCATCGAACGCCAGGTGAAGGAGCATCCGGGCCGTACGCTGTTGTTCGCAGTCGGCGTCGGCTACCTGCTCGGCAAAGCCTTGCGCAAGTAGGAGCGGACGATGGCGACGGACGGACACGTCGACCGGCGCGGCATCGGCGCGCTGCTGCGCGATCTCGCGGAGGGCGGGACGACGTTGTTGCGCGAAGAGATTCTGCTGGCGCGAACGGAGATCGGCGCCGCGGTGGCGGGCGCGGGGAAGGGAGCCGCGCTTGTCGCCGCCGGCGCGGCGTTCGCGATGCTCGGCAGCCTGGCGCTTCTCGTCGGCGGTGTGCTGTTGATCGGCGACCAGTGGTTGCCGGCCGATCTCTACTGGGTCGCCGCGCTGATCGTGCTGGTGATCACCGGCGCGCTGGCCGCTTGGTTCGCCAAACGCGGCATGTCGTACCTGACGCCGGCGCGCCTCGCGCCGCGCGAAACGATGACGACGCTCACCGAGGACAAAGAATGGTTGAAACAACAGCTGAGGTCCGGCGCGACATCGAGCTGACGCGGGCGCGTCTCTCGACGACACTGGACGAGCTCGAGCAGAAGCTCAACGTCGCCGCGATGGTGCGCGACCACCCGTGGCCGGCGCTCGTTCTCGCCGTGGGCGCCGGTGTACTGCTGAGCGGATCGGGAGCGGACATGAAGGCGGCTGCGGCAACGGTCGGCGCCACGAAGGGCGCGAGCAGCAAGCTCGCCGGTGCGCTGGACGACGTGGTGGCGACGCTGCTCAACGGCGTCCACACGGCGCTCGATGAACGCGTTACGTCGTGGGTCGACGAGCTCAAAGGCTCGATCGGCGCGCCGATGGGTTCGTCGGCGACGCGCGCGGGATCACCGATGGCCGATCGCGCGGATTAACGCGCGTCGGCGATCGGTGGCCTCCGGCGATCAGTG
>JBIOHX010000389.1:0-2657 GCA_044449465.1 Gemmatimonadales bacterium | reverse complement strand
TGCCTACGAGCCTGGTCGTCGCTCACGCCGCCCACGCGCTGCGCGCCCTCGCGCACCGCCGGCACGACGCGCGCGACGTCGCGGTGAAGGTGGTGCATCCGGAGGTCGCGTCGGCGGTGGGGCCCGCCCGATTTCTGCGCGAGATCGCGATCGTGGCGCAGCTCCATCATCCCCACGTCGTGCCGCTCTACGACTCCGGCGAGGCGGGCGGCTCGCTCTACTACGTCATGCCGTACGAGGAGGGAGCGTCGCTGCGGCAGCGGCTGGCGCGCGACGGCCCGCTCCCGCTCGACGACGCGGTGGTCATCCTGCGCGACGTCTGCGACGCGCTGGCGTACGCGCACGAACGCGGCATCGTCCATCGGGACATCAAGCCGGACAACGTGCTCCTCTCCGGCCGGCACGCGATGGTCACCGACTTCGGCGTCGCCAGACCGGCGACGGGAGCGGCGAGCGTCACCGCTGCCGGCATCACGCTCGGCACGCCGGCGTACATGGCGCCGGAGCAGATCGCGGCCGATCCGTTGATCGACCACCGCGCCGACATCTATTCGGTCGGCGTGCTGGCGTACGAGCTGCTGGCGGGACGCCCGCCCTTCGAGGGAGGCGCGCGCCAGGAGCTGCTCTCGGCTCACCTGACGGCGACGCCGGCGCCTCTCGCGACTCACCGGCCCGATCTGCCGGCGCCGCTCGCCGACCTGGTGATGAGGTGTCTGGAGAAGCGGCCGGCCGACCGCTGGCAGAGCGCCGGCGAGATCGTGCACCGCCTCGAAGCGTTGGACGTCGCGCGCAGCAGTGGGCCGAGCCAATCGCGACCGGGCGGTTGGCCGTGGCGGCGCGGGCCGTGGGCGCGGCGTGCGGCGATTGCCGCGGCCGCGATCGTCGTCGCGGCGCTCGCCGTGCTCGCCTGGCAACGGCGGCCGGCGCCGGAGGCGTCATGGCGGAATCGCTGGGTGAATGCCCGCACCGAACGGCTGACTGATTTTCCCGGCTCCGAGGTGGACGCGGCGATCTCGGCGGACGGCCGCTTCGTGGCGTTCCTCGCCGACCGCGACAGCGTGTTCGACGTCTTCGTCACCCAGGTGGGGAGCGAGCAGTTCCTGAACCTCACCGGCGGACGCTATCCGCAACTGCTCAACGAGGACGTGCGCAACGTCGGATTCACCGCCGACGCGACGCACGTCTGGTTCCGGGTTGCCGACATCACGTCGCCCGCCAGCGTGTCGATCGTGCCCACCATGGGCGGCGCGGCGCGGCCCTTCCTCGGCACCGCCGTGATGGTCGTCTGGTCGCCCGACGGATCCAAGCTCGCGTATCACGAGACCACGCCGGGCGATCCGATTTATGTCGCGGACGGGGATGGCGGGAATGCGCGCAGGATATTCGTCGCCAGCCCCGACGTGCATTCCCACGATCTGACCTGGTCGCCCGACGGCCGCTTTCTCTATTTCGCCCACGGCATTCCACCGAACAGGATGGACGTCTGGCGAATGCCGTCGGACGGCAGCCGGCCGCCGGAGCGCATCACCGATCAGGACGCGCGCGTGGCGTATCCCGTGCTCCTCGACGACCGCACGCTCGTGTACACGGCGACGGCCGACGACGGCACCGGACCGTGGCTCTACATCATGGACGTGAACGAGCGGATTGCGCGCCGCCTGAGCTCAGGGGTCGAGCACTACATCTCCATCGCCGCCAGTGCCCGCGTTCCAGGGCAGCCGCGCCGTCTGGTGGCGACGGTCTCGAACCCGAGCGTGAATCTGTGGAGCGTGCCGATCACCGACAGCATCGTCGGAGAGCGGGCCGTCAGCCTCGTCGCGCTGCCCACTGCACGGTCAGCCGCACCGCGCTTCGGTCCCGATTCCACACTTCTCTATCTCGCCTCTCGCGGCGGAGCGGATGAGCTCTGGCGGCTGTCCGGCACCGTCGCGAGCGAGTTGTGGAGGCCGAGCCAGGGCGCCGTCGACGGAGCCGCCGCCGTGTCGCCGGACGGCGGGAGCGTCTGCTTTCCGGTGCGCCGGCATGGCCGGTCGACGCTCTTCTGCACCACCGCGGCGGGCACCGGCGCTCACGCGGTCGCCGAGTCGCTCGACGTGAGCGGCGCGGCGTCCTGGTCGCCGGATGGACGGTGGCTGGCCGTCGCGGCGCGGGAGGGAACGAGCGTTCGCGTGTTCAGGATTCCAGTCGGCGGCGGGCCGGCGATCCGCCTGGTGGATTCGGCGTCGTCCAATCCCGTCTGGTCGCCAGACGGCAGCTTCATCGTGTACTCGGGCGCCGCGCGCGCGCGGAGCGTGCCGCTGCGCGCCGTCACGCCGGATGGGCGTCCGTATCCGCTGCCGGCGCTCGCGGTCGATCGAGTCGGCGACAGCTATCGCTTCATGCCGGGCGGTCGAGCGCTGGTGGTGAAGCTCGGCGGATTCCGGCGGCAGAACTTCTGGTTATTCGATCTCGCGACCGGCCGCCGCCGGCCGTTGAGCGCGCTGCGGCGCGGCGAATCGCTGCAGCGCTTCGACGTGTCACCGGACGGGAAGCGGATCCTGTTCGAGCGGGTGCGGGAGAATTCGGACGTGGTGCTGATCGAGGTGCCGGCACGGTAGGGGAGGACGCCCTACCAGTTGTAGCCGAGCAGCAGCGTGCAGCTCGCGAGCCGCGGGTTG
>JBIOHX010000388.1:0-2699 GCA_044449465.1 Gemmatimonadales bacterium | reverse complement strand
CTTTCGGCCGCCCTCGACGACTGCGGGGTTCGGAAACCGTCATCTGACGCGCGAGAGCGGTAGTTTCGGCGCGACGACTTTCACGCCGCCTTTTGTCTTGTTCTTTGAGATGACTTCGCGCAAGACGCCGCTTTGCGAGATCTGCACAGTCTGTCCGGCCAACACGTTGAACGTTCTGCCCGGCATGTAGACGGCGACGCTGCCCTTCGCCACCACGAGGTGGGTCAGGCTCTTGCCCTCGGTCACCGTGAAGGTGGTGCCGGTCGGCTCCATCGTCGCCTCATTCGTCGCGACGCTGATCGGCGAATCGCCGTGATGGAGGTCTTCGGAGACGCCGAAACTGCCTCGGTCCACGTGGACGTCGACCGTGTCGAGCGTGCCATCGCCGCCGACTTTGAGTTTGTTGAAGTGCACTTGCGAGTTGCTGCCGATCGTCACCGCCAGATTCGGCGAGAAAGCGACGACCGCCGGCTTCGAACCGGAATTGGTCAGCGTTTCGCCGGTGCTGAGCGTGGCCGACGCGCCGTTCACGTCGGACTGTTGGTTATTGGGCGCCAGGTCGTGCAGCGAACCCGACACCATTGCCGTGACGGTCTCGTCCTTCGGCCGGTGCGTGATCCATTGGTTGATCGCGTCGCGACCGACGAAGAACGTCGCCAGCGCAGCGGCGAGCACACCGCCGGTGGCGGCCATGCTCTTCCAATTGCGGCTTGCCGCCGACGCGATCGACCGGACTTTGTCGCCGGACGACGATGCGCCGCCGGATCGCTGCGTGACCCGGTTGATGATGCGCTGCTCGAGTCCGCGCGGCACGGAGAGCTGCGGCACGTGCCGGATGAGCTCTTGGAACCGCTCGGCCTTGATGAGGCTGGTCGCACAGGCGAAGCACACGCGACGGTGCCCGTCGAGCAACGACTGTTGGGTTGGCGTGATCTGCCCGTCGAATGCCGAGTAGAGCAGGTCGAGCGCTTCAGAACATTCCATCTGCGTTCTCCTTCCTTCTCAGCAGATCAACGGGTCGAGCCACACTTGCAACCGTCGCTTGGCGCGACAGAGGTTCGTGCGGGCGGCCTGTTCGTTGATGCCTAAAATGTCTGCGATCTCGCCGTACGAGAGACCCTGCAATTCGCGCAGGATGAAGACCATGCGCTGCTGGCTCGGCAGTGCGCGCAGACCGTCTTCGAGTGCCCGGAAAGTTTCGCCGCGTTCGGCCGTCGCCTCAGGACGCTCATCGTGGCGGCCCTGGAGCTCAGCTTCGTTCACGTCGTCGATGTCGGTCATCGGCAAGCCGGCCTTGCCCTGATGGGTCAGGCAGACGTTGACGCAGATCCGATAGAGCCACGACGAGACTTTGCTGCGGCCCGAGAACGTGTTGGCGTGCTGGTAGGCGCGCAAAAACGACTCCTGCACGAGGTCCTCGGCAGAAGACGCGTTGTAGCGGTAAGCCACATTGTAGAGCATTCGAGTGTATCGCCTCACCAGCTCAGCGAAGGCCTCGCCGTCACCGCCGGCGATCTTCTGCATGAGTGCCACGTCTCGACCTGTCGAGACCGGCTCTAGATGATACGACCGCACTGCCCCCGGTATCGTTACACCGAAAAAGATTGGCAGCATTCAAATTTACCGTATTCGCGGGTGGGCGAGGGCTGCATTTCGGGACAGCTCCCACTGTGTAGAATATCGGGCTTCGTCGCTAGGAACATTACACCGTGATAGAGAGTTTGAGCGGAGACACAATGGCCGCGTGACCCGCGCCAGGCGCCGCGGGACGCGCGCACGAAATCCGACCCGCCGTCGCCGGCTTGGGGCCGGCATCCTCATTTATAAGCCTTCCTAGGGGCAGCGTGCGCACTTCTCTCCTCATTAGACTTGATCGGTGAATTCGATGGCCGGCATCGAGAACCTTACGGTCTGCCTTCATTGTACGCGGGCAAGCACCGCTTGCCCGCGCCCTGTGGTCGGAAGCTCCGCGTGACCGGCGTCACGCGCCGTCGGACTGCGATCGTCGCTGCGCTCGCCGAGCACGCGGGCGAGTCGTTGGCGCCGCTTCTTGAGGATCCCGGGTTCGTCGACGGATTCCTCGCGCTGTCGATGTCGGCGGAGCGAGACGCCGTCGACGATGCATCCCTCGCTCTCGCCGCAGCCGAAGGTGACGATACGTCGGCGATGCTCGCGCAGGTCGTGTTGGCCGCGCGCGCCTACGCCCAGCCGGCTGCGGCGAGGGATCCGGAAGCGATGCATGGCCGTCCGGCGATGCCTCTCGCTGGAGTGGGCGTTCGCCTCTGCGCACTTCTCGCCGCCGCGGCATCGGACGACGAAGAAGATTTTGTGCGCTGGCTCGCGTCGCCGAACGTCGGTTTGGATATCGCGCAAATCCGCTCGGCTCAAATGGCGAATCCGGATGCGCCGCTCCACGTCACGCTGGCGCAGGCGCTCAACTACTTTCGCGGGCGCGAGAGCCGCGATCGCGCGATGCACGCCGCGCGAGCGATGCGGTCGGTCACGGCTGCGCTCGAAGCCGACGGCGCGCCGCTCGCCGACATCGTGCGCGCCGCGATAGACGCCCTGAAAGGCGCCGTGCCTACCCTCGACGCCGACGGGCCCGATGCCGCCGCCGAGATAGCCGCCGCCGCCGAAGGCGCAGATCATGTGTGGCGTCGCAGCACGACACCGCCGAACGCGCGCACGCGCGTCCGGTT
>JBIOHX010000387.1:0-2741 GCA_044449465.1 Gemmatimonadales bacterium | reverse complement strand
TCTTGGTGACCCATGGCGCGAATGACCTTGGAAGAACTCGTCTCTCAGCTCAGCGCGGCGTACGGCGACGCGTTGCGCTCGATCGTGCTGTACGGATCCGCGGCGGCCGGCGAGCACATCGCCAAGCGCTCCGACTACAACGTGCTCGTGATCGTCGATGCGCTCGACGCGCCGCAGCTCACGGCCGCATCGGCGGCGTCGCGCGCTTGGGTCGACGCGGGCAATCACGCGCCGCTCACGCTCACCAGCGCCGAGTGGCGGAGCTCGGCCGACATCTTCCCGATGGAGTACGCCGACATTCTCGAGCGGCACAAGGTGCTCTACGGCAGCCCGCCGTTCGACGGCATCAAAGTCGACGTGCGCGATCTGCGCCTTCAGCTCGAGCAGGAAACGATGGGCAAGCTGCTCAAGCTGCGGCAGGGCGTGCTCGGGTCCGGGAACGACGGCGGGCGGCAGGTCGAGCTCCTCGCCGCGAGCGCGAGCACGATCATGGTGATCTTCCGCTCCGTGCTGCGGCTGCACGGCGAGCGTCCACCGGCGGACAACATCGCGCTGTCGACTGCGGTTGCGTCGCGCGCTGGGTTCGAGGCGGAGCCGTTCGAGCGCGTGGTGCGGCATGTGCGCGGCGAGCGCGTCCTCAAATCGAACGACGCGAGCGCCGTGCTGCCGGGCTATCTTCGCGGCATGGAGCAGTTGGTGTCGTATTTGGACCGCTACCAGCCAACCGCGTGACAGGCCGCATGTTGCACGTGACTGTCACACGGCGAGCCGTTCGCACGTAGTGTGTTCGTCCCTTTACCGCTCCCGAGGAGCTCCAACATGAAACGCTGGCTCGCTCTCCTGCTTCTGCTTCCACTCGGCGCCTGCGGTTACAACCGCATCCAGACGCTCGACGAAGCGGCCGCGTCCGCGCAGAGTCAGATCGAGGTTCAGCTGCAGCGGCGCGCGGACCTCATCCCAAATCTCGTCAACACCGTCAAAGGCTACGCGCAGCACGAGGAAGACGTGTTCACGCAGGTCGCGCAGGCGCGATCTGGCCTCCTGAGCGCCGTGCAGTCGCACGACGCCGAGTCGATGGCGAACGCCAACCAGCAGATGACGACGGCGCTCGGCCATCTCATGGTTTCCGTCGAGGCGTACCCGCAGCTCAAGGCCGACCAGAACTTCATTCGCCTGCAAGACGAGCTCACCGGCACCGAGAATCGGATCGCCGTCTCGCGCAACGACTACAATCAGTCCGTGAACGCGTACAACGCCTACATCCGCCAATTTCCCGCGGTGATGACGGCCAAGGTCACCGGCGCGAAGCCACGCAAATACTTCACGGCGACCACCGGCGCTGAACAGGGACCGCCGTCAGTCGATTTCTCGAAGCCCGCGGCGGCGGGGCCCGCGGGGGGGAAGAAGACGCCTTGAAGTGCGTGGATCGTTGATCGTGGATCGTGCATCGTAACAGCTCAGGCGCGAGCTTCTACGACCCACGACCCACGATCCACGACCCACGATCCACGTCCTACGCCCTTTTCGGAAACAACCCCGCCCCCTTCGCCACGCGCCAGCCTGTCACGTCGAGATCCCCGACGGCGGAGAAGCGTTGGGAGTGGACGTCGCCGGGGGCGCCGAGTTGGCGCCACAGCTCCTGGGCGCGGTCGGGCATGAACGGCGCGAGGTGGATCGCGTGGCGGGCGAGCTGGCGAATGGTTGCGGCCAGTACCGTCTCGAGCTCGGGGCGCGTCGATGGGCTCTTCGCCAGCGACCAGGGTTGATTCGACTGCACGAACTCGTTGCCGCGCGACACGCACGCCATCACGCGCTTGAGCCCTTCGTGCAACAAGAATCCGCGGCCCCCGTCCATCGCTGCGTGGTATTCGGCGAGATCAGCCGCGTCCTGCCGATCGAGCTCCGTCGCCGCGCCGGCGGGAACGATGGCGTTGCAGTACTTCTCGACCATCGCGATCGCGCGGCTCGCGAGGTTGCCGAGCGCGTTCGCCAGGTCGGCGACGTAGCGTTCGTCGAAGCGCTCGTACGAGAAGCTGCCGTCGGCGTCGAACGGCACCTCGCGGAGCAAAAAGTAGCGGAAAGCGTCGGCGCCGTAGCGGTCGATCGCCTCGTCGACGTCGAGCCGCACGCCCGACGATTTGCTGAACCGTTCGCCCGCGAGCAGCACGAACCCATGCGCCCAGACGCGCTCGGGCAACGGTAGACCAGCCGCCTCGAGCATCGCCGGCCAGATCACGCAGTGAAGGCGCGTGATGTCCTTGCCGATGACGTGCAGCTGCGCCGGCCACCGCGTCTCGTAGCCGGCGTCGGGGAATCCGGTGGCGGTGAGATAGTTCGGCAGCGCGTCGAACCACACCCACGTTCCCTGCGGCTCGCCCGAGGGGAGCGCGAGCGGAAACGGAATTGCCCAGCCGAGCCGCGAGCGCGTGATCGAGATGTCCTCGAGGCCGCGCTCGAGCAGGGCGAGGATCTCGTTCCGGCGCGTGTCGGGGGCGAGGAAGTCCGGCCGCGACGCGAACAGCTCGCGCAGGAAATCGGCGTAGCGCGTCAGCCGGAAGAACCAGTTGCGCTCCGTCGTCCACTCGAGCGTCCGCGTCGGATGGAGCACGCACCGGCCGTCCGCGATCTCGTCGTCGCGCTTGAACAGCTCGCACCCGACGCAGTACCAGCCCTCGTACGACTGCTCATAAAAGTCGTCTGGAGAGCGTTCGTGAATACGCTCGATCAGGGCCTTGACGCCG
>JBIOHX010000386.1:0-2751 GCA_044449465.1 Gemmatimonadales bacterium | reverse complement strand
GGGATGCGCACGTCGTCGAGCGTGAGATGATGGAGCAGACGCGCACGTGTCTCAAATGCAACCTCTACGAGCGGCGGTATTGCTAGCCATGCGAACGAAACCGATCGTCCCCTCGCCCCGGGCCGCGCCCTATCTCGCCACGCTCCGGCGCGTGCCGGACGACATCATGCTCGCGGTGGGAAGCCGCGATTTCGCGTTGAGCACAACGGAACGATGTGTGTGCGGGTGGGTTGTGCGTGAGGCAATCGCCAAACTGACCGCCACGCCAGACGCCGCCGAGGTGAGCCCCTACCGCAACGCCGTCTGCGCCAATGTCATCGATGGGTGCAAGAAGTTGTTCGGGTACGACGGATACGAGTGGGACTTTCTCTTCCAGGGCGTTCTAAGCGAAGCGTTGCCAGCCATCGAAGAAGCCTTCACGCTCCGCGTGATGGAAGCGGCGGGCGTGGCGAAAGTCGCGTGAGGATTCGATGATCCGTCGCGCTGGCCTCCGCGCCATGTCCGAGAAGCGCCTGAAGTCAGGTGTGCGGACGCGCGCGGGATCCACCTTCGCCCTCGGCGTCGTCCCCTCGACCGCCGAGCGGATCGCGGCGATGCAGGCCATGCAGGCGAGTGGGCCGGTCAAGTGGTCGTCGCTGCCGGAGCGCACGACGAAGCTGAAGGCGCGGAACGCCGAGCGCTGCGCGAAGCGAGACGCCGCCTACCGGGCGGGACTCGTGCTCTCTCGGAAAGCGCCCGGCTACAGGGATGCGCACGCGCGGAGCGGCGGGCAGTGCGAAGTCCTCGTCAAGCACGACGGGAGCGTGGCGTCCGCGTTCTCGTGCGACGACGAACGATTGGTCGCGCCGATTCTTGGCGGCGGCGCCGTGCGGTGTGACTGGCGCGAGCGGGGACGACAGAAGCTTCAGGGCCATCACAGAACTTACATTAGGTTCCCATCAAACGAGCTGCCCGAGGATTACGCCTTCGTGTGTCGCACACACCACGAGATGATCGAAGCCGCGAAGCCCACGCATCGGCCGCTGAGGTTCGCGTGATGTCCCCCGCGAAGCTGCTTCGCATCTCGCCGGACCTGGCGCTGCCGACCGACGCCGTCACCTCGACGAGCGTCGTGTTCGGCGGCAAAGGGATGGGCAAGACGAACCTCGGCAGCGTGATCGTCGAAGAGCTGTCGAAGGCGCGTCTCCGCTGGTCATTCCTCGACCCGATGGGCGTCGCGTGGGGACTCCGGCATTCACAGGACGGCAAGGGCCCCGGCATCGAGTGCGTGATCCTCGGCGGCATTCACGGTGACATCCCGATCGAGCCGACGTCGGGCGACGTCGTGGCCGATCTCGTCGTCGACGAACCGGTCAGCGCGATCATCGACTTCTCGCGGAACGCGGCCGGGGTGCCCTGGTCAAAGGGCGAGAAGATTCGGTTCGTCACCGCGTACGTGAATCGCCTGTTCCGTCGACAGGGCGAAATGATCGGCCGCGAGCGCCGCGAGCCGATCTTCCAGATCGTCGACGAAGCGGCGCGCTATATCCCGCAGGTGATCCCGCACGGAGCGCCGGAGCTCGCGGCCTGCGTCGGCGCGTTCGAACAGGTCGCCGAGGAGGGCCGGAACATCGGCCTCGGGATTGGCTTTCTGACGCAGCGCTCGGCGCGCATCAACAAGAGCGTCTCCGAGCTCGCCGATGTGATGTTCGCGTTCCGGACCGTGGGCCCCAACTCGGTCGACGCGATCATCGACTGGCTGGGCGAGCACATGGAGAAGGCGCGGGCGCGCGAGCTGGCCGGGCAGATTCGTGAGCTCGACGTCGGGCAATGTCTCGTCGTCTCGCCGGGCTGGCTCAAGATCTCCGATCGCGTGGTGAAGATTCGCGAGCGCGAGACGTTCGACTCGAGCGCGACACCGAAGCCTGGGGAGCGCGCCCATCGCGTGAGCGGCGACGCGGCCAAGCCTGACCTGGCCAAGTATCGCGAGCGCATGGCCGCCACGATCGAGACGGCGAAGGCGAACGATCCAAAGGAGCTGCGGAAAGAGATCGTCGCGCTCAAGAAGCAGCTCGCCACGGCGCCAACGACGGAGAGGGTCGTCGAGCGCGCCGTCGTCGACGAGCGCGCGATGGCCAAGGCGGTGCAATCCGCCGCGCGCGAGCACGTCGCGCAAATCGCCACACTTCAAAAGGCCCTGGAGGCTGCGGTGAAGTTCATCATCAACGTCAGCGCCGCCAATTTCGACGTCGCCGGCGTCGACAAGGCCGAGCTGCAACGCGCGATCGAAGCCGCGCTGGAAAAGGCGACGGGCATCATCGATCGACGCATCGAGGCGCGCGCCAAGACGATCGATGCGCTCCGACTGTCGGCGCAGCGCATCGCGGCCCAGCTCAAAACGGTACTCGACGAGCAGGACGTCACGGTCGACGTCACCGTCGAGAAGAACGCGCCCTTCTCTGTCGCCGGATCGACGGAGCGGCCGCGCACTACGGCAGGCAACACCGCGCCGCGTCCTCCACGGCCCCCGCGCGAACCGGTCGAAGGCGTGAGCAAAGGTCAGCGGAAGATTCTGAACGCGCTCGCGGAGCTCGAACTGCTCGGCGTGAAGACGCCCGGTCGGTATCAGCTCGGCATGGTCGCCGGCTACAACTTGACCGGCGGCTCCGGCGCCCAACACGTCGCCGACCTTGGGAAGCTGGGGCTGCTCGACGTGGGCGACGGCGTCGTGTCGATCACCGATGCCGGGCGCGCGGCCGCGGATACGGATGG
>JBIOHX010000385.1:0-2766 GCA_044449465.1 Gemmatimonadales bacterium | reverse complement strand
TCGTCGTGGCGCGCGTGCTCGATCATCTCGACGTGCCGCACCAGCTCGCGGCGCGATGGACGGGCTCCGCCGCCGACGAATGACGGACCGCGGCACGCACGTCATCGGGCTGATCTCGGACACGCACGGCTTGCTGCGACCGGAGGCGCACACGGCGTTCGCTGGAGTCGAGCTGATCCTGCACGCCGGCGACGTAGGGGGTGATGAGATTTTGAACGAGCTTTCACTCATCGCGCCCGTGCGCGCCGTGGTCGGCAACACCGACCCACCGGGTGATCCCAATCTCGCCACAGCCCTGGCCCTCACCGTCGGCGGCGTGCGAATTCACGTGAGCCACGGCCACGAGCTGGGGGTACCAACGCCCGCGAAGCTGCTGGCGGCTTACGACGCCGACGTCATCGTGTACGGGCACACCCATCGCCAATTGGTGGTCAACGTCGAGGGGCGATGGGTGGTGAATCCAGGAGCGGCAGGGCCGCGGCGATTCGATCTCGCCCCAAGCGTGGCTCGGATGACGATCGACCGTGACGGAGTCCGGATCGAGTTCGTAGCGTTGCCGACGTAGTCTGTCTGCGGAGCGCCGCCCGCTCGTCAGACTTCGCGAAAGTGCGAGACCGGGTACAAGTAGTCTTCGCCCGAATCGTCCACGATGCGGTAGAACGACCCGCTCCCCTCGATGCCGAGCATCTCGTAGATCTTGCCGAGCGTGAGGTCGTGGCATCCGCCGGGCTCGTCGCAACCCGGGTAGACGAGCCACGGGCGCGTGCTCACGCACTGAACCAGCGTCGTCGGTTGCCAGGACGTCGTTGCCATCTGCGCTCCGCTAGGGCCGTTCGCGCGTGGATGCGCGTGCACGCCATGATTGCAGAAGGCGCGCCAACTGCAGCGACGACGGGAGCGACTACGCGTGCGTTGGACCGCTGACGATCGGTTCCGAGTCCAACGATGCGGCCGCCAGCGGCGCGACGGCGTGTAGCGATGGCGCCGCGCTCGTTCGCTCGAGCTCCCTGGGGAATCGACGAAACCAAGACGACAGAAGCAACAACTCGTCGATCTCATGGGTCGGGATGCGTCCCGTTTCCGGCTCGGCGGGTGTAAACACTTCGTCGATCAAGCCATAAAGGCCGGCCGCTTCGATCGGCGTCCGCGGACGCGACGTCTCGGCGCGTACGCGGCCGCGGCGGATCAGATACACCCGATCGTCGCCGTCGTGACCAGCCACGGTGTAAGCGAACGAAAGCGTCTCGACGGCAAACCGCAGTCGCGCGAACTGGCCGCGGAGCGCCTCCAACCGCTTGAGCTTGTCACGAAGCATGGCGGCGCGCTCGTACTCGAGGCGGCCGCTCGCCGCCTCCATGTCGCGCCTCAGGTGCTCGATCGGCCCGTCGTCGACGCCGTCGAGAAAAGCGCGCGCGAGCGCGACACGTTCGTCGTACTGCGCCACCGAGCAGCCGCCCACGCATGGGCCGAGGCACTTCTTCACCTCGAACCGGATGCAGCCCGGCGTTCGGGGAAAGCTCTCGAACAGCTCGGGCTGGTCGGCGAAGTTCATTCCCTGGTCCAACGAGCAGTCGCGCAAACCGAGCACGTCGTTGAGCTCGCGAACCGCGTCGCTCACCCCGGTCGCTCCCATGAACGGGCCATAATAGATCGCCGTATCGTCCTGTCCCGGTCCGCGCACCACGACCAGCTTCGGCGCCGGCGCTCGGGTGATCTTGATGAAACAGTGATTCCGGGCGTCGCGCTTCATGGCGACGTTGAACCGCGGGCGAAAGCGCTTGATGAGGCGAAGCTCGCCGAGCAGCGCCGCGAACTCGCTTGGCTCGTATTCCCACTCGATCCGCTCCGCGTCGCGCAAGATGCGGGCGCCCTTTTCCTCGGGGAAGCTGCAACGGAAATAGCTGAGCAGCCGCGAACGCAGCCGTTTCGATTTGCCGACGTAGACGATCTCGCCGTCGCCGGCGATCATGCGATAGACGCCCGGCCGATCCGTCGCGTGGTCGCGCACGTGGGTGCGCATGACAGCGATCTGCTCGTCGGACGTCGGCGGGCGGAGGAGGGCTACCTTTGGCAGCGCGCGCATAGCACCGTCATTCGTCCGTCGATCGCGTGGGTTCCGACGAGCGCGGCACCGCAGCGGAGGCAGGGCTCGCCGGCCCGCCCGTACACCGCCAGATACTCCACGAAGCCGCCCGGCTTGCCGCGCGCGTCGCGGTAGTCGCGAAAGCTGGTGCCACGGTGGAGGATCGACTCGTTGAGCACATCAACCAAGGCGTTGCGCAACGCTCCCGCCTCGGTCGCGCCTAGCGATGCCGCCGTGCGCGACGGGTCGATCCCGGCCCGCCACAGCGCTTCATTCGCATAGATGTTGCCAATTCCGGCCAGAGTCCGTTGATCCATCAGCACCACTTTGATCGGGCGTCGCGAGCGTCGAACGAGTGCCGATAGATGCTCGCCGGTAAACGCGGAATCAAGAGGCTCGACGCCCAGTCGCGCGGTGTAGTCGCGGAACTCCGCGGCTGTCATCAGCGACACGGTGCCGAGCCGGCGGATATCGCGGTAGTGAAGCGCGCGACCGTCGTCGAGTGTGAGCTGGAGGGTCGAGTACCGCCGCTCGTCAGGCGGGAGGTTTCCGGCGTCGATCAGGACGGCTCCGGTGAAGCGCGGCTGGATAACCAATCGGTCATGGGTCGAAAGATCGAGAACCACGAGCTTGGCACGGCGCCAGGCGCGCTCGATGGTCGCGCCTTTGACGCGGGAGGTGAG
>JBIOHX010000384.1:0-2784 GCA_044449465.1 Gemmatimonadales bacterium | reverse complement strand
TCCCTGCTCGTCAGCGAAAGCTCACGCAGCGCCGACTCGCGGTCATGCAAGCGGCCTTCGAGGAGGGCGATCGAGGCGGCATAGCGCGTCGCGTTGAGACGCTGTTGCGCCACGCCGGAATGCCGCAGGGTGTCCGTCAGACGACGCGCCGCGGCCAAGTCACCCTGCGCGTAGTAGAGCTCCGGCTCCTTCGCGAGCGCGTATCCCGACGAAAGCTCCTGCAGGTGCGCCGCTGTGGCGGCGGCCTCCTTCAGCTTGCCCTGGTCCAGCTGCATCTCGAGAACGTTGCCGACCGGAGTCGCCGCCTTCGGGTTCCCGCGCGTCGCGGCCACATTGATCGACTCGACCGCTGCGTATTCACGCCGGGTACGGAGCAGTTCCGCGAGATTCACCGGCGTCGGCGACCCCGGCGCGGTGTCTCCCCCGGCCACGAGCGCACTCAGCGTAGCGATCGCCCGCGCCCGGTCGCGTCCGGGCCCCATCCCGTAGTAGCGGCCGACGAGCCGGTCCCGCTCGACGTCCGGCAGCCGGTCGCGAAGCCGATACGCGTTGGTGATCGCCGAGTCGATCGCCGAGTGCGTGCCGTCGTAGTTCGAGAGCTCGGCGGCGAGCAAGCTCCACGCCGACGCGAACGTGGGATCGATCGCGACTGCCTGGCGCGCGAGATCGATCGACGTGGCGTCCCCGAGCAGGTTGGCGCGCACGGAAAGACTGTACTTCCTGAGCGCTTCGAGCGAGGCGGTCGTCGCACGATAGAGCGCGGGCGTCGCGTTCACCGAGCGGAGCGATTCGCCCGCGCGGCTGCGCAGCGCTCGCGCGAGACGGTCGGCCGCGTCGATGAGGCCGCGCGGACCGTCGCCCGTCTCGCGGAACGACGCGATCTCCGTGCCCGAGTCCGCGCGCACCAGCCGGAGCGAAACGATGTAGCCGCCCTGCACGCCGGTGACCTCGCCATCGACGATCGCCTTGACGCCCTCGCGGATTGCGACCTCGCGCGCGACCGCCGAGTCCACGTGAGTGGAAGTTGGCCGCTTCATCTCCGCGAGATCCGCCGTCACCGTGGCCGGCGAGAGGAGCGTAAAGGCGGACGAACCGCTGAGCCCAGCGCGCACGGCGTCGCTGACCACGCGGCCGAGCGTCGAGTCGACGTTGGAGGTGCGGAAGTCCGTGAGCACGATCGATTCGCGCGCGCTCAGCTTGCCGGCGGCGAGCAGCGAACCGAACGGCCCGATGCCGAGCGCGCGCAACATCATGAATGCACCGATCATCGCGATGAATGCGCCGAACGCGTACATCCCGCCGCGTGCGGTCTTGTACCAGCTCATCCTCGGCGCCGCCTTCAGCGCCATCGTTGCGATCGTGCCGTGCGTCAGGGATGGCGTGCCGCCGGGAGTGAAGGTGGGCGTCGCGGTCAGCGCGCGGCGCGTGACGCGCTGCACGTATCCCGTCCAGAGCACCACCGGGAGCCCGAGCGCCATCACGATCAGCGCGCCGGGGAAAACCCAGTCGGGGAGCCCGATCCCGACGATCGCCGCCTTCGCGAGAATCGCAACGGCGATGAACGCGGCTGCATAGACGAGCAGCGCCTTGCGGAACATCCCCGCCCCGCCGAGTAGGACGGGCGGCATGGCGGGCATGCCGCTGCCGCTGGTGATTGTTTCAAGTGTCCGGGCGATTTCGCCGGCATTCTGGGGCCGCCCATTCGGGTCCTTCTCGAGGCACTGCATGATCAGGGCCGCGAGCGGCGCCGGGAGATCCGGGCGGAAGTTGGAGAGCTGTTCAGGTGCCTCGCCCATATGTGCGGCGAGCATGCGCTGCGGGGTGCGGTCGGCGAAGACCGCGCGTCCGGTGAGGAGCTCGTACGCCATCGCGCCGAGCGAGTAGATGTCGGCGCGGGCGTCGACGTTCGGATCGCCGGCCGCCTGCTCCGGCGCCATGTACGCGGGCGTGCCGATGGAGGTACCGATCTGCGTGAGCGTCGCCGCGCCGGATGACGTGCGCGACGCGCTGATGGCCTTGGCGATGCCGAAGTCCGTGACGACCGCGACGCCGCCCGAGATGAGCACATTGTCCGGCTTGATGTCGCGATGCACCACGCCGCGCTGGTGCGCGTACGCGAGCGCCTTGGAGACGTCGCGGAGGATGCCGATGACCTCGGTGACCGCGAGCGGCCCTTGCCCGAGCCGCACGCGGAGCGATTCGCCCTCCACAAAGGGCATTGTGTAGAACGGGAGGCCGTTGGTGTCGCCGGCCGTGTGGACGGGGACGATGTTTGCGTGCTGCAGCGCGGCGACCGTTTGGATTTCGCGCTCGAAGCGTTCGACGCTGATGCCCTGGGCGAGCTCGGGCGATAAGACCTTGATGACGACCTGTCGCTTGAGGCGGAGTTCCTCGGCGACGAAGACGCGGGACATCCCGCCGCCGCCGAGTTCGCGTTGGAGGGTGTAGGTGGTGGCGAGGGTGGCTTGGAGTTGGTCGCGAAGGTCCATCTAGGCCGGCGCCGTTACGTACATATTGCAGGGCGAATTGGGGGGTGGGAGCCTCAGGGTGCGGGAAAAGTAGGACGAGGGAGTACTGGGGGCTAGAAGGTGGCGCCGCGTCCAGGGACAGCGCCGATCGAGTGCCGACGCTAGATCTTCTCCGGTCCGCCGAGATCGCGCCACGCAGGCAGTCGATAGTGCCGCCTGCCATACGCGTAGCAGCTCGCGCTTCCTACATCGCGCCGCTAACCGACTATTCGCCGCCGAGCGACTCGATATCCGCGAGGTCCTTCGTGCGGCCGGT
>JBIOHX010000383.1:0-2803 GCA_044449465.1 Gemmatimonadales bacterium | reverse complement strand
CAGCAGCATCGGTGCACGCGGGTGGTCGGCGACGATGGGCGGCCCGTACGTCAGCAGCTTGACGAGGATCGCGCGTGCCGACACTGCCAGCTCGCCGTCGAACTCGACGAAATGGTGGCATGCAGCGGAAATCGAGGCGACGCCGTGAGCCGGTCGAAGAGCATCGAGGCCGGCCTGAAGCTTGGCAATGCGAAACGGGGACAGCGCCGGCGAGCCGTGCAGCGAAAGGAGTTCTGCCATCGCGCCCAAGGCGGAGCGAAAACGTGATTATAGCGGGGACGCACGTCTGTTCACGCCTAATCCTTGCCGAACACCTCGTTCAACTGCTGCGTCACGCGCACGAATGTCGTGCGCTTGGACAGCTCGCGCAGGCGCCGCGCGCCGACGTACGTGCACGCCGAGCGCACGCCGCCGAGAATCTCCTCCGCGGTCGCATCGACCGGCCCGCGATCCGCCAGCCATACCTCCTTGCCTTCGGCGGCGCGATAGCGCGCGACACCGCCCGCGTACTTGTCCATTGCCGCGCGGCTCGACATCCCGTAGAAGCGCCGCATGCTGCGGCCATCGCGCTCGACGACTTCACCCCCCGATTCCGCGTGACCGGCCAGCATGCCGCCCAGCATGACGAAGTCGGCGCCGCCACCGAAGGCCTTGGCGATGTCGCCCGGCGTCGTGCAGCCGCCGTCGGCGCAGATATGGCCTTCGAGGCCGTGCGCGGCGTCGGCGCATTCGATGATCGCCGACAACTGCGGGTAGCCGACGCCGGTGATCTTGCGCGTCGTGCAGACCGATCCCGGCCCGATGCCGACCTTGACGATATCGGCGCCGGACAGGATGAGCTCCTCGGTCATTTCGCCGGTGCACACGTTGCCCGCCATGATGACGAGATGCGGGTAGCGTTCGCGGATCTTCACGACGAAGCGCACGAATCCCTCGGTATAGCCATTGGCGACGTCGATGCAGACGTAGCGGATCGTGCTGTCTTCGCCGGTGCCGGCGATCTTCATCACCGCATCGAGCTTCTGCTCATCGGCACGCGCGATGCCAAGCGAATAGAACGCCGCACTCTTGCGCTCGAGCGTGCGGAAGAAGTCGACGTATTCACCGACCTCGTAGTGCTTGTGCAGCGCGGTCGACATCCGGTGCGCGTCGAGCGCACGTGCCATCGCCAGCGTGCCGGTCGCGTCCATGTTCGACGCCACCACGGGGACGCCGGCGTACTGCGTGCCGGTGTGACGAAAGCGGAACTCGCGCGAGATGTCGACGTCGGAGCGCGTGGTGAGCGTCGACCGCTTGGGACGGATCAACACGTCCTTGAAATCGAGCTTGACGTCGTTTTCGATGCGCATGACGCCAACTCTAGCAAATCCGGGCTCGGCGCCTTCCGCCGGCGCAACGTACGTTGCCCGTTCGCGCTACCAGCTTCCCGACGCGCCGCCGCCACCCGAGCTGCCGCCGCCGCCGGAAAATCCGCCACCGCCGCCGGAACTGCCGCCACCCGACGATCCGCCCGAGGTGATGATCATCCCGCCGACGGTCGCCTTGCCGGTCTTCTTGAGATCGGCCGCCGCCTTCGCATACCACGGCTGCCGGCGCACGATCAGCTTGGCGATGGGGAAGCCGATCACGTACACGCCCAGCAGGACGACTGCCACCTTCTCGCCGACGATGATGAACGGGAACATCGCCCAGAACGGGATGAGGAAGACATACAGGAACCATCCCATCCCCGGCGTCATCACGCCCACCACCGTGAACAGGCCGATGATGCCGAAGATGAAGCAGCCGAGGAGGATGCGCATCGGCCACGAGATATCGCTGGTGTCAGGCGTGGTGATGTGCACCACGGCGTGCGGCTCGTCCGCGACGCTGGCCGAAAGCCCCAACGCGTCGCCCTTGCCCTCGAGCTGCGCAACGATCGCCTCGGCGCCCTTTTGCACGCCGGTGTCGAAGTCGTTGCCCTTGAACGCCGGCGTCATGATGTTGCGGATGATGCGTGCGGCAATCACGTCGGGCATCGGCCCTTCGAGCCCGTAGCCGACTTCGATGCGCATCTTGTGCTCCGCGGGAGCCACGACGACCAGGATGCCGTTGTCCTTGCCCTTCTGCCCCAGTTTCCAGGCGGCGAACACGTCCTGTGCATATTGCTCGATGCTGTCGCCGCCGAGCGAGCGTGTCGTCAGGATCGCGATCTGGTCACCGGTGCTGTCCTCATGGGTCTTGAGCAGCGCGTCGAGCGCCGTCCGCGTCGCGGGTTTCAGGATCTCCGCGTTGTCGACACCGCGGCCGGTGAGGTACGGCACGTCCACCGCCCGCGCCGCGCCCGCCAGCACGAGCGCAATCACAACCGCGAAGAGGCAATGCCAATGCGTGCCACGCACACTTGCATGGTGTCCGCTCATCGACCGCCCCTCACCCTGGCGCTCTCCCCGCTACGCCGGGCGAGGGAATGCTTCGGCGTGGCGCTCTCCCCGCTACGCCGGGCGAGGGGATGCTTCGGCGTGGCGCAGTCGCCGCTACGCGGGGCGAGGAAATGGCGACACCGACGCGGCAGGACATTCGCGCGACGCTTGTCCATGCACTCCCTCTCCCGCGCGCGGGAGAGGGTTGGGGTGAGGGCGCAATCGCTCATCGCGGTGCGTCGATCTCGAGGGGTGCATCGGGAAGCTCGTCGTGCGCTGCGCCGTGCGTCGGTCCGGCCCGGCCGCGACGGTCAGTGGTGCAGGATCTTGGCCAGGAAGTCCTGCGCCCGTTCGGAGCGCGGCTTGCCGAAGAAATCCTGCCGGGTCGCGTCCTCGACGAT
>JBIOHX010000382.1:0-2806 GCA_044449465.1 Gemmatimonadales bacterium | reverse complement strand
GCGCGGCATGTCGGCGAGGCCGTCGCCATGGTCGTGGCCGAAACGCGGGCGCAGGCTTATGCGGCGGCGGAAGCGGTGGAGGTCGACTACGAGCCGCTGCCGTCGGTGGCGGATTCGCGCGAAGCGCTCAGTCCCGACGCGCCGAAGCTTTACGACGAAATGCAGGACAACGTGCTCGTCGACGCCAAATTCGGCGATGCGGAGAATACCGAGAAGGCTTTCGCGCGCGCCGCGCACGTCGTGTCGTTGCAGACGCATATCGGCCGCGTCACCGGCGTGCCGCTGGAGCCGCGCGCGTCGCTGGCGTTCTACGACCCCGCCGACGGTCGCTACACGCTGTATGCCGGCTCGGGCGGCGCGGTGAGGCAGAAACACGAGATCGCCGGGGTGCTCGATGTCGAGCCGGAGACCGTGCGCATCATCGCCCTCGACATCGGCGGCAACTTCGGCACGCGCAACCGAACCTTCGTCGAGTTCCCGCTCGTCTGCTACGCCTCGAAGAAGCTCGGCAAGCCGGTGAAATTCCGCGCCGAACGATCCGAGTCCTTCCTGACCGACTATCAGGGCCGCGATCTGTTCGTCGACATTTCGCTCGCCCTCGACAAGGACGGCAAGTTTCTCGCCGTCAAGACGGCGAACCTGAGCAATGTCGGCTCGCGTTGCGTGTCGCTGTCACCGCTGAGCAAGGGGTCGGGTCTCATCACCGGCTCGTACAACATACCGTACGCCACGCTGCATGCGCAGGCGGTCTACACCAATACGATGCCGACGCAGGCCTATCGCAGCTCGGGACGCCCCGAAGTGACCTTCGCCATCGAGCGCCTGATCGACAAGGCGGCGCGCGAATTGGACTTCGACCGGCTCGACCTGCGTCGGCGCAATCTCGTGACGCCAGCGCAGATGCCGTACCCCAACGCGACCGGCATGACCTACGACAGCGGGGAGTACGAAGCGAACATGGACCGCCTTCTCGCGCTGGCGGACTGGGCCGGCGTCGAGGAGCGGCGCAAGGAGGCGCGCAGCCGCGGCAAGATCCTGGGCGTGGGTTTCTCGAACTACGTCGAGTCCTCGATCGGATCGCCCAAGGAGCGCGCCGACCTGATCATTCATGCCAAGAGCGTCGAGCTCGTGATCGGCACGCAGCCCGCGGGGCAGGGGCACGAGACGAGCTTCGCCCAGGTGACCGCGGACCTGCTCGGCCTGCCGTTCGAGAGCGTCAACGTGACGCTCGGCGACACCGACATCGTGTCCGCCGGCGGCGGCACGCATTCCGGCCGCTCGATGCGCCACGCCAGCACGGTGATTGCGCTGGCCAGCGGCGACCTCATCAGCAAGGGCGAAAAGCTCGCCGCGCATATCTTCGGCGTGCCCGTCGAGGAAGTGAATTTCGAGGACGGCATTTTCCGCCTTGCCGACCGCAACGTCTCGCTGAGCTGGTTCGACCTTGCCGGTCGGTCGAACGGTCCCGACATTCCCGTCGAGCTGCGCGGCGATCTCAAGGTGCGGCGCGACAACGAGATGCACACGCCGGTGTTTCCGAACGGCGCCTGCAGTTGCGAGATCGAAATCGACATCGAGACCGGCGCGCTCGACATCGTGCGCTATGCGACGGTCGACGACGTCGGCCGCTGCATCAATCCCCTGATTGTGCACGGTCAGACGCATGGCGGCATTGCCCAGGGCGTCGGCCAGGCGATGTGGGAGGAGTGCCATATCGATCCGGGATCGGGCATTCCGACCTCCGGCTCGCTCATGGACTACGGGATGCCGCGCTTCGACAACCTGCCGAGCTTCAAGACGCAGATCGTCGAAGTGCTGTCGCCGACCAATCCGTTCGGCGTGAAAGCCGGCGGCGAGGGCGGCACAACGCCGGCGCCCGCCGTGATCATGAGCGCGGTCGAGGATGGCCTCAAAGAGTTCCGGCCGTTCGAGCTTGAATTGCCGATCACCTCGCTCAAGGTCTGGACGATCATTCAGCAGGGCCTCCAGAGGCAGAAGGAGGCGCGCGCATGACGGTTGTCTCGATGACGGTCAACGGCGCGCCCGTGTCTAAGGACGTGCCTGACGAGACGCTGCTCGCGTTCTTCCTGCGCGAGCATCTCGGGCTCACCGGCACGCATATCGGCTGCGACACGACGCAATGCGGCTGCTGCGTCGTCCAACTCGATGGCAAGTCGGTCAAGTCCTGCACTGTCCTCGCGGCGCATGCCGAAGGCGCGAACGTGACGACCATCGAAGGTCTGGCCAAGGACGGTCTGCTCAGTCCGATGCAGCAAGCCTTCCGCGACCTGCACGGACTGCAATGCGGTTACTGCACGCCTGGAATGGTGATGGCGGCCACCAACCTGGTCGAGACCTACAAAGGCGAACTGACCGAAGCCATCGTGCGCGAGGAGATGGAGGGCAATCTCTGCCGTTGCACCGGCTACCACAACATCGTCAAGGCGATCCTCGCCGTCGCGCGCGGTGAAGTGACCCCGCGCGACAGGGTGGAGGGCTGAACCATGGTCATGCAGCCGTTCCGCCTGTTGCGTCCGACGTCGCTGGCCGAGGCGCGCACGTTGCGCGAAAAGAACGACGAGGCGTCGTTCCTGTCGGGCGGCCACACGCTGCTGCCGACCATGAAGCAGGGGCTGGCGCGTCCGCCGGTCGTCATCGATCTCACGCGGATCGACGGCCTGCGCGGCATCGCGGCGTCGGCCGACGCCATCGCCATCGGCGCCACCACGTTGCACGCCGAGGTCGCGGCGTCGGAGGCCGTGCAAACGAAGATCCCCGCGCTGGCGGGACTTGCCGGCTCGATCGG
>JBIOHX010000381.1:0-2829 GCA_044449465.1 Gemmatimonadales bacterium | reverse complement strand
GTCAATTGTTGAAGCTCATCCTGAATCTTTTGAAAGCGATCCGGCATGTCCTTCGCCTGCTGCAGGATCTTCATGATGTCGGGCATGTGACTCGAAAGCTACGGGGGGCGCTGAGTCGGGGGCAACCGCGGTCAGTCGGCGACGTCGAGGTCGAGCGCGTCGATCGCTTCGCGCAGCACCGGATCGCGCTTTTTGAGCGCCGCGATCCGTTCGGCTCGCACCATCTCGTCGGTGAGTCGCTTGGGCGGCGGCGCGTCGGCCGACGGCTCACCTCGGCGGAGCTCGACGCGCTCGACACCCGCGAACCAGGCGCGGAGCAACTGAACGATCTCGCCGCGCGCGCTGGTGATCGCGTGCGCATAGATGTCATTCGGCTCCTCGAGCTCGATCGTGACGGCGCCGCTCGCCGTCACGGCAACGGGCGACGCGTGCGCCAGCGCGGTGGCGAGCATCGGCTTGCCACTGGCACGCAGCGATTCGACGAGCGCCTCCCAGCGGCCAGTGACTTTGCCGAGGTCGAGCGGCTGAGTGCCGGCCGCCGCCTGCGGGCGCGGCTCGGCTCGCGGCGACTCGACGGTCCGCGCCTCGATCCGCTGCGGCTCCGCCCGCGGCGGCGCGGCGCGATGCTCGCCGCGCGAGACGGGCGCCGCGTCGATGCGCGCGTCAGTACGAGGGCGCTGAGTTGATCCGCCAGAGTCGTCCGGCCCGGAACGCGACGCGTCGCCCAGGCTGCGCAGCACGTCCTCGAGCTCGATGGCGCGATCCAGCAGAGCGAACCGCACGAGAAGCGTCTCGATGAGCAGTTGCTGCTGTCCACTCTTGCGGAACCGCGGCTCGACTTCGGTGATCCCCTGAAGCATCCGGAGCAGGTCGGCCGGCGAGAAGCGCTCGCTCCGCGACTCGAGCGCGTCGCGCGCGCTGTCCGACAGATCGGTCGCGTGTCCGCCAAGCGCGATGGCGAGCTGCGCGCGGAACATGTCGGCGAGGCCGGTGAGGAACCCGCCGAAGTCGACGCCGGCTTCGGCCAGCCGCGCCACCGCCGGGAAGACGTCGGCCGCCCGCCGTTCGGCGACGATGTCGAGGACGGCGATGAACTCGTCCTCGGGAACGAGCCCGAGCGCGTCGCGCACCCGTGCCGGAGTCACCGCGCCTTCGCCGGCGGCGAGCACCTGGTCGGTGAGGCTGAGCGCGTCGCGCATCGACCCATCGGCGGCGCGGGCGAGCGCCGCGAGCGCTTCACTCTCGAACGCGATCTGCTCCTCGCCAAGCACGAGGGCGAGCCGCTCGCGAATCTCGGCCGGTGAGATGCGCTTGAAGTCGAAGCGCTGCAATCGGCTGAGCACGGGCGCGGCCGCCTGGGCAATCTTCTGCGGCTCGGTGGTGGCGAATACGAAGACGACGCGCGGCGGCGGCTCCTCGAGGATCTTGAGCAGCGCGTTCCACGCTTCGCGCGTGAGCATGTGCGCTTCGTCGATGATGTAGACCTTGTACTGTTGATCACCCGACGGCGCGTACATGGCACGCTCGCGCAGCTCGCGCGCATCGTCGACGCCGCGGTTTGATGCCGCGTCGATCTCGACGACGTCGAGGCTCGCCGAGCCGCTCCAGATGCGCCGGCAGGAAGCGCATTCGCCGCAGGGTTCGCCGTCGAGCTCGGGGTCGCCGCGGCGCTCACAGTTCAGCGCCATCGCCAGCACACGCGCAAGCGTCGTCTTGCCGACGCCGCGCGGCCCGCAAAGGAGATAGCCGTGCGCGACGCGTCCGCGCGCGATCGCGCCTTTCAGCGTCGTCGACACATGCGACTGGACGGCGACGTCGGCGAAGCGACGGGGGCGGTACTTGCGGGCGAGGGCGAGCGACATGGCGGGAAGCGCAATCTACCGCCCGGCGCCGAGCGACACAAAGCACGCCGTGACGATGCGTCCCTTGTGCCGGCGGGCGCGTCTAGCCGCGCTCGTTGCCCGCGCATGGAAAATGAAAAAGCGCGAGGACGCCGCTCGCGATCGAGCTCGTCTCCCGCGCAATACCCCAGGCCTGACGAAGCGACATCAGACACCTCATGCCGCTGCTACCTTCGGGGTCCTGACGGAGTTAGAAGGCTGACGCCCTCCGGGACCTGGGGCACCGAGAAATCTAGACGGCGGCGCCGCCGATTCAAGCGAGCAAACGCTCGAGATCGCGCGCTATTTTGAGGGCATGGCGTCTTCCAAGCGAAAGCGGGCGGCCACGGCGGCGCGTTCCCGATCAAAGCCACCGGCCACGACCCCGCTCGCGCGGCTGCGCGCGATCTGCCTGGCGCTGCCCGAAGCGCACGAGGTGGAGGCCTGGGGCGAGCCGACCTTTCGGGTGAAGGACAAGCAGTTCGCGATGCACGCGAGCGCGTCGAGCCACCACGGCGGCGGCCGGCCGGCCGTCTGGATCTACGCCACGCACGTCGAGCAGGACCTCGTGCTCCGCGCCCGCCCCGATCGCTACTTCAAGCCTCCCTACGTCGGTCCGAGCGGCTGGATCGGCGCCTGGCTCGACCGCTCTCCGCCCTGGGCCGAGATCACCGAGCTCCTCCGGGACGGCTACCGCCAGCGCGCCCCGAAAAAGCTCGCCGCCCTGCTCGGCGACTGAACGCTCATTGTTGGAAATTCATTACCAAACGCTCACAGCGGCCCGCCGCCGGTCTAATTCCAGCTCATCCCCCGCAACTGATCCAGGTTCGCGTTCCCCCCGGAGAGCACCACCGCCACACGCGACCCCTTCGGCAGCTTGACCAGCCCGTGCAGCAGCGCCCCCACCGGCGCCGCCGCCGCTCCCTCGATCATGAGCTTGCACCGTTCC
>JBIOHX010000380.1:0-2862 GCA_044449465.1 Gemmatimonadales bacterium | reverse complement strand
GCACCATCGCGCGAAGGTTGCCGGGTGTGTGATGACGGAACTCGACGACGCGGTACGGCTCGCCCTCGAAGACGATGACCATGCCCCGCCGGATTTGGGTTGCCGGAATTGCCATAGCTCGACCGGAAGACTCTGATGACGTGACAACGTATGACGAGGCCAGCGCCAGGCGCTGAACCACGTCGTGTGTAAACACAGATAGCCTATAAACTTAGGTTCGAAGCGACCAGTGGTCAACTGCCCCGGTCACCGGAGCGCGGTGCGGCGTCGTTCGGCACCCGTTCGCGAGGCGGCGTGTCGGCGCTACGGCGTTGTCCGCGAGTGAGCAACCTGTTCGAGAATCGGACGTAGGCCGCGCCACACATTGTCCGCCACGATGTGCTCGCCCCGATCGTTTGGGTGCACGCCGTCGCCCTGATTGAGCTCGCGCTTCCCCGCCACGCCGGCGAGGAGAAAAGGCAGCAATGGGACCTTTTTCTCTTTGGCTACCGCGGGGTATGCGGCGTGAAAATCCGCCGCGTACTTGGGCCCGAGATTCGGCAGCGCTTCCATCTGCACCAACACGATCTGCGCGCCGGGTCGGCTCGACTGAATACGGTCGAGCGCGGTCTCGATGTTCGTTTTCAGCGTGGCCGGCGGCACACCGCGGAGGCCGTCATTCGCTCCTGTCTCGAGCACGAGCACGTCGAAGTGAGCGCGAAGGAGCCAGCCCAATCGATCGAGCAGCCCCGCGGAAGTCTCGCCGCTCACGCCCGCGTTCACGACGTCGAACGGCAGGCCCGCGGAGTCGATTTTGCGCTGAATGAGCATTGGATAGGCGCTGTCCGGATCGAGCCCCAACCCCGCAGTGAGGCTCGTACCCGCGAACAGCACGACGCGGCGTCCGTTCCCAGCCGCAGCGCCACTAGATTTCGTTGATTGCTGGCCGCCTCGAGCCGGCAGCGAATCGCTCGAAACCGGCGCCGCCGCCGATGCGTTCGACCTACCGGTACTCCCGTTCGCCGAACGGCTCGACCCGTTCGACCTGCTGCAGCTGGCGACCGCGACCAGCGCGGCGATCAGCGCGCAGCTCTTTCCGACCCGCGTCCCGTTCATATGCTCGTTGCTCGTGATCTATCGAAGGAATATCGCAGCGGCGACAACCGGCTCGCGGTGCTCCGCGACGTTTCATTCTCGATCCCGCAGGGCGCGTTCGTGGCCATCGTCGGTCCGTCGGGGAGCGGCAAGACGACGCTCCTTGGCCTGCTCGCCGGACTCGACACGCCGAGCCGCGGCACCGTCGTGCTCGACGACGCCGACCTGGCCGCCATGGATGAGGACGCCCGCGCCAAGCTCCGCGGCGCGAAGGTCGGCTTCGTCTTTCAGAGCTTTCAGCTGATCTCGACGCTCACGGCGCTCGAGAACGTTCAGGTCCCGCTCGAGCTGCGCGGCGACTCGGGCGCCGGCGAGCGCGCCCGCGAGCTGCTCGTTCGCGTTGGCCTGGGTGACCGGCTCGATCACTTTCCGACGCAGCTCTCCGGCGGCGAGCAGCAGCGCGTCGCCATCGCCCGCGCGTTCGCCAACTCGCCGCGCATTCTGTTCGCCGACGAGCCCACCGGCAATCTCGACAGCGAGACGGGGGCGCACATCGTCGAGCTCCTCGAAGCGCTCAACCGCGAGTCGAAGACGACGATCATCCTCGTCACCCACGACCTCACGCTCGCTTCACGCGCGCAGCGCATCATCCGACTGAGTGACGGCCGCGTGGTGTCGGACACCGCGTCGGAGCGCGCGGCCTAATGGCCGGCACCCGGCAGCTCTTCGACCTCGCCTGGCGCGAGAGCCGCACGGCGCGCCGGCGCCTGCTCCTGTACATGTCGTCCATCTCGCTCGGGGTGGCGGCGCTAGTGGCAATCGATTCATTCTCCGAGAACGTGATCCGGTCGGTGCACGAGCAGTCGCGCGCCTTGATGGGCGGCGACGTGGCGGCGACACGCAATGCGCCGGCGACGCCGGCGGTCGATTCGCTCGTCGACTCGCTGGCCAAGACCGGGGTGGCGAGCGCGACCTCGACCGACTTCATGTCGATGGCGCTCGTCCTGCGCTCGGGTGGAACTCGACTCGTGCAAGTGCACGCCGTGTCCCCCGGCTATCCATTCTATGGAGAGATCGTCACCAAACCAACCGCCGCGTGGGGTTCGCTCCAACGCGGCTCGAACATTGTCGTCGACCCCTCGCTCCTCGTGTCGCTCGACGCGCGCGTCGGCGACTCGGTGTCGATCGGCCTGTCGACGTTCGTAATTACCGGAACGCTCGAGAGCGTCCCCGGCGACGTCGGCATCAGTGCCGCGATCGGGCCGCGCGTCTACCTCCCCGAGCGTTACGTCGCCCAAACGGGGCTCTTGGTGTTCGGCAGCCGCGCGCAATACGAAACCATCTTCAAGCTGCCGGCCACGACGACGGCCGACGCGTTCGTGGCGCGATACACTCGACGCCTCATGGTCGGCACGAACGGCTCCGTGCGCGCCGCCGGCTACAACGAGTCGCGTCTGGCGAGCGCGATCGACCAGCTGCACGACTATCTCGCCATCGTCGGATTGGTCGCGCTTTTGCTCGGCGGCATCGGCGTGGCGAGCGGCGTGCACGCGTTCGCGATGCGCAAGATCGATCCCGTCGCGATCCTCCGCTGCTTGGGCGCAACGAGCTGGCAGGTGCTCGGCATCTATACGGCGCAGGCCGCGGTGATGGGGTTCATCGGGGCGGCGGCGGGCGTGGTGCTCGGCGTCGTGATTCAGTTCGCGATGCCGCACGTGCTCGCCGATTTCCTTCCAGTCGATGTGACGCTCCATCTCGAGCCCTCAGCGATTCTGCTCGGGCTGGCGG
>JBIOHX010000379.1:0-2867 GCA_044449465.1 Gemmatimonadales bacterium | reverse complement strand
ATCAAGAAGTCGAGCGCGCCCGCGGCCATTGCGCTCGCGCCCCCGACCGATATCCTCGCGTCCACTCGCGGCCGACGAAAGGCGGGCGCGGTGATCGTTGGGTTCGCGCTCGACACGAACGATGCGCTGGCCAACGGCCGAGCCAAGCTCGCGGCCAAGGATCTCGACCTCATCGCCGTCAACGACGCCACCGAGCCCGGCGCCGGGTTTGGCGTCGACACCAACCGCGTCACGCTGCTGTCGCGCACTGGCGCCGAGGAGCATCTTCCGCTCATGTCCAAGGCCGATGTCGCTGACGCCCTTCTCGACCGCGTGGAGCGGTTGCTCGGTGGACGCTAAAGAACAGCTTCGCCGCTACCTCGAGCAGCGGCGCGAGATGGGGGAGACCGAGCTCGTCCTCGATGGGCTCACCGTCGACGACGCCTTGCGCCTCCTCGGCGCGCGCGGGCGCGCCGCGCCCGACGTGAGCGCGCCCGCGAACCAAGAGCGGTCGCGGTCGCGCGAAACACCTGTCACCAACGATTGGCGCGCCACGCTCCGCGCCGCAGGCGCGGTTCCGCCGGCCGAACGTGTCTCGGCTGCCAACGACGTGGAGCGAACCTTGGCGAAGAGCCGCGACCAAGCCGCGCCGGCGACCTCCGTCGGCGGCGAACCGTCGGAGCTCTCCGCGCCGCTCGATACGCTTGCGACTCTCGATGCAATCGCCAAGCACGTCGCATCGTGCACGCGTTGCCCGCTCTATTCCACCGCGACCAAGCCGGTGCCAGGCGAGGGAAATCCGAACGCCGACTTCATGTGCGTCGGCGAGGCGCCAGGCGCCACAGAGGACGAGACTGGCCGGCCATTTGTCGGCGCGGCGGGGCAGCTGCTCACAAAGATTCTCGAAGCGATCAATCTCCGGCGCGAAGACGTGTTCATCTGCAACGTGCTGAAGCATCGGCCGCCCGGCAACCGTAATCCGCGTCCGGAAGAGGTTAGCGCGTGCAGCCCGTACCTCATCCGGCAGATCGAGCTGATCAAACCGAAGGTCATTCTCGCGCTCGGCACCTTCGCCGCGCAAACGCTTCTCGACACGAAGCTCTCCATCGGTAAATTGCGGGGACAGGTGCACCGGTATCACGGGGTGCCTTTGATTGTCACCTACCACCCCGCAGCGCTCCTTCGCAATCCCGGCTGGAAGCGCCCGACCTGGGAAGATGTCCAGCTCGCCCGTCGAATTCTCGATAGCGCACCACCCGCATCCGCAGGCTGACGCGCCACACCGCGATCCCTACCGCGATCGCCGCCCGCCGTACTCGGAGGATGCCGAGCAAGCCGTGCTCTCGGCGATGCTCATCGACCAGGACGCCGTGCTACGCGCGGTCGAGTTTGTCGACGACACCATGTTCTATGCCGAGCGGCACCGACGCCTCTTTCGCGCGATGGTCGTCGTCACCGAACGCGGAGGCGTCGTCGACCCGCTCACCCTCTCCGAGGAGCTGAGCCGCCGCGGCGAGCTCGATGTCTCGGGCGGCAAGGACTACATCGGCTTCCTCGTCGACGTCGTGCCGACGGCGGCGAACATCGAGTACCACGCGCAGATCGTGCGCGAGAAGGCCATCATGCGCCGGCTGATCGAAGTGTCGACGGCCATCGTCACCGAAGCATTCGAAGGGAAGAGCACCGCGACGGCGCTGCTCGACGAAGCCGAGTCGCGAATCTTTCAGGTCAGCCAGCAGCAGACGAAAGACGGCTTCACCCGGATCAAGGAGCTGCTCTGGCCGACCATGGAGCGCATCGAGGCGCTGCAGGCCGGCGGCAAGACGGTCACCGGCGTGGCGAGCGGATTCAACGATCTCGATGAGCTGACCTCCGGTTTCCAACCGGCGGAGCTGATCATCGTCGCCGCGCGCCCGTCGATGGGGAAGACGGCGTTCACCCTCAACGTGGCGCAGCACGCGGCGATCGAGAACGACGTCCCGGTCGCATTCTTCTCGCTCGAGATGAGCAAGGAGTCGCTCGTTCAGCGCATGCTCACGTCCGAAGCGCGCATTGACGCGCAGCGGCTCCGCAAGGGCATGCTGCGCGACGACGACTTTCCGCGCCTCGCCCGCGCCGCCGGCATTTTACAGAACGCCAAGGTGTGGATCGACGACACGCCCGGAATGACGCTGCTCGAGATGCGCTCCAAGGCGCGCCGCCTCAAGGCCGACGCCGGCATCGGCCTCGTGGTGGTCGACTATCTCCAGCTCATGCAGGGCCCCGCTCACTCGGAGAGCCGCCAGCAGGAGGTCAGCCAGATCTCGCGCGGACTGAAGGCGCTGGCGAAGGAGCTGAATGTGCCGGTGGTTGCGCTGTCGCAGCTCTCACGCGCACCCGAGCAGCGCACCGGCGACAACAAACGCCCCCAGCTTTCCGACCTCCGCGAATCGGGCGCGATCGAGCAGGACGCCGACCTGATCATGTTCCTGTACCGCCAGGAGTTTTACGACGGCCCGGTCGACAAGGACGGCAACTCCCTGGAAGGGAAGGCGGAGGTGATCGTCGGCAAGCAGCGCAATGGGCCGACCGGAATCGTGAATTTGTTCTTTCATAAGCAGTACACGCGCTTCGAGAGCTACAAGCAGCGGAGCTGACGACTCTTCGAGATCTCAGTTGTACAGGGTTGAGATCTCAGATGACGCCTCGAGGGTTGGTGAGCTGGGTCGGGATCCCGACGTCTCTGGGCGAGACCAAGCATCGAGATTTCAGCTTCGAGATGTCGGGAACCAGATAGGGGCGATGGCAGATGCGCGATCGCGATGACGCGTCAACCCGCCGCCCCAACATCTCACATCGCTTCTATCTCGCTTCTACCGTCTCGATGCTGAAATCTCGACGCTTGGTCT
>JBIOHX010000378.1:0-2884 GCA_044449465.1 Gemmatimonadales bacterium | reverse complement strand
GACTGGTCGAGCTCGGGCGGGTGAGGATTCAGGAAGCATCGGTCGCGGAGTTGCCGTTCGCGAACGACAGGTTCGATCTCGTCACCGCGATCGAGACGCACTTTTGGTGGCAGGACCTGGACCGCGGAATGCGAGAGGTTTTCCGCGTGCTCAAACCCGGCGGACGCATGGCCGTCGTCGCCGAGTTCTATCACGGAGGGAAGCACGCCAAGTACGCCGACCGTCTGGCGCAGTGGACAACGATGGCCAGTCTCGACGTCGACCAACACAAAGCGATGTTCACGAGCGCGGGCTTCGCGGAGGTGACGGTCGATGAAGACAACGCCCGGGGATGGATCTGTGTCCTCGGCGCTAAGCCGTGATGTGCGCGGTCCAGCGAAAGCGAGTTGTGCAGAAAGTGTGAATCCCGCGCAGGGCGCCGAATCAGTCTTGCGCGTTGGGACGGGGGCACGTATGATCATGTCGGTTACCGACATGAGGACTGATGAGCAAGCCGAACGATCTCGTCCAGGGCACTCTGGACATCCTCGTCCTCAAGATGCTCGCGCTCGAGCCGATGAATGGATGGTCGATCAGCCATCGCCTGCGGCAAGTCTCCGCCGAGGCGCTCGAGGTGAGTCATGGGTCGCTGTATCCGGCGCTCCATAAGCTCGAGAACGCGGGGCTGGTCACGGCGGAGTGGCGACTGACGGACAACAACCGCCGCGCCAAGTTTTACGCGTTGACGCGGCCCGGGCGCCAATACCTCAAGGCGGAAACCCAGGACTGGGTTCGACTCTCGAACGCGATCACCGCCGTGCTCAGACTCCAGGAGGTATAGCGTGGGCATCGACCGAATGGCGTACGTCGTCCGGCTCCGGCTTCGCGCGCTGTTCCGCCGGCGGCGGCTCGAGCGCGAACTGGACGACGAGATGGGATATCACATCGAGCGCGAGACGGCCCTTCGCGTCGAGCGCGGCGAGGCGCCGCGGAGCGCGCGCGCGGCAGCGCTGCGGGATTTCGGCGGCGTGGAACTGCACAAAGACTACGCGCGCGACACGCGGGGTACGCAGCTCGTGGATACGCTCGTTCGCGACGTTCGCTTTGCCGTGCGCAGCCTGCGGCGGGCGCCGGCGTTCACCATCGTGGTCGTCACGACGCTGGCGCTTGGCATTGGCGCCAACAGCGCCGTGTTCTCGATCGTCGACGCGGTGTTGCTGCATCCGCTTGCCGTCGCACGTCCGGCGCAATTGGTCGCCATCACCGAGGCGATCACCGATCAAGTGCCGTACGCGTCGTTGTCGTACCCCAACTATCGAGCGTTGGCCGATCGCGCTCGATCGTTCTCGGGGGTGGCGGCGTTTGCGACACAGGATGCGGTGGTCGTCACGGCGGCGGGCCAACCGGAGGAACTGTCGACGACTGCTGCCTCCGGCAACTACTTCTCCGTTCTCGGACTTCAGGCCCAAGTGGGCCGTCTGCTCACACCGAGCGATGACGACACGCCGGGAGCCCATGCCGTGGTGGTACTGAGCGACGCGCTGTGGACGCGAGAGTACAACCGCAATCCCGCAATCATCGGATCGACGATGAAGATCGGCAATAATCCCTTCACCATCATCGGTGTGGCACCGCGGGGCTTTCGAGGCACGCGACTGACCGAGGCGCCGCAACTGTGGGTGCCGGCAACAATGCTCGCGGATCTTGGACTCGGCGGATTTCTCGCGGCGGATCGCCGCGCGAAGATTTTCACGCTGCGCAACTTTCACTATTGGCGCCTGGTGGGCCGCTTGCGAGAGGCAGGTACGTCCGGGGCGGCGGCGGCGGCGGCCGAGTTGAACGTGATCTTCGCGCAGGAGAAGGCGCTCGCGCCCCAGAAGTCGGCGTCTTCGATGGGGTATGCCGGGCACGCGGTGCGCGATCCGATACGGTTGACCCCAGTGAACGACGCGGCGGCGTGGAACGATCGGGCGACGTTGGTGCGATTTCTATGGATACTCAGCACGGTCGTGGCGCTGACGCTGTTGATCGCGTGCTTCAACGTCGCCAACCTCTTTCTCGTCCGCGGTGGCGAGCGTACGCTGGAGCTCAGCGTGCGCGCCTCGCTCGGCGCCTCGCGTGGACGCATCGTGCAGCAACTTGGCGTGGAGAGTTTGCACTTGGGGCTCGCCGGCGCGGGCGGCGGCGTGCTACTCGGCGGTGCGGGCGTGCGGTTGCTCGGATCGTTTTCGTTGCCCGGCAACGTCAGGTTGGGCGACATCCCGTTTCATTTGAACGGGAGGGTTCTCGGAGGCGCGATCGTTCTTGGCGCGATCACCGCACTGATCTTCGGGGTGGGACCGGCGATTCAGACATCGCGCGCCAGCCTGGTCGCGGCGTTGCGCAGGACTCAAGCGCGTTCGGGCCTCGATACGCGCGCGCTGCTGTTGTCGTGCGAAATCGCGCTCTCGATCGTGCTGCTCGTCGGCGCGGGGCTCTTCGTCAGAACGATGCAGGCCGGATTGCGCAGCGATCTGGGGTTCGATCCGGCGCCGCTTGTCGCGGTTCGCGTCAACCCGGCGCTGGGCGGATACACAGGGGTCGAGCTGTCGAACTATTACCGCGCCGCGGTGGAGGGTGCATCGCGAATCCCCGGTGCGACCGGCGTTGCCCTGGCGACTCAGGTGCCGCTGGAGGGCATGGATGTGCTGCCGTTCGTCGCCGGAGAGAGAGCGGGAACGGAAAGCACGACGGAAGATCAGGTGAACGCCGGCTGGGTTTACATCAGCCCGAACTATTTCGACGTGTTGCATGTACCTCTCGTCGCCGGCAGAGCGTTCACGCCGGACGATACGGCGCACGCGCTGAGCACGGCGATCATCAATCAATCGGCGGCAAAGGCGCTGTTCCCCGACGGCCACGCCGT
>JBIOHX010000377.1:0-2907 GCA_044449465.1 Gemmatimonadales bacterium | reverse complement strand
ATTCCCATTGGTGGCGAAGAAGGATTTCGCGTCGTCGATGGCGAAGTGCGACCGCGCGGTGTCGGCGAAGACGCGCCAGTTGGCCTTGGCGAACGCGCGCGAGCCTTCGATCATCGCCGGCTCGATCTCGATGGTGGTGAGGCTCTTGAGGTACGGGCTGCCCAGCAGGAGATGCGACGTCATGCCCGAGCCTTCGCCGATCACCGCCGCGTTCGTGGCGCGCGGCGCGTGCGCGAGCACCATGAGCGGCAGCAGGATCTGCGTGGACACATCGCCGCCCGCCCAATGGCGCGGCGCATTGCGATCGTAGTTGTACCAGAGCGTGTCGAGCGACGCGTCGGGCTTACCGTTCGTTGAGATGAAGAGACTCTTGTCGCGATTGCTTTGCCCGACGGTGACGGTCGCGGTGCGTCCATCTTTGTAATAGAGGATCGACCGCGTGCCGGGTTCGGGCAGTCCGCCATGGCGGAAGACGCCACTCGAAAGGATCGTGAGGTCGAACCGATTCATCAGCACGGAGATCGACGTCACGAAGAACACGCCGACAGCCATCGCGTATGCGAAGTTCTGCCGGCGCCGCGAATCGCCCGCGGCCTTGTACAGCAAGTAGACACCGAGGCCCATGTCGAGCACGGCGCCCTGGATCAATAGCGTCTTCAGGCCGAGCAACGGCATAAGGATCAGCCCGGCGATGATCACGCCGATGATCGATCCAAAGGTATTCACGGCGTACACCGTGCCCACCGCGCGCTCTCCGCGGCCGGAGTCGATAAGGAGCTTCGTGATGACGGGGAGGGTCATGCCCGCGAAGAACGTCGCCGGCACCATGACGAGCACGCAGATGGCGTAGCGCGCAATGCTGAAGAGATCGTACGCGCCGTTGGATTCCGAGAGCGATGTGATCAACAACTGCATCCACCGGAAGGACCAGAGATACAGCGGAATGGTCGCCATCGCGGCGAATCCCATGATCCACTGGATGATGCCGAGGGCTCGCAGTGGATCCTTGAAGCGGTCGGCGCGGTTCTGCACCCACAGTGCGCCGAGCGCGAGCCCGAGGATGAACGCCGACAGCATGAGATCGAACGAATGCGTGGCGCTGCCGAGCACGAGCGAGAGCAGGCGGATCCACGAGATCTCATAGACGAACGACGCGATCGCGGTGCCGAACGCGACGATCAGCAGCAGGCGCCAGAGCCGCTCGCTGCCCAGGGGCATGGGATATGCCGGCGCGGGCGCGGCCGCCGGAGTGGCCGCGCTCCGTTCATCGCTCTCCACCTCGGCGCGTGGCGCGAGCATCTCGGGGATCCGGATCGCGCAGAGCGTGGCGACGAACACGGTCCAATTGAGGATCGCCGCCGCGAGCAGGGTGCTCTCGAGGCCGTAATTGGGCAGCAGGTAGAACCCAGCCACGAGCACACCGACCGAGGCGCCCAGGCTGTTCGCGAAATAGAGCAGGGAGAGCACACGGCCGGATTGCTGCCGCACGAGACGCAGCACGCCCGCACTCATGAGCGGGAAGGTCGTGCCGAGCAGCACGGATTGCGGCAGGATCAACGCGCCGGCGATCGACCACTTCACGACGGTGAGCAGCAGCGGGCTGCCCGCGAGGTGCGGGAAGATCGAGTCGTACGCGAGCGCCGTAGTGCCTACGAACACATCGTGGAAGACGAATCCGATACCGCCGATCGTAAGCTCGATGAGCGCGTACGCGAGCAGCGGCTGCGTGAGCCGCTCGGAGCGGCGGCTCGTGCCCCAGGCGCCGAGGGACATGCCGCCGAGGAAGATCGTGAGCACGATGATCTGCGCGTACGCGCTGTGCCCTACGAAGAGTCCGAGGTAGCGGCTCCAGATCGACTCGTAGATCAGCCCCGCGGCGCCCGAGAGGACGAACACGAGGTATAGGACGAATTGCGTCATCGGGGTTGGTCGGAGAAGGGCCGGGCGCGCGCCACTTCGCGGCCCACGCTGCTATGACGGCGCGGGGAGACTGAAGGAAACGAGAAGGCCCTCAGCGCACCTGGAAGGTGAGCGACGCCCACCGCGACTCGTAGTCGATCTCGCCGCCCGTGAGGCGCACCATGTGCACGAACTTCACGTACCAGCGCCCCTTCCGCGTGATGCGCACGGCGATGACACCATTCGCGTCGGTCACCATCGAGATCTCGTGCGGCCGCTCATTCGCAAGCTGGCTGCCTACCAGCACGGTCATCCCCGCCACCGCCTTGCTGCCCACCAAACAGAGCATGCGGATGACGCCCGTGCGCGACCCCGCATATGGATTGTCGAGCGGCACGACTTCCGCGGAGGAACCGAAGGGCATGTTCACCTGCGGCGTGCGGTCCTCGCCCACCTGGAACACCGCCTTCACGTTCTTCGAGTAGCGCTCGCGGGCCGGCCACTTCATCTGGCCGTTCTTCTTCCGGAGCGCGAGGATGTCCGTGATCCCTTCTTCCTTCAGATACTTGTTGAACGCATCGGCCGTCTGTGCGAGCTCGCGCGGTTTCGTGGACACGCCCAGTGCGTACGTGCCGGGGTTGTGCAGCACGACGCCGAATTGCGTCGTGGAATCGCCGTACGCGACGCTCCAATCCAGCGGCTTGGGAGAGGTGAAACCGTCAGGCGCGAGCAGTAGCACCTGGCTCACGCGGTCGAACGCAATGCCGTTCGAGCTCTGGGTGAACGTCCCGTTCAGGATCGGGACTCGAAGCGTGTCGCCCGGCGCCATGAAGTACGTGTCGAGCTTGATGAACATGTCGTGCGCCGACAGGGTCGCGGCGCAAACGACGGCGAACACGAGCGCGACCACGGCAATCCGTACCTTCATGTGCGGGCCTCCACGGTCGGGGGCGAACGGGTGACGCTGGCGGCTAGATGATCGCTCGCGGCGGGGGGCGTCCGCAACAT
>JBIOHX010000376.1:0-2973 GCA_044449465.1 Gemmatimonadales bacterium | reverse complement strand
GGTGGATGCCGCGCGTGCAGACGGTGGAGGGCCGCGCGCGCGTCGGCTTCATGCGCGTGCCGTTCTCCATGGAGCAGAGCTTCTCCTACGCGAGCGTGAATGGCACGGATACGATCCCGCGGCTCTTCGCATCGCTCGATGATTCGCTGCGCCATCTGCCCGGCGACTCGTTGTACAAGGCGCGGCAGGACAGCATGCACGCGGCGCACATGGCGCGGCGTGACAGCCTCCGTGCCGTGGAGCGTCATGAGGACTCGATCACGACGAAAGATGGCCGGCGCGTGGTCGTCCGCCGCCGCGGCAACGGGATCGACGACGATCCCGATTTCCAGGGCTTCCATTGCTCCGGAAAGGACACCACGATCACGAAGAGCTTCCGCTACGATGGCACCGTCCCGATCCGCATCGTGGTGCCATGCGATACCACCGCGCTCCTCCATTCCGCCGAACTGCCGCCGTCGATCTACGACAACGGCGAACAGCTCTTCGATCTCAAGGAGCGCGACCAGCTCGTGAAGGAACTCACCATCGGTTTGCAGCCCGGCTGGGACCCGCAGCCGTACGAATGGCACTACGGCATCGAGAACTCGCTCATCCGATACAACCGCGTGGACGCGCTCGATGCCGGTGCGCAGGTCTCGCGCGATTTCGGCAGTGGATACACCGGATCGCTCGAAGCGCGCGTATCCACCGGCGGCCCGTATCTCTGGGGCGAGGCGCACTTCAGCCGAAGCGATGGATACCGTACCTACGATGTGGGCCTTTATAACCGCCTCAATTCCGCGAACGACTGGGGCGATCCGCTCACCTTCCGCGCGTCGTTGAACGCGTTCATTCTCGGACAGGACCTTGGCTTCTACTACAAAGCTTGGGGCGGCGAGCTCACATCCAAACCGCTGAGCAGCGACGGCTTCACGTGGCGCGTGTTCGCCGAGCAACAGACCAACGCGCCGGTCGCCACGAACGTCTCGATCCCGAATTGGATCAACGGCCACGACTTCAGTTACAACGTCGAGACGCCGATGACGAACGCCTTCGGCGCGCAGGTGCGGCTGCGCGACCAGATCGGACTCGACCCGCATGGCTGGCGCGAATCCTACGATGCGCGTGCCGAAGGGGGACTCGGCACCTTCCAGTACGGACGCGTCGCGCTGGACGGGACCGTCGGCCATGGGCTCGGCAAATATCTCGATTGGCAGCTCGGCGCCGGCGCGGGCACATCGTGCGGCGACCTGCCGCCGCAGCGCGACTGGTTCCTGGGCGGCGCGTGGACCATTCGCGGCCAACAGCCGGGAACCGTCGCCGGCGATGCGTACTGGCTCGGACACGCCGAGCTCGGCTCGAGCTTCGTGGCGGTGCGGCCGACGCTGTTCTTCGACATCGGATGGGCGGGCGACCGGAACGATTGGCGGCACATCGGCATCCCGACGAGCGGCGTCGGAGTGGGGCTGTCGTTCATGGACGGACTGTTCCGGATGGACCTCGCGCATGCCGTGCAGCCGACCGGCGGATTCATCCTCGACTTCTCCACAAGCGCGCGTTTCTAGTAAGTTTGGGCGCGCACGGGAAGCGCGAACCCATTGGAACGGAGAACGCCGCCATGTTGAAAGATTTCAGGGAGTACCTGATCAAGCAGAACGCCATCGGGCTGGCGTTGGCCGTGGTCATCGGCGCCGCACTGAACAAAGTGGTGCAGGCATTGGTGAACGACATCATCATGCCCGTCGTCTCGCAGATCACGCCTTCGAAGGAGTCGTGGGAGACGATGAAGCTGCCCATCGGGCCGGTGAATTTCCTCCTCGGCGACCTGTTGAGCTCGCTGCTCAACTTCGTGATCATCGCCTTCGTCGTCTGGCGCATCAGCAAGATCGTCATGCCGGCGCCCGCCGCGGCCACCAAGGTCTGCCCGTATTGCAAGAAGGAGATCGACCTCGCGGCCACGCGCTGCTCGCACTGCACAAGCCAACTGGCGTAGCGACCTAACGACGGACTTTCGGCTGTCGGCGGTCGCAGGCTGCTGCTTCGTGGCGTGGGCTACCGCCGGTCGTCTGACATCCGTATGACTGGGCCCATTAAACCGGCGCGCGCGCCGCGCAATTCATCCACAGAGCAGGCCACCGCGGAGGTGCTGCTCTGGCAGATGCGTGCGCGCCTCAGCGCCGCACTCATTGGCGCGCTCCTCATCCTCGGCCGTATGGTCGGCGACCATGCGACCGAGGCCGCGAAGCGCGGCCTCGGCGTTCTTCTCGTGTACTTCGTCGCCACGCTGCTCATCGCGTACCTCATCAATCGCTCGCGGCGCGCCGGCCCGCTCTGGGTGTGGCTCGCGATCGGCACGGACCTGTTCGCGATCTTCGAGGTGACGTATGTGAGCACGCCGCCCGGCGACTATGCACAGGCGCTCATCCTTGGGTTCGTCGTGCTGCACTTCACGGAATTCTACTTCGGCCGCCGCTATGCTCAGGGCGCGCTCGCGGCGATCATCGTCTCGTACCTGATCCTCATTGCGCCCGTGACCGGCATTGGCCGCACGCTCGAGTGGTCGGGCGAGCTGATGTCGCTCGCGGTGTTCGCCTTCGCCGGCGCGGTGTTCGTGGTGTTGTACGGGAGCTACAAGGAGCGGCTCGCCGAGATCGTAGAGCTGTTCACGCGCACGGAGCAGGGCGATTTCACCGCGGAATTCCCGGTGCGGCTCGACCAACCGCCCGACAGCGTGACGATGGTGGGCAGCGCGTACAATCGCGTGCGCGCGCAGCTCGGCAATCTCGTGCTCACGGATCCGTTGAGCGGACTGCTCAACCGGCGCGGCCTCGAGCGCGACCTCGCGCGCGAGATCGCGCGTGGCGTGCGCAGCGGCAAGGAGCTCGCGCTCGTCGCCATGGACGTGGACCACTTCAAGACGATCAACGATACGCTGGGCCATCTCGCGGGCGACGGCGTGATCAAGGAGATCGGCGAACTCCTCCGCCAGCT
>JBIOHX010000375.1:0-2976 GCA_044449465.1 Gemmatimonadales bacterium | reverse complement strand
TCGCGCTCGGTGAACGGCTCGGCGTGCACGCCACCGCGGCCCGCAACGACACCGATCTGCTATTCAAGCTGAATGGCGCCACGCGAACGTACGCGCCGCCGCCGAACGGCGAGGATTTCAGCGCCAGCGTCGTCTACGACTATCGCTCATCGGGCGAGATCAAGACCTTCGCGATCGACCGTCGCTCCGCGCTCGGTGTCGGCGTCCACGACCCGTCGTTCGACGGCGGCTACACATCAGAAACGCATAGCACGATGGTCGTCGGCACGTGGAAGGACCTGTTCGGCGCCTTCGCGCCGACGGTGAGCCTGGCTTGCCAGTCGGTCAACGGGGACGACGGGCTCGGCGTGTTCGACCTCGGCGACCGGGAACGCTGGACTCAACTGTTCGCGCAGGCTGCGTGGTCGGCGACCAACCGGCTGACGATCCGCGCCGGCGGCGATCTCGATTGGCGCGGGGCGCGCTTCGTCGGTTCCAAGGCCCTCTCGCAGTCCGATCAGGCGCCGAGCGCGCGGTTCGTCGTCATCGACGCCCTGCCGCGTGGCGCGCGCGACGGCGCGTTCAGCGAGGCGGACTTGCGCGCATTCGAGAACCTGCGCGTGATCGTGGGACTTCGCACCGACTACTCGAGCTTCTCTCGCATCCGCACGGCCGATCCGCGACTCTCGCTCGCCTACAAGGCCGGCGCCGCGACCTTTACCGCGGCTGCGGGAGAATACCATGAAGTGCTCGACCCACTCTACTACGCCCAAGGCCTTGGCAAGCCCGGCGTCGGTCCCGAGGCCGCTCGGCAGATCGTCGCCGGCGTGCAGGCCGGCGAGGAGCGCGACATCGCGCGCATCGAAATCTACGACAAGCGGTACACCGATCTGTCGGGCTTTACCGCCGACGAGCGCACGCTGGTCGACGGGGGACGCGGCCGTGCGCGCGGCGTCGACCTGTTCGTCAAGCGGCAGCTCTGGCCGTTCTTCTCGACGCGGTTCACCTACACCTACGTCGACTCACGCCGCACCGATCCGGCCACCGGGCTCATGGCTCGCGCGCCGTTCGACATCACAAATTCAATGACGCTGATTGGCGAGCAGGCGCTGCCCAGAGGCTGGAGCGTCAGCGGCGCCGTGCGCTACGCCACAGGGAAACCGTACGCGCCGGTGGTCGGCGCGACCTTCGACTCGACCGAGCAGGTCTGGCGCCCGAGCTACGGCGCGGCCAACAGCCTCCGCCTTCCGAATGCGCGGCGCGTCGACCTGTCGCTGTCGCGGCTCACTCGCCCGTCGCCGTCGACCACGCTCGTCTACTTCGCCGAGATCGAAAACCTCTTCGACCGGGACAACGTCTACGAGTACACCTACGACGCGGACTATACGCGTCGCATCGCCGTGCGAAGCCTCTTCAACCGATCGTTCTACGTCGGCGCCTCCCTCTCTCACACCAAGAGCTGACCATGAAGACCCGCAAGTCTCTGCTCATCGGCACGCTGTTCGTCGCCGCCTGCGGCACGTCGCGCGCCGGTGCGCAGCCGGCGCCCGGCAAATGGGCAGACACGCTCTCCAGAGAGATCGACAATGCCCAGCGCTCGGGCGATCTCGCTAAGATGCAGGCGGCGCGCGCCCTCGCCGAACGCGTGGCCACGGCCTATCCCGAGGACGGGCTCATTCTGCACTACGAGGGGTACGCACTTCTTCGCGAAGCGCAGATGACCTCGACCAAAAGCGTCGACGCAACGCCGCTGCTCCGGCGGTCGAACGACGCCTTCGCGCGCTCGGCGGCGCTCCGCCCGCTCGCCGAGACCTACGCCCTCATCTCGTCCGTCGACGGCCAGCTGATCGACGCCGATCCCTCGCGCGCCATGGAGCTCGGCATGGCCTCACAAGCCGCGATGTCGCGGGCGCTCGCGCTCGGCCCGAAAAATCCGCGCGTCTGGCTCACTCGCGGTCAGAGTGCGTTCTTTACTCCGCCCGAGTACGGCGGCGGCGTCAAACCGGCGCAGGAGTACCTCGAGCGTGCCGCCGAGCTGTTCGCGAGTGACGCGCCCAAACCCGGCGAGCCGTCGTGGGGGCGCGCCGAGACGCAGATATGGCTCGGGCAGGTGTACGACAAGGAAGGCGATGCGGCCAAAGCCGCTCGCGCGTACAAAGCTGCCGTCGATCTCGCGCCCGATTATGCCTGGGCTCGAGCCCTCGTCGACGCGGCGAGGAAGCCATGACGCTGCCAGAGGTCTCGCCATGAAAGCGCTGCTGCGAAGGGGATGGCTCTGGTACGTCGTCGCGTGGATTCCGATGGCGTTCCTCTACGCCGAGGTGATGAAGCAGATCCCCAACCGGAGCCTGCCCTACAGCGTTGCGCTCAGCGAGGCGTTCAGCAGCATCGCTCCCGTGGCGATGCTGGGCGTCGCAGCCTGGTGGCTCAGTGGTCGCGTATCCTGGCCGCCGCGCCGCGTCTGGTCGTTCGCGCTCGTTCATCTCGCGGCGATGGCGCTGTTCATCGGCCTCTGGCTCGCCGCCGAGGTGACGATGATCGCGTTCGGTACCGGGTTTCGCGCCGCGATCGCGATTACCAAGACTTTCGCCGTGTTCGAGACCTTCGACGGCGTCATCTTCTACAGCGTGATCGCCGCGGTCTCGTATGCCGTTCGCATCGCGACGCGCCTTCGCGAGCAGGACGCCAGGCTCGCGCGCGCCGACGCGTTGCGGATGCGCGCCGAGCTCGCGGCGCTGCGTGGGCAGCTCAACCCGCATTTTCTGTTCAACACCCTGCACACGCTCACGGCGCTCGTGCGGCGCGACCCAGAAACCGCCGAGCATGCGCTCGAACGCTTCGGCGATATGCTGCGCTACGTGCTCGACGTCAAACGGTCGGCGCGCGAGGACGTCACCCTCGGCGACGAGCTCGAGTTCGTGCGCAACTATCTCTCGCTCGAGCAGCTCCGCCTCGGCGATCGGCTTCGCGTCGTCGAGCGGATTGATCCAGATGCGC
>JBIOHX010000374.1:0-2977 GCA_044449465.1 Gemmatimonadales bacterium | reverse complement strand
TGCGACGCGAACGTATATCCGCCGATGTCGACGCAACTTGCGGACCTCGGCATCGCGCTAACCGAGGGCTTCGATCCGGGCCAGCTCGACACCGTCGCGAAAACCGCCGAGGTGTTCGTCATCGGCAACGTCGTCTCGCGCGGCAATCCACTGATCGAAGCCGTCATGAGCCGCGGGCGCCAGTACGTTTCCGGACCCCAATGGCTGTTCGAGCACGTGCTGCGCGACAAGTGGGTGCTCGCCGTCGCCGGCACGCATGGCAAGACGACGGCGTCCGCGATGCTGGCGCACATTCTCGAGCACACGGGACGCGACCCCGGGTTCCTGATCGGCGGCGTGCCGGTCGCCTTCGGCATATCCGCGCGGCTGACCGACAGCCCGTTCTTCGTGATCGAGGCCGACGAATACGATACGGCGTTTTTCGACAAGCGCTCGAAATTCGTCCATTACCGGCCGCGCACCGCGATCCTGAACAACCTCGAGTTCGATCATGCCGACATCTTTCCCGACCTCGGAGCGATCGAGACGCAGTTCCATCATCTGGTGCGCACGATCCCCGGCAACGGACGCATCATCGTCAACGGAAGCGACGAGGCGCTCGCACGCGTGATCGGGCGCGGCGCATGGAGCGAAATCGAGCGCTTCGACGCGGCAGACCCGGGTCGCAACGCGGGCATCGACTGGACCGTCGCCGACGATGGCCGGGTAACGCTTGCGGGCACGCTCGCGGGCACGCTCGATTTCGGAGAGGCGGGCCGGCATAATCGGTTGAACGCGGTGGCGGCCGTTGCGGCTGCGCGGCACGCGGGCGTGGGCCCCGCCGACGCGTTGTCGGCGCTGCGATCGTACCAAGGCGTCCGGCGGCGCATGGAGCTTCGCGGCCGCGTCGACGGCATCGCCGTGTACGACGACTTCGCGCACCACCCGACCGCGATCGCGACGACGCTCGGTGGCCTCCGTAGCCGCGAGCGGGACGGCCGCATTCTCGCGGTGCTCGAGCCGCGGTCGAACACGATGAAGCTGGGGACGATGAATGCGGCACTGCCGGCAAGCCTGGCGGCGGCCGACCGCGTGTTCTGCTACGCGGCAAACCTCGGCTGGGACGCGGCAGCCGCACTCGCGCCGCTCGGCGCGCGCGTGGAGGTCCACGACGACCTCGCGGCGCTCGTTGCCGCCATCGTTCGCGCCGCCAGCCCCGGCGACCACATCCTCGTGATGAGCAACGGCGGCTTCGGCGGCATTCACGAACGGCTGCTCGACGCCCTTGCGGCCAGGACTGCCGCCTGAGGCTTTGCTGCGCCGCAACTAGCCGGCGGACGCTCGCACGCGTTATGCTTAAAAGCTCGCCGGGGCCACGAACCCCGGGGTCCCGCCGCCCGCGCACGACGTCAGGTCCGACCGGCCTTCTGGTGCGGCCGGCTCGCTTGACAGGAGCTTGCGATGGCAAACCGAGGAAACGACGACCTTCGTGGCTCGCGCGTGGGTCGTGATCCTGCGTCCCAGCCGCTTTCCAATGCCGCCCTCGACCTGATCAGTCGCGAGAAGACCTTCGGCGCCCGCAACTACGACCCGCTGCCGGTCGTTCTGGCGCGCGGCGAGGGGAGCTGGCTCGCCGACGTCGACGGCAACCGCTACCTGGACCTTATGAGCGCGTATTCGGCGGTCAGCTTCGGGCACGCGCACCCGCGCATCGTGGCGGCGCTGGTCGCGCAGGCGCAGCAGCTCGGCGTGACGTCGCGCGCCTATCACAACGACGAGCTCCCGTTCCTGCTCGAGCGCCTCGCGCAACTGACCGGCCTCGATCGCGCGCTGCCGTCGAGCGGCGGCGCCGAGGCGGTCGAGACGGCGATCAAGGCGGCGCGCAAGTGGGGCTACAAGATCAAGGGCATCGCCGAGGGCCGTGCCGAGATCATCGGCTGCCATGGCAATTTCCACGGCCGCACGATCACGGCGACGGGCCTGTCGACCGAGCCGCAATACCGGGACGGATTCGGGCCGTTTCCGCCCGGGTTGCTCGCGATTCCCTACGGCGATGCCGACGCGCTCGCGAAGGCGATCACGCCGCGCACCGCGGCATTCCTCGTCGAGGCGATCCAGGGCGAAGGCGGCATCGTCGTGCCGCCGCCGGGCTATCTCGCGCGTTGCCGGCAGATTTGCCGGGATCATCACGTGCTGCTGATCTGCGACGAAATCCAGACCGGCCTGGGTCGCACCGGGCGCTTCCTCGCGTCGGAATACGAGGGCGTCAAGCCGGACGGCGTGATTCTCGGCAAGGCGCTCGGCGGGGGCTTGTTGCCGGTGTCCGCGTTCGTCGCGACCGACGACGTCATGCAGGTGTTCCACCCAGGCGACCACGGCAGCACGTTCGGGGGCAATCCGCTCGCAGCCGCCGTTGCGATGGCCTCGCTCGACGTGCTCTTCGAGGAGAATCTGATCGAGCGCTCGGCTGCGCTCGGTGCGTGGCTTTTGTCGGAGCTGCAGGATTTGCGCAGTCACGTCGTGTGCGATGTGCGCGGCCGCGGCCTTTTCGTCGGCATCGAGGTCGACGCGCGCTACACGACGGCCCGCCCCGTCATCGACCGCCTTCTGGCGCGCGGCATCCTGTCGAAGGACACGCACGGCACCGTCGTTCGCATCGCGCCGCCGCTCAACTTCCCGCTCGTCGACCTCGAATGGGCGATCCGCGAGATTCTCTCGGTATTCCGCGAGCTCGAGCGCGACCTGAAGCGCGCGGCGTAAGTCGCGCCGCGGTGGGCGCGATGTATGCTGTCGCGCCAGTCCATGTCAGCCCCCACGCTTGCCGGCAAGCTCGTCGTCGCGATCAGCTCGCGCGCGCTCTTCGACCTGACCGAGAGCCACCGCGTATATACCGATCTTGGCGTCGAGAGCTATCACCGCTACCAGATCGAGCCCGAGGACGAGCTGCTTGCGCCGGGTCCGGCGTTCGCGCTGGCGACGAAGCTGCTGCGGCTCAATC
>JBIOHX010000373.1:0-2995 GCA_044449465.1 Gemmatimonadales bacterium | reverse complement strand
GGCTTGGATTGACGCCTGGTTGTACGTGCCACGTCCAACGTCTCCCGTTCAACGCGCTTCAGATATTCCCACATCCCCTCCCGACCGCCCTCGCGCCCGAAGCCGCTCTCACGGTAACCGCCGAAGCCGGCGGCGGCGTCGAACAGGTTGGTCGAGTTCACCCACACCACGCCCGCCTTGATCTTCGGCGCGATGTCGAGGGCGAGATTGATGCTCTCCGTCCACACGCTCGCCGCGAGCCCGTACGGCGTGTTGTTCGCCAGGGCCACCGATTCGTCGGGCGTGCGGAAGGTCAGCGTCACGAGCACCGGTCCAAAGATCTCTACCTGCGCGATCGACGATGACAGCTCGACGTCGTTGAACAGCGTCGGCGGATAGAAGCAGCCCTCGGTCGGACAGGCCCACGTCGGCTGCCACATCGTGGCTCCTTCGTCGATACCCTGTTGCACGAGGCCGCGAATGCGCTCGAGCTGTACCGGCGCGACGATCGCGCCCATGTCCACCGCTTTGTCGAGCGGCGAGCCGATGCGAAGTTTTTCCATCCTGGCTCGCAGCTTTGCTACCAGCCGCTCGTGGACGCCTTCCTGCACGAGGAGGCGCGAGCCGGCGCAGCAGACCTGCCCCTGGTTGAACCAGATCGCGTCGACAACGCCCTCGACGACGCTGTCCAAGTCCGCGTCGTCGTAGACGATGAACGGACTCTTGCCCCCCAGCTCGAGGCTCAGCTTTTTGCCCGAGCCCGCCGTCGCCTTGCGAATGATGCGCCCGACTTCGGTCGACCCCGTGAACGCGATCTTGTCGACGTCCGGATGCTCGACGATTGCCGCGCCCGTCTCACCATGCCCGTTGACGATGTTGACGACGCCGGCCGGCAGCCCGGCCTCGCCGGCGATCTCCGCGAAGCACAGCGCGGTGAGCGGCGTGAATTCGGCGGGTTTGAGGATAATGGTATTACCGGCCGCTAACGCCGGCGCGATCTTCCAAGCCAGCATCAACAGCGGAAAATTCCACGGAATGATCTGGCCGACGACGCCGATCGCCTCGTAGCCGGCGAACTCCGTGTCGAGCAGTTGCGCCCAGCCGGCGTGGTGGTAGAAGTGGCGCGCCACGAGCGGCACGTCGATGTCGCGCGTCTCGCGAATCGACTTGCCGTTGTCCATCGCCTCGAGCACGGCCAGTAGTCGCGAGTGTTTCTGCACCCCGCGGGCGAGCGCGTAGAGGTGCCGCGCCCGCGCGTGCGGCGACAGCGCCTTCCACGGTTCGAGCGCGGCGCGCGCCGCCGCGACCGCGGCGTCGACGTCGGCGCGCGTCCCTTCGCTGACCCGCGCGATGACCTTCGACGTCGCCGGATTGACGACGTCGAACAGCTCCTCCGGCTCGGTCCACGCGCCGCCGATGTACTGGCCGAACACGCCCCCGCGCTTTCCGAGCCAGGCAAGCGCTTCCCGGTCGCTCTCCGGCGCGGGGCCGTATTCCATCGTCTCGAACAGCTCGGCGACCGATGCCATGGCTTTGATGTCGGAAATGTTAGGGCATCGACTGCCGGTGCGCCGCCGCGTAGCGCCCGGTCACGAAGTGCTCCAGCTGGCGCTCGATGTCGGTGAGCAACGAGCTGGCGCCAAATCGAAAGAGGTCGGCGCGGAGCCAGCGATCGCCCAACTCTTCCTTCATGAGGTAGAGATACTCGAGCGATTGCTTGGCCGACCGAATCCCGCCTGCCGGCTTGAACCCGACCGCATAGCCGGTTTGTTCGAAGTACTCGCGGATCATTCGGCACATCACGACGCCGAATGGGAGCGTGGCGTTCACCCCCTCCTTGCCCGTCGACGTCTTCACGAAGTCGGCGCCCGCCTGCATCGCCACGAGACTCGCCCGCGCCACGTTGCCAAGCGTTGCCAGCTCGCCGGTGGCGAGAATTGCCTTCATGTGCGCCTGGCCGCACGCTTCGCGGAAACGGCGCACCTCGTCGTATAGCGCCTCGTAGTCGCCGGTGAGCACGTGCGCGCGCGTGATCACGATGTCGATCTCGCGCGCGCCCGCGGCGACGCTCGCGCGAATCTCCTCGACCCGCTGGTCGATCGGACTCAGACCGGCGGGAAAGCCGGTCGATACCGCCGCCACCGGAATGCCCGACCCGCTCAAGGCGTCGATCGCGGTCTTGACCAGCGAATGGTAGACGCATACCGCGCCGACCTTGAGGTCGAGGTGAGCGACGCCGAGCGCGGCGGTGATGTCCGAGCGCAGCGGATGGCGCGCCTTGGCGCAGAGACGGCGAACGTTCCCCGGCGTGTCGTCACCGGATAGGGTTGTCAGGTCGATCAGCGTGATCGCGCGCAACAGCCACGCCGCTTGCCATTCCTTCTTGACCGTCCGGCGGGTCGGGATCGTCGCTGCGCGGCGCTCCACGGCGCTCCTGTTCACACGCACGGCGCGCACGCGATCGAGGTCGAGCGGCATCCCCGGGTTGCGCTCTACATGGTCTGCCCGGAGCGCGCGCGTCGTCACGAGGGTCGGACCAGGCCCGTGGTCGCGCGCCGCAATGCCGGTTCGGGGAATCGATTCCAGGGTCGGCTTTGCGCTCATCTCGGCCACCACGCCATGAAGGTGCGACGTCGGGCGGCCCCGGGGCCGCCATCCTCCCAATCTACCGCGCGGCGCGGAGGGATGAAACGCCTATGGAGCGAGCGGCCGCCCCGCCGAGTCGACGGCGACGACCGGCGCGATGTTCGACGCGCGCAACGCCGGCTCGAGCACCGCCCGATCCCCGCTCACGACGACGATGAGATGGTTCGCGTCCAAATACTTTGAAGCCGCTGCCAGGAGGTCGGCCGTCGTCGCGGCGTCCGCCTGCGCCGCGTACCGATCGAAGTAGTCGAGCGGAAGCGCATCCCGGGCGATCTCGGCGAGCCGGGACGCGAGCGAGTCCGGACCATCCATCCGCGCCGGCAGCGACCCGACACGAAGTCGCCGCGCGGCGTCGAGCTCGGCCACACTC
>JBIOHX010000372.1:0-2997 GCA_044449465.1 Gemmatimonadales bacterium | reverse complement strand
GTGCCGTCCGGCCAGGGCGGGTCGAGCACTCGGCGACGGTCATTGCCGAGGTTGTGCACGACGCCCTCGCGTCGTGCGAGAGGACGCATGCGACTCCGCGCGTGCTCTGCGTCGGCGTGGCCGGTGCGGGACGCGAAGCCGAACGCCAAGAGCTCTGGCGTTCGCTCGTTGGCCGCGACCTCGCCGCCGAGCTCGTGATCGTTTCCGATTTCAGCATCGCGCTCGACGACGCGTTCGCCGACGGCCCTGGCGTGCTCCTGATCAGCGGAACGGGTTCGGTGGCGTTCGGACGCAGCCCCACCGGAGCGACCGCGCGCGCCGGCGGCTGGGGGCCCGTGTGCGGCGACGAGGGAAGCGGCGCATGGATCGGGCGGCGCGCGCTCTCGATCGTCACGGCGGCCGCCGACGGCCGCGAGCCCGAGACGGCGCTTACCGGCGCGGTTCTCACCGCCGCCGAAGTCAACGAGACGGCCGACTTGATCGCATGGGCAGCGGGGGCCGAGCCGGCCAAGCTCGCAACGCTGGCCCCCGTGGTCCTCAGCGCGGCGGAGTCGGGCGACCTCCGAGCCAACGCGCTCGTCACGCTCGCGGTCGAGGAGCTCGTGCTTCACGCGCGCGCGCTCGCTCGTCAGCTTTTTGGCGACGAACGCGCCGCGGTTCCGCTGGCGCTCTCTGGTGGCATGCTGGCCCGCGGTTCGACGCTCCGTAAGCGCCTCGAGCACCGCCTCAAGTCCGCGGTGCCCGGCGCCCAGCTCACCACCGAGCCGGTAGTGCCGGTGCGGGGCGCCGTCCGCGCCGCACTTCGCATGCTCGGCGAAGCGATGGTGTGAGTGAAGGGGTTGCGTCGACATGCCTCCAGCATAGACTTCACCTCATGACTCGCGCGCCCTCGCCCGACCAGTCCTTTTTTGCGCGGCCCTCCTTGAACTCGAGAGCCGGGTGCCGCGAGCATTGTTAGAACGATAGTAATTCTCCACTCACCGCCGCATCGCTCCCGAGAACACTCGGGGGCTTTTTTTTGCCCGGAGCCTACAGCATGCCCAGCCACGATTCTTATCGTCACGCCGCCGACCACTGCACACACGACCCGAACGAGCCGCCGCGCGTGGCGTTCCTCGGGCCGGCCGGCACCTTCACGCACGCGGCGGCGCGCGAGCTGTTCGGCTCTGCGGCGAGCTATGTCGACGTGGCGACCATCGACGGCGTGTTCGACGCCATTCGCTTTGGCGAGGCCTCCTACGGAGTGGCGCCGATCGAGAACTCCACCGAGGGGCCCGTCGCCCACGCCGTTGACGCGTTGATTGAGGGCGGTGTGATGATCCGCGGCGAGCGTGTATTCGAGATCGCTCAATGCCTGATGGCGAGCGCGTCGTCGCTCGACTCGATCGAGCGCGTCTATTCGCATCCGCAAGCGCTGGCGCAGTGCCACGGCTGGCTCTCGCGCCATCTCGCCCACGCGGAACGTCTACACAGCTCGTCCACCGCGGCGGCGGTGTGCGAGGCCGTCAACGATCCGGCGGCGGCCGCCATTGGCAGCCGCGTCGCCGGGGAGCTGCACGGACTTCCGGTCTTGCGAGAACGCGTGCACGACGAGGGAGGCAACGCCACCCGATTCGTCGTGCTCGGTACCACGGATGCGCCGCGCACCGGCGACGACAAGACGACGATCATCTTCGCGGTGCACGACGTGCGCGGCGCGCTGCGGCGCGTGCTCCAGGTGTTCGATGATCGCGACGTCAACCTCTCGCGCATCGAATCGCGGCCGAATAGGCGCCGCGCCTGGGATTATCTGTTCATGGCCGACTTGGACGGCCACCGAGACGACGTAAACATCCGCGACGCTACCGCGGCGCTCATTGCGATCTGCCCATTGCTCCGACACCTCGGCAGCTATCCGCGCCATCGCGAAATCGTGGTTCCTCGCGATGACACGGGGTCGGGACTCGACGCCGGCTAGGTCCAGCGCAGGTCCTGCTTCGACAGCGGCAGCGAGCGCACGCGCTTCCCGGTCGCCATGAAGATCGCGTTGCAGAGCGCGGGCACCACTGGCGGCAGGGCCGGTTCGCCGAGGCCCGTCGGCGGGAACTCGGTGACGTGGAACGTGACGTCGACCGGCGGCGCATCCCGCATGCGGAGTAGCGGGAACGTGTTGAAGTTCGCCTGCACCGCCTGCCCCTTCTCGATCGTGATCTCCTGAGCCAGCGCTTCGGCAATTCCGTCGAGCACAGCGCCCTGAGCCTGGCTCTCCGCGGTGAGCGGATTGATGATCTGGCTGCCGATGTCGCCAACGACCCAGACCTGATCGACCTTGACGTCGCCATCCTTGCTCACCGTGGCCTTGACGACTTCGGCGAAGTAGCCTCGGTGGCTGAAGTGGAACGCGACGCCCATTCCAGTTCCCTTGGCCAGCGTCTGCTTCCCCCAATTCGAGCGTTGTGCGACGAGCTCCAACACGCCGCGCATGCGCGCCGCATCGAGGTCGGCCGCCCGGCGCCCGTTCGCGGTCGCCGTCGGGTCGGCGACCGGAGTGCGCGACAAAAGATCGAGCCGGAACTGCACCGGATCTTTCCCCGCGGCATTCGCCAGCTCGTCGATGAACGACTGCATCACGAAAGCAATCGCATTGCTCCCCGGTGCGCGCAGCGCGCCGGTCGGCACGCCCAGCGGTATCATCGACGCGCCGAGGTCGAAGTTCGGGATGAAGCGCGATGGAAACTCGGTGGCGCCGATCGTGGCGCTCGCCGCGTATCGGCCATTCTCACCGAAGGTCACGAAGTGGTCGCGCCAAGCACTCAGCTGTCCGTCGCCGTCCACGCCGCCGCTGAGGTAATGGAACCCGGCCGGCCGGTAGAAGTCGTGCTGGATGTCGTCTTCGCGCGTCCAGAGCAGCTTGACCGGTACCCCCGGGGTCTGCTTGGCGATCGCCGCGGCCTCGACCATGTAATCGTTGTTGAGCCGTCGGCCGAACCCGCCGCCCGACCGCGTCAAGTGTACTGT
>JBIOHX010000371.1:0-2998 GCA_044449465.1 Gemmatimonadales bacterium | reverse complement strand
GGTCGAAGTACGTGAGATCGGTCGTCACGTTCAGCGCGAAGCCGTGCCAGGTTACCCAGTCGCGCGCGTGCACCCCGATCGACGCGATCTTGCGCCCCGCCCCCGCCGTCCAGACGCCGGTGTATCCCGCGTTCCGCTCCGCCGGAATGCCAAACGTGCCCAGCGCGCGGACGAGCGCCTCCTCGACGCTCCGCAGATACCAGTGCAGGTCGCGCTTGTGCCGTTTGAGATCGATGATCGGGTAGCCGACGAGCTGCCCCGGCCCATGGAACGTCACGTCGCCCCCGCGCTCCACGTCGAACAGCTCCACCCCGCGCGCCGCCAGCAGCTCCGGCGACGCCAGCAGATGCCGCTCCTTGGCCGAGCGTCCAAGCGTGACCACCGGTGGGTGCTCGACGAGAAGCAACAGGTCCTGGTCGAGCGTGCCTGCGATCCGCTCGCGCGCCACGCGCCGCTGTAGCTCGAGCGCGTCCCCGTAGGCTACGAGCCCGAGTCGCTCGACCCAGAGCTCGCGCGCCGCCGGCTGTGCGGCCGTCGCCGCTTTGCCTACGTCTGCCCCGTCAGCCGTTGAGCACCTTTCCATACGAGTCCAGCGCCGCCTCGGCGATCGCCTCGGAGAGCGTCGGATGGGCATGGATCGCCAGGTCGACTTCCTCGACCGTGAACTCGTTCGTGCGCGCCACGACGAGCTCGTGGATCAGCTCCGTGGCGTGCGCGCCGACGATGTGCGCTCCGAGAATCTCGCCGTACTTGGCATCGCGAATGATCTTGACGAACCCGTCCGTCTCGCCCGACGTGCGCGCGCGGCCGTTCGCCGAGAAGGGGAACTTCCCAACTTTGTAATCGAGCTTCTTGTCCTTCACCTGCTGCTCCGTCATCCCGATCGACGCGACTTCGGGGTGGCAGTAGGTGGCGTTGGGGATGTTGTCGTAATCCATGCCGTGCGTGTGCTGGCCGGCGAGGAGCTCGGCGAGCACCACGCCCTCGCGCTCGCCCTTGTGGGCGAGCATCGGCGGGCCGGCCACGTCGCCAATGGCGTAGATGCCCTTGGCGCTCGTCTCCATCCGCTCGTTGATCTTGATGAAACCACGGTCGGTGAGCTGGACGCCGGCCTCCTTGAGGCCCATGCCGTCGATGACCGGCGTGCGCCCGGCGGCGACGAGCACGACGTCGCACTTGACGTCTTTCTTCTCGCCCCCCGACTCCACGGTCATCGACACCGAGTCCTTTGCGGTCTTCACATTCGAGATCTTGGCACCGGTGAGCACCGTGATGCCGCGCTTCTTGAACGCCCGCTCCACTTCTTTGCTCGCGTCGGCGTCCTCGAGCGGCAACACGTTCGGCATCACGTCGACGAGCGTCACCTGCGAGCCGAAGGCGTTGAACACGTCGGCGAACTCGCAGCCCACCGCGCCGGCGCCGACGATGACGATCGACGGGGGCGCCTTCTCGAGGATGAGCGCCTCGTCCGACGAGATGACAGTCGTCTTGTTGAGCTCGAGCCCGACCTGCGGCAGCCCGCGCACGCGCGAGCCGGTGGAGATGACGACCGCCTTCTTGGCGTCGTGCTTCTCTTCCTTGCCGTCCGTGGTTTTGACGGTGACCGCGTTCTTGCCCGTGACGGCGCCGGTGCCCTTGATGTAGGTGATCTTGTGCTTCTTGAACAGGAATTCGACGCCTTTGGAGTTCTGTATGCTCACGGTGCGTGAGCGTTTCATGGCGACCCCATAGTCGAGCTTGACGTCGCCCACGGCGACGCCGAAGTCGGCGGCGTGCTTGACCCGGTTGGCGATTGCCGCGGCCTCGAGGAGTGCCTTGGCGGGGATGCACCCCCAAAGCACGCAGGTGCCGCCCAGGCCTTCACGCTCGACCACGGCAGTTGTAAGGCCGAGTTGGGCGCAGCGAATCGCTCCAACATACCCGGCGGGCCCGCCGCCGATGAAGATCACGTCGTAGGAAGCCATAAACGATTGAAAGCGGAGTGCCCAAAAAAGGAGGTCGTGATGGAAGATATCGGGAGTCGGAAGCGACGCGAAACTTGCAAGAACTCGTGTCGACCCATAAGGTAGAGCGTAATGGCGATCGCGAGAGCTGTCCGAGGGTGGCACCTCGTCGCCGCAATTGCAGTGAGCACGGCACTGCCTGGAGCGCCGCGCGCAGTCGACGCGCAGCAGCCGCTACAGCAGGCGGACAGTATGCGCCACGAAGCGCCGGCCGGAATCTTCGGGCGCGTCACCGATGCAACGGGCGCCGGCCTCTCGGGCGCGGAGATCACCCTCGAGAAGTCCGACCGCGTGCACGCGATCACCGGCGACAGCGGCAAGTTCCGCATCACGGGCCTCGTTGCGGGCACGAGCGTCTTCAGCGTCCGGCGCATCGGCTTCGAGGCGGCGACCTTCACTACCGTGCTGCACCCCGGGAAGTTTGGCCGCGCGACCTTCGCGCTCACGGCGAGCGCGCAGACGCTGCCGACGGTCGCGGTGTCCGACACGGCGGACCCGACGCACTGGCTCGACCAGTTCGATCGCCGCCGCGAAGGGTCGCGCGGCACCTTTTTCACTCGCGCCGACATCGTGCGGCAGGGCGCGCGCGACGGCACCGACATCGTTCGCTCGGTCGCCGGCATCCGCCTCGTGCCCGGCCGCGGCGGCTTCGGACATCAGGTAGTGATGACGCGCGGCGACGGCGTGCGCTCCTGCATCCCACAGATGTTCGTGCACAACATGCCCTACAGCGGCACGCTCGACGATTTCATCGCCGACGACATCGAGGCGGTCGAGGTCTACATCGGCATCTCCGAGATCCCGCCCGAGCTGACGAAGAACGGCCGCGGCGGCGAATGAGGCGCGATCGTCGTCTGGACGAGGAGCCCGGCAAAAAAGCCCTAACCCTTCCCACGCCCGACGCCTGACGCCCGACGCCCGACGCCCGACGCCTGACGCCTGACGCCTGACGACCCACGATCCACGATCCACGATCCACGTCCAACGTCCAACGT
>JBIOHX010000370.1:0-3026 GCA_044449465.1 Gemmatimonadales bacterium | reverse complement strand
GTGATAGAAGCCGGGCGCCGCAGGCAGCACCACGGCGCCCGCGCGCGTCACGCGCAGCATGTTCTCGAGGTGGATCGCGCTCAACGGCGTCTCCCGCGGCACGAGCACGAGCCGTCGCCGCTCCTTGAGCGCCACGTCCGCCGCCCGTTCGACGAGCGAACGCGAGGCGCCGACCGCGATCGCCGAAAGCGTGCCCATCGAGCACGGACAGATCACCATGCCGGCGCTGAGCGCGGAGCCGGACGCGGGCGCCGCGCCTCGGTCGTCGTCGCTGAAGGACGTCACGTGCGCATCCCACGCGGCGGCGCCGACTCGTGCGCGCAATGAATCGATGGAACCGATCGAAAGCTCGGTGTCGAGCAGGCGGAGCCCATGGCGGGACACGATGAGCTGCACGGGACGCTCGGCGGCAACGAGCGCCTCGACGAGGCGCACCGCGTATGGCGCGCCCGATGCGCCCGTGATCGCTACGACGAGCGGCCGCGCGCCGGTGTTATCGCTCACCGGCTCACCGCCAACGCGTACAGCGCCGGGTCGGCGTGCGCCAGCCGCTCGACCAGGACGCAGACGAAGAACGCGATGCTGATCACGCCGTTCATCGTGAAAAAAGCCGCGTCGAGGCGCGAGAAGTCGTCGTGCTTGACGAGCGAGTGCTCGTACACGAGGAGCGCCGACACAATCACGACGCCCAATGCGTAGAAGGCACCCCCGGGCATCGTCGTGAAGGTCGCGGCCCCAACCGCCGCCAGACAGAGCACGGTGGAGGCGTGCAGCGCGCGCGCGACGCGGAGGGCGCGCGGCCCGCCCAGGAGCGCCGGCAGCGAGAAGAGCCGCTGGCTTCGATCGAACTCGATGTCCTGGAGCGCGTAGAGCACGTCGAAACCACTGCCCCACGTCGCCACCGCGAGGGCCAGCGCGACGAGCATCCACCAGGGATCGCTCCAGGAGCCGGCCACCGCGAGATAACCGCCGACAGGCGCGATCGACATACCAATGCCAAGCACGATGTGGCACCACCGGGTGAACCGCTTGGTGTAGCTGTAAAAGCACACCCAACCCAAGGCGACGGGCGACAGTGCGGCACAGAGCGGGTTCAACCGATACGCCGCGTACACGAACAGCAGCGCCGCCACGATCACCGCGGCCGTCGCTTCGGCGACGCGCAACGCGCCGCTCGGAATCTCCCGTTGGCGTGTGCGCGGGTTGCGCGCGTCGATCTCGCGGTCGGCGATGCGATTGAACCCCATGGCGGCGAACCTCGCGCAGGTGAACGCGAGCACGATCCAGCCAAGCGTCGGCCAGGCGACCGGCGCGCGATACGATGCGAGCACGACGCCGACGAGCGCGAACGGGAGTGCGAACAACGTGTGTGGCAGCTTGACGAAGTTCACGTAGACGAGCCAGCGCGAGCCGCCATGCGTGAAGGTCTGGCCTTCCCGTTGGGCGTTCGGCGTCGGGCGTTCGGCGCTGGTCATCGGTTATGAACTACGGCCATCGGCGATTCCGAGGGCTGGCCACATCGCATCCACCCTGCGCTTGGTCGCCTCGTCCATGATGATCACATCGGGCCACCCGCGAGTGAACCCCTCTTCCGGCAGCTTGCGCGTGGCATCGAGGCCCATCTTCGATCCGTAGGTGAAGGCGCGGCTAGAATGATCGAGCACGTCCATCGGACCCATGGTGAATCGCGCGTCGCGTTCGGGATCGATGTTGTTGAGCGCCACCCACCACGCTTCCTGCGGGTCGCGCACGTTCACCCAATGATCGACGATCACCAGGACCTTGGCCAGCGACATGAGCCCTTGGCCCCAGAGCGCGTTCATGACCTTGTGCGCCTGCCCCGGATAATCCTTCTTGATCGACACGAATACCAGATTGTGAAAGATTCCCTCCGCGGGCATGTGATAGTCCACGATCTCGGGAATCGTGAGCTTGAGCAACGGGAGAAAGATTCGCTCCGTCGCATGGCCGAGGTAGTAGTCTTCCATCGGCGGACGGCCGACTATCGTGGCCGGAAACACCGCCTGCGTCCGTCTCGTGATCGCCGTGACGTGCACCTGCGGATATAGATCAGCCAGCGAATAGAAGCCGGTGTGGTCGCCGAACGGCCCCTCGGTCACGAGCGGCTCGGCGGGATCGATGTAGCCCTCGATGACGACGTCCGCCTCGGCCGGCACCTCGAGATCGCACGTCACGGCGCGCGCGAGCGACACCGGCGACGAGCGCAAGAACCCGGCAAAGAGGAATTCATCGATCGTCGGCGGAAGCGGCGCGCTCGCTGTATAGATCGACGGTGGATCGGCGCCGAGCGCGATGCACACCGGCATGCGCTCACCGCGCTCGGCCATTTCGCGCCAATGCGCCGCGCCGACCTTGTGCCGCTGCCAGTGCATGGCGAGCGTCGTCCTGCCCGTCTGCATGATCCGGTACATGCCGACGTTGCGAATCCCGCGGATCGGATCGCGCGTGATCACCATTGGGAGGGTGATGTACGCGCCACCGTCGTCAGGCCAGCACTTCATGAGCGGCAGTGCGTCGAGGTTCACGTCGGCGTCGCGCTCGACGATCGCCTGGCATGGTGGATCGCCGCGCCGCATGCGGGGCGGAAACTTGCCGATCTCGAGCAGGCGCGGGAGCAGCGCGAGCTTGGCGATGATTCCATCGGGCACCTTCATCTCGAGCAGCTCGGTGATCCGCGCGCCGATGTCATCCAAGCGCTCGACGCCCAGCGCCATGCTCATCCGTCGCATCGAGCCGAAGAGATTGATGCCGACCGGAATCTCCGAGCGCTGGCCGTTCATGAGCACGGGGTGCTCGATGAGCAGGGCTTTGCCGCCGCCTGGCTGCTTCATCACCCGGTCGGCGACCTCACAAAGCTCGAGGTTCAACGAGACCGGATGTCGCACGCGCACCAGCTCTCCGGCGCGGTCGAGCTGCTCGATGAACTCAGCGAGAGTGTCGATGGCCACGACGGCGCGGGGAGAGGATGGCGAAGTGGCTGTGCCGGTCAGCGAGCGCCGACGCTT
>JBIOHX010000369.1:0-3070 GCA_044449465.1 Gemmatimonadales bacterium | reverse complement strand
GGCGGGAGAGGGGTGGCGAGCACGGACTCGGGACGTGGTGTCGCCACGGTCCACTCATCGATCGCTGCGGGACGAGATTGCTCGCGGGCTCGGTACGTCGATGCCAGCGAGGCGACGGACGGATCGAGCACGGGGTGTCGGTCGATGGTGGATGGGGATGTTGGATCAATGTGCGGCGCATGACATCGCGGCAAGCCAGCGTCCGCGGCGGGCGCCGCCCAGCCGAGGTTAGCATTCAGGCATGAGCTCCGCGCTTCCCGAAGTTTGGCTCCGCGGCCCGGTGCCGCATGTTCCGCCGCTCTTTCAGCCAGTGGCGCACGGGCTACTGCAGTGCCGCGACGAGGTGCGCGCCGCGGTGGCTGGTTTGACGCCGGCGCAGCTCGCGGCGCGGCCGAGCGGGGCCGCGTCTGCAGCGTATCACGTGCTGCACGCCGCGGGCAGCCTCGATCGGCTCTTTACCTACGCGCGCGGCGACTCGTTGTCGCGCGAGCAACTCGACGGTCTCGCCGGTGAGCTGCACGCGAGTGAATCACCCGCGGACAGTGGCGACCTCGCGGCGCGATTCGATGGGGCGGTCAATCGCGCCGTCGCGCAGCTCCGCGCGACCGATCCCGCGACGGCGCTCGATGCGCGCGCGGTCGGGCGGGCCAAGCTCCCGTCGACGGTGATCGGCTTGTTGTTTCACGCCGCGGAGCACACGCAGCGGCACAGTGCGCAGCTCGTGACGACGGCCAAGTTCGTGCGGGCGAGCGCGTCTTCCGCTACCGCTCCCCCTGCCCCTCGAAGTCGATGAATCCCTTGTAGGGATCGGCGCCGACGAGCTTGACGCGGACCTTGTCGCCGACGTCGTAACCCTCGTGGTTGCGAAGCACCATGCCCTCGGCGGGGGGATGGATGATGCGCACGAAGGTGCCGTGCGACGTCGCGCCGGTGACGATGCCGTCGAAGCTCTCGCCGATGCGATCGCTGAGGAGCAAGGCCGCAGCCGTCTTGCGCACCGAGCGCTCGACTTTGTTCTCGGCGTCCTCGCGCTCGGTGCAGCGCGCGGCGATCGCGGTCAACTCGTCGTTCGAGTAGGGCGCGCTCGCGCCGGTGAGCACCGCCTTGACGAGCCGCTGGGTCACGAGGTCGGCGTAGCGGCGGTTGGGCGCCGTGGCGTGGGTATAGTCGTGGGTCGCCAATCCGAAGTGGCCGCCGGGGTCCTTGCCCGGCAGGTCGAGGGCGTAGATGCCCGGGCCCATCAGCTTGACGATCGCCAATGAGAGATCGGGAAAGCGGTCGGGGTCGGCCTTGTGGCGCGCGGCGAGAAAGTTGGCGAGGGAGAGGGAGTCGGGCTCGGCGGGGAGCGTCGTGCCGTAGCGGCCGGCCAGCTCGACGATCCGGCTCCATCGCTCCGGCTCGCGGACCACGCGGCGAATGCCCGAGCGGCCGCGCGCTTCGAGGAACTTGGCGATCGCCACGTTGCTCGCAATCATGAAGTCCTCAATCAGGTCGCGCGCGTGGTTCTTGTGGACGAGCGCGAGGTCGACGATGCGGCCGTCCTTCGCGACGGGCGTCGCCTCGATGGTGTCGAAGTCGAGCGCGCCATTGCGGACGCGTTCGGCTTTGAGCCGCTGCGATGCCTCGTGCTGGAGCTGGAGCTGCTCCGTGAGGGCGGCGTTGCCCGCCACTTTCTTCGGCGGCGGCGACGCGCCGTCGAGCCAGGCGCCGACGTCGTCGTAGGCGAGCTGCGCGCGGTTCTTCACCATCGCGCGGTACACGTCGTAGGACGTCACGTTGCCCTGCGCATCGACGACGGTCTCGATGGCGAGAGCGAGGCGGTCCTGGTTCTCGTTGAGCGAGGTGAGGCCCGTCGACAGCTGTTCGGGGAGCATCGGAAAGACCTCGATGCCCGTGTACACGGATGTGCAGTCCGCGAAGGCGTGACGGTCGAGCGGCGTGTTTGCCGGCACCAAGGCGTCGACGTCGGCGATACCGACGATGACGCGGATCGATCCGTCGCTCAGCCGCTCGGCGATCTCGATCTGATCCAAGTCGCGCGACTCGGTGTTGTCGATCGACGACCACGGGCGATCACGGAGATCTTTGACCGCGCCGGCGCCGGTGCCGCCGGTCGGCATGGCGGCCGGCTTCGTGAGCGCCGTGAGCTGCGCGCGGGCGTCGGCGTCGAGGTCGGGTTGAAACCCCGCGGCGGCGACGATTCGCCGAGCGGCGCCGTGAATGTCGAAGTCGCCGTGGTGGCCGCCGTGTCCGCCGCCGTTCGGTGCGTGGTTCCGCTGGCTCATCGCTCTCCCGGCGAAGTGAACTGGGGAGACTAGCCGGCTTGCGACACGGGGTCAAACCGCGGTCGGTGGGCGGCGCTTGTGCTTTTGCTCATGGCGCGGCAATGATAGAGCGATGCCGCCCTGCCACGCCAAGCCGTTCATCGATCCCGCTACCGCGGCGACGTCGGCGTCGTCCACGCTCGCGTACGGCAACGCCAGCGATGATGCGGCGGCGGCCATCGAGTCGTGCGACTACTGCCGATCGCCGCGGCTCGAGTGGCGCAAGTGCAAGCTCGTGTGCGCTGACTGCCGGCAGATCAATAAGAGCTGCGCCGACCTATGATGAACGGTTACAACTTCACGGAGCGCGTGCGAAAGGTGCTCTCCATGGCGCGGGAGGAGGCGGGGCGCCTGCACCACGAGTACGTCGGGACGGAGCACCTTCTCCTCGGGATGCTGCGCGAAGGCGAAGGCGTCGGGGTGACCGTGCTCCAAAACGCCGGCATCGACGTCGACCGTCTAGCCTCCAAGCTGGAGGCAAGCGTCAAGCACGGCGAGACCGCACGCTCCGCGCCCGACCTGCCGTACACGTCGCGCGCCAAGAAAGTGTTGGAGCTCGCAATGGACGAGGCGCGCGGGCTCAATCACAGCTACGTCGGCACAGAGCACTTGCTCCTGGGCCTCGTGCGTGAGGGCGATGGGGTGGCGGCCAAGGTGCTGAGCAGCCTCAACGTTGAGCTGACCAAGGTGCGCAGCGCCGTCGAATTTATCATCGGACGCGGCGACCGCATCGTCCTGGGCGAGAT
>JBIOHX010000368.1:0-3083 GCA_044449465.1 Gemmatimonadales bacterium | reverse complement strand
TGATGAGCACGCCGCCGGCCTTCACGAAGTTCGAGAGGTGCTCCAGCCCGCCCCACCCGAGCCCCGGGCGGATGTCGTCGGTCTGCGCCCAAGTGCCGATATTCGGCATCTCGGCCGAATTCTTCCACGGCATCGGATTCCGCCACATCGGCATCCCTTCGATGATCGACTGGCCGCTGCCCCCCGCCGGCGGGAAGACGATGACGTCGTACTTCGCGTTCAAATTCGCGTCCTTTGCTACATCCTGAATGCTGATGTAATCAAAGGGCACCTTGTCGAAATCGAACGCCTGCCGCCACCAGCCTTCGGTCTGCGTGCCGTTCCAGGTGTGTAGAATGGCGACGCGCGCCACCCGTCCCGGGTGCGTCTTCACGCTCGGCGCCGACGCGACGGCAGTGACCTTGATGCCGAGCGACTTGGCCTGGGCGTCGAGCGCGGACTGGGAAATGTTGCTGATGATGAACGAGCCGCGCGCGAAGTGCTCCCCGTCGGCGTCGAACGGCTCCTCGGCGATCTGAAACGTCGCGTCCTTGAGCGCGTAACGCAGCGTGATCAACGCTTCGTCGCCGTTGTGATTGATGAGGAACGTGCTCCCGCTTCCCGTCACTCCGCCCGGTGCCGCGATCGTCCCCGTCACCGGCGTCACCGGCACGTCGAGCACTTTGGCGTCGGTCACACGAACGCACTGCACACCAAAGCCTTCGGGGAACGTCCAACCGGTGTCGTCATACGGGCTCTTCTGCGGATCGTTCGGGCTCCAGTACTGGTAGTCGAGAATCGCGTCGGCGATGCGCGAGTACGGCTGGTCCATGCGAATGATGTAGCTCCCAGCCGGGAAGCTTCGCGTCGTCGGGCCGCGCGCATCGCCCGCAAGCTGCGCGTCACCGGCGTTTCCTGTGTTGGCATCGGCCGGCGCCACCGCGCCGCGCCCACCTCGCCCGCCTCGTCCGCCGGCGGCAATCGTCCGCCGCGCCGGCATGTTGACGGTGAAGGCCTGCGTCGCGCGGCTGATCTCGACGCGCTGGCGCTGGAGTACGTGCAGCAGCTCGGCCTGAGAGCCGAGGCGCGGATCGGCCGCGCTCAACACATACGCCGCCGGCCCTTCCGTCTTCGGCTTCTCGATCGACCGCTTGCTCTTCTCGTAGAAGTTGCGCAGGAGCTGGACGCGGTTGTTCGCGACGTACGATAGCGAGACCAGAATGCCGGTCTGCTCGTAGTTGTTGTTGTCGCGGAGGTCCCACTTGACGTGCGCGAGCGGCGGGTTCTGGCGATACCAGGTCCGCTCCGTCTCGTTCGGCGACAGCGTGCGGTCGACCACCTCCGGACTGCCGCCGTTGCCGAACGTCTCGTACAGACGGCTGATCCCGTTGTGCGTCGCGGCGATGAACATCAGGTAGCCCGGCGACCACGTGTCGAACGTGCCATGGGCGAACACCCCGGGCATGCCGAGCCGAGTCATCTCCTGCACGTTGTTCCATCCGATCATCTGCCACTCGTTGGTCACGAGCGGATCGAGCCAGGCGTTGTACGGGCCGTCGCCGACCGTGTTGTCGTAGAGGAACGAGCCCGACTCGTGCAGGTCATGGAGGATCTGCGCCTTGAAGTCGACGTAGGTGTTGAGGACGTTCTGCGTCAGCTTGAGCGTCGCACCCATCGCATCGCGGTTGTTGTCGTGCGCGACGTAGTGCCCCCAGTAGATCAGGCTCGGCATCACCTCGGTGGGGTGCTTGAGGTGGTAGTCCACCAAGTCCGCCTCACGATCGCGGCCGTCGACCTCGACGATCGGCGTGATCAACGTGATCACATGGTCGCGGATGTTGCGGATGTACGGGCTCTCGTCGACCGCGAGACGATAGGCCATCTCCATCAACGCCGTCGGCGCGCCCGACTCAGTGGAGTGGATGGTGCCCGTGATGTAGTACACCGGCGCCGCTTTCTGCGCGATCCGGTCCGCCTCGGCGTCGTTCATGCCGATCGTGCGCGGGTCGGCGAGCTTGGCGAGGTCCGCCTTGTTCGCGTCGAGCTTGGCCATGAGTTGGTCCGATGCGACGGCGACGGCGATCATCTCGCGCCCTTCCTCCGTCGTGCCGATCGAGAACACCCGCACGCGCGGCGTCGCTTTGGCGAGCAGTCGCATGTAGGCGTAGACCTCCTTCGAGTGCGGCAGGTTATTCGGGTTGCCGGCGATGTCGCCGAGCACGGCGGCAGGCGTCGGAATCCCTTTCGCCGCCGGCAGGTAGTCGACCAGCGGCGAGAGGAAGAACGGCTCGGTCGTGTACTCGAGAATCTTCTTGGTGTAGGCGGAGTCGATCGGCTGATGCGGCTCACGCCCCGGCTTGGCGTTGGCGAGATCTTGCTGCGCGCCCGCAGCGGGAGCGATCGAGAGCATGGCCAGCAGACTGGCGACGAAACCGAGCGTGGCGGATGAACGCCGCATGACGCAACCTCGGATGGAGTGGCTTTGGAAGGCGGGTCGGACCCGCCGGCATCGCGAGGCGGGTGAGGAAACAACTGGGCATAAGCTGCGCGGCGGACCGTCAGGCCGCCAGTTGCACTACGGCGCCTTCGGGTGCTTCGCTGCCATGCCGGCGCCGCCGACTCTCCGTCGCACACCGGCTTGCAAACGCGTGACTCGGTCGCCATGCATTTGGCTATGACCCTCACTGGCGACGAATACGTCGTTCGGCCCATAGGCGTCGTGCGGTCGACGCTCCTGTCGCGCACCGACGCGCCGCGCCAGGGCGTCGAGGGAGCACCGGACGCCTGGGTCGAGCTCGACTCCGCGCTCGCGCCCGCGCTTGCCGGCCTCGCCGCGGGCGACGAGATCATGATCGTCACCTGGCTGCACCGCGCCGAACGGAGCGTGCTCCAGGTTCACCCGCGCGGCGACCGCTCCAACCCAATCGCGGGCGTCTTCTCCACCCGATCGCCCGACCGACCGAACCCGCTCGGCCTGCACCGCGTGACGATTCGTGAGCTCGACGGGACGCGCCTCCGCGTCGGCCCGATCGAGGCTATCGACGGCACGCCGGTCCTGGACATCAAGATCGCGATCGCCGCCGACAACGACGAGCTCCGAACAC
>JBIOHX010000367.1:0-3091 GCA_044449465.1 Gemmatimonadales bacterium | reverse complement strand
GTGGGGCGGGGAAACTGCTCGAGGCACAGCGTCTCGAATCGCGCACGAACTTCGACGTCGAGATGATGCTCGAGATCGGCACCTGCGCCGGCATCGAGAACTACTCGCGGCATCTCGCGGGGCGTGAAGCGGGTGAGCGGCCGGCCTGTCTCTTCGACTATTTCCCGGAAGACTTCCTCGTCGTCGTCGACGAGTCGCACGTCACGCTTCCGCAGATCGGCGGCATGTTCAACGGCGACCGGGCGCGCAAGCTCACGCTCGTCGAGTATGGCTTCCGTCTCCCGAGTGCGCTCGACAACCGGCCGCTGATGTTCGACGAGTTCCTGGCGCTCACGCCGCGAGCGATGTTCGTGTCGGCTACGCCGGCTGACCTCGAGCTTCGCCTTTCTGAAGGCGTCGTCGTCGAGCAGATCATCCGTCCGACGGGACTGATCGATCCCGAGATCGACATCCGGCCGGTGCGCGGCCAGGTCGACGACCTATTGAACGAGATCCGCGTGCGCGAGCGCAAGGGTGAGCGCGTGCTCGTCACGACGCTGACGAAGCGCATGTCGGAAGATCTCACGGACTATCTCCAGCAGGTCGGCGTACGCGTGCGCTACATGCATTCCGACATCGACGCCATCGAACGTATGGAGATCGTGCGCGGTCTGCGACTGGGCGACTTCGACGTCCTCGTCGGCATCAACCTGCTGCGGGAAGGCCTCGATCTGCCCGAGGTGTCGCTCGTCGCCATCCTCGATGCCGATCAGGAGGGATTCCTGCGGAGCGACCGGTCGCTCATCCAGACGGTCGGACGCGCGGCGAGGCACTCCAGCGGTCGCGCGATCTTCTACGCCGATCGCGTCACCGGCTCGATGCAGCGCTGTCTCGAGGAGACGGCCCGCCGCCGCGAGATCCAGATCGCGTTCAACACCGAGCATGGCATCACGCCGCGCAGCGTCACGAAGAGCGTCGACCAGGTCCGATTCATCACGCGCGTCGCCGACGCGCGCAGCGAGCGCGAGGTGAAGAAGGTCGCCGAGCCGGCCCGCGGGTACGCGGTCATGGAGCTCGAGTCGCTCGAGAAGATGCTCGACGAACAGATGCGCGAAGCCGCGGCGGCGATGGACTTCGAGCTCGCCGCCCAGCTTCGAGACCAGCTATTCGAGCTTCGCGCGCGACGGGACTCGCAATCCAAGAATCGGGTGGCCGCCGGCGCCGGACGTCCACGGTAGTCGATCGTGTCTCCCGCCCACGAACCGATCATCCCGGCGCTCGCGGAGCGCGGACATCTCGCGTGCAGCGAAGCGGAGCTCGTGGCGTGGGGTAAGCGCGTCGGCCGCGTGGCGACGCCGCCGCTCGTCGTCACCATCTCGGGCGAGCTCGGTGCCGGCAAAACGACGCTCGTGCGCGCTGTCTGCGCGGGCTACGGCGCCACGGCCGAGGTGACCAGCCCGACCTTCAACCTCGTGCATCGATATCCTGCGTCGAAGTCGCTGGTCTATCACGTCGATCTGTACCGGGTGCGGTCGCCCGACGAGCTCACGAATCTCGGCTGGGACGAGATGCTCGCCGACGACGCGCTCGTCCTCATCGAATGGCCCGAGCGCGCTGGCGGCCGCATACCGCACCTGCACGTTCCGATCAGCCTTCAGCACTTGCCGGACGAACCGGACAAGCGGCTTTTGTACGCCGGGGGGCATGTATGATCACGCTCGCGATCGACGCGTCGACGTACGTGGGCGACGTCTGCGTGCTGGACGGGGTGACGGTGCTCGCGGAGGCGCGCGCCGAAATGAAGGGCGCGGAGCGAGAGCGCCTGATGCCGGCGGTCGCGGCGACGCTCGCGGAGGCGGGCGTCGCCGTCGGCGCGATCGGCCGCGTAGTGTGCGGCGCGGGGCCAGGCAGCTTCACGAGTCTGCGCATCGCGGCGGGCATCGCCAAGGGTATTGCGCTTGGCACCGGCGCGCCGCTGTTCGCGGTGTCGTCGCTCGCGCTGATCGTCGGCGGACCGGTGCTGGTCGCGGGAACGTATCTCGCCGCGCTCGACGCGTTGCGCGGCGAGTTTTATCTCGCGCTCTTCCGAATCGATGCGGCGGGCGTGGTAGCGGAGCTCGAGCGCGCCAGGTTGGTAGCGCAGTCGGAAGTCGAGCATGTCGCCACGGAGTGCCGCGCCCGCATCGTCTCGCCGACGCGGTTCGACGGGTCGATCGTTGCCAGCCCGCGCGCGGCAGCCGTGGCGCGCGTCGAGCGCGCACTCCTCGACGACGGAGCGGTCGACGTCGGGTCGTGGGAGCCCTCGTACGGTCGCCTGGCGGAGGCGCAGGTACGCTGGGAATCGGCGCACGGGCGCGCGTTGCCGGCGTGATGACGGTGGCGATCGATCGGGTGCGCACGTCCGACGTGCCGGCGATCGTGGCGATCGAGCGCGCCGCGTTCTCCGATCCGTGGTCGGCGCGCTCGTTCAGAGACGCGATCGAGCTCGACGCGGTGTATTTCGCCTGCGCGCGCAGTGACGGCGACGATCCTGTCGGCTATGTTGTCGCGTGGTTCGCCGCCGACGAAGGAGAGATTGCGAACCTGGCGGTTGCGCCTGAGGGGTGGGGGCGGGGGATTGGCCGCGCGCTGCTCGACGCCGCGCTCGGCGAAGGTCTGCGCCGGGGAACGGCGGGAATGTACCTCGAGGTGCGCGAGACGAATGAGCGTGCGCGCGGGCTCTATCGCTCCCGCGGATTCGAGGAGATTGGGCGGCGGCGGCGATACTATCGGCGCCCCGTGGAGGACGCGATCGTGCTACGGCGAACGCTAACCGGGCAGGGCGTGTGAGGAAGGTTGTGAGCCGTGCAACAGAAATCGTTGATGCGCGTTGATTTGCTTGCGCACCAACACGGATTGGATCATACCGTGAACGGCGAGGTCATCTACTCTCTCGCCAGGAGGAACCAGTGAGCCGTAGCCTGAACAAGGTCACCTTGATCGGAAACCTCGGGAACGATCCCGAGGTGCGCTCCACGACGGGTGGCACCCGCGTTGCCACGTTCTCTCTCGCCACGAGTCGGTCGTGGAACGACGCATCCGGCACCAAGCAGGAGAAGACGGAGTGGCATCG
>JBIOHX010000366.1:0-3104 GCA_044449465.1 Gemmatimonadales bacterium | reverse complement strand
TCCAGCGCGTCGCGCTGGGCCCCGCTCGACCACCGCGCCCGCTCGACGAGCGACAGCTCAACGCGCGCCAGGTCACCGTGGTGTCGCACGCGCAAGTCACCTTCGATGCCCAGCGCGCGCAGCGCCGCCTCGGCGCGTTCGACACGTTCGAGCCGCGCGACGGTGACCGGAGTGCCGTACGGAATGCGAGACGATAGACAGGGCGACGACGGCTGTCGCCAGGTGGACAGACCGCGGGCACTCGAGCGCTCGCGAATGTCCGCTTTAGTGAGCGACATGAGCGCGAGCGGCGACGCCACGCCGAGCTCGCGCGCCGCCTGTGCCCCGGGTCGATAGTCGTGCCGGTCGTCGGCGTTGCTGCCGTCGACCACGACGCCGATTCCGCGCGCGCGCGCAACTGGAACGAGCCGCGACCAGAGCTCCGTCTTGCAGAAGTAGCAGCGGTTCACCGGATTCGCGGCATAGCGCGGGTCGTTCAGCTCGTCGGTCGCGATCTCGAGCACCGGCAGACCGAGCGAGCTCGCCACGTCGCGCGCGGCAGTCCACTGGCTTTCCGGGTACGACGCGCTCACGCCGATGATCGCGAGCACGTTATCGGCGCCGAGCGTGTCGAGCGCGACCGCGGCGAGGTAGGTCGAATCGACGCCGCCACTATAGCCGACCGCTACGGCTCGGCGCTCGGCGAGCCAGGCGACGAGCGCCCGCTCCCTTTCGGCGGCGTCATGCTCGGGAATAGCGTCGAGGAGCATGCGCGAAACGTAACTGCGCGCCGCACAGCGCGGAGAGCGCTAGGGCCGCGAGCGGTACGGCATGTGCGCCTGGGGCCCGCGCGGTTCGGGCCGGCGTGGCGCGGGAACACCGACCGGGCCGGGCCGCTGGTGGACAGGCTCGGGCCGCGCCGGGCCGCGTCCACCGCGGACGATGACGATCGGCGCGCCGAACCCGTAGCCGCCGTAGTACGGCGTCACCGGGTAGGGGTACGCTCCGTACGGGGAGTATGAGTATCCGTTGTACGGAGAATAGGCATTGCCCATTGGCGTATAGCAGCCGGCCGCGTTGCAGATCACGCCCCCAACCGCCGGCTGCGGCGCCTCTCCCTGTGCGGCGATGCCGCTGGCGGCCATCGACGTCGATCGGAGGTACTCGTCGGCGCGGCGGTTGGCGTCGTCGGCGTCGCTCGCGGCGGCGTTCGTCTCACCCATCATCGCCTGCATGACCGAGGTCGGGACGTCGGCGTGCATGAGCGCCTGCGCGTCGGCTCCGGTCAGCTGGACGTGCGCGTTCGAGGCCACGAGCCACGACCGCACCGTACCGGCGTCCACGCTGTGCACCGCTTCAATGACATCGGCGGCGGAGATCGGCGCCGCCGCGGCGGCGCGCGCCGTCGACACCGCCAGGCTCCGTCCGGCGAGCAGCCGCGCGATCTCGGCCGGCGCATCGGCCGGGACGCCGGCGTCGTGGCGTCGAGTCACGTGGTCCACCGATCCACCGCCGGCACGCACAGTTTCCACCTCGAGCCAGTCGCCGCCCGACGCGATCGCGAACATCCGCGTCGACGTTCCTTCGACGCCGCTGCAACTGTAATTGGATCGCAGGTACAGGCGATGGCGCGTGTCCGACCAGGTCGCGGTCTCGTCGCCTTGACAGCCGCCCTCATCGATCGCATGCGACCGGCCGTTCACGTCGATTCGCGAGCGCGACACGATCGAAGCACCGATCAAACTGACGACGTCGACCGCCGTGGGATGTGCCGTCGGCACGATGCACGTATAGCGGGCGCCGGCGCGATTCGCGGCGACGGCGTCGCTGTCGGCTTGCCAGCAGCCAAGCCAGGGATACCAGTGCGTGTCGACCGTTTGCTGCGCTTTCGCGGCTGACTGCGCGGCGGCGGCGCGGACGGGGCCGACCAGTGTCAGCAGCGCGACGGCCATGAGGCCGCGGCGCAGCCGGGCGACCAATTCGAACGAAGGCAAACAGGGACGAGCTCGCATGACACCACCACTCGCTTGGCTCTCTGAAAAAGCTAACCCGCGGAACACGGGCTGGCGTCATGTTGGTACACTCCGGAGCGCTAATCGTCCCGTAAGCCCCCGATTTAGCCCAACAACTTCCGCAGCGGCGTCCAGTAGTTCGCCTCCCACCCCTGGACCAGGTGCTCGCCCTGATCCGCCGGAAAGCCGGTGTGATCGAACTGAATCGTCGTCTGCGGCCCGTCGCCGGTGAGCTCGAACCGAGCCACCGAGTAGACCCCGGCCGGCCAATCGGCGGCGCGCCAGGCCTGGACGACGCGCCGATTCGGCACCAGCTCGATGTGGCGTCCGGTCACATGGCCGTCGAACAGCGTAAACGCACCGCCGGCACCCGGCGCGATCGTGGCGGGACCGGCCTTGGGCACCATGCTGTACGCGGTCATGGCGGAGAAACGCTTGGCGTCGGTGAGGGCCGCGTAGACCCGTGCCCGCGGCGCCCGGATCACGACATCCTCATGGATCGCTTCGGCCGTTTTCGTGAGCTCACCCTGCGAGCTCGCCGGCAACGGCGCGACTCGGGATGGCGGCTCGAGCGCGTCCGCGGATCGCGGCACTATGAACGCGCGGAGCGCAACGAGCGCCGCCGGCGACCCGGCGGCGAGAAAGAGGGCGCGCAACGAGAACACTCGGCGATCGATCGGCGTGGACATGGCGTCGGCTCCTGACGTTCGAGGCTGGAAGAGTGCGGCTTGAATATTTAACAACATTGTTTAATATTCGCGCCACGATGTCAAGGACGTCTTCTCCGGCACGAGCCGCCCGAACGGCTCGCGCGCGCCGCGACCGGCGCGAAGAACGGCTCGACCGCCTGTTTCGCGCGCTCGGCGACCAGACGCGCCGCGCGCTGCTCGCGCGGCTCGCGCGGGAGCCGGCGATGATCACCGAGCTCGCCGAGCCGTTTGCTCTGTCGCTGCCCGCCGTGTCGCGCCACGTGCGCGTGCTCGAGCAGGCGCGGCTCGTCAAGCGGCGGGTCGACGGGCGGGTGCACCGCTGCACGATCGACGCCGCGCCGCTGCGCGAGGTGGATCAATGGCTCGGGCACTATCGAGAGTTCTGGAACGGGGCGCTCGACGC
>JBIOHX010000365.1:0-3110 GCA_044449465.1 Gemmatimonadales bacterium | reverse complement strand
TCGCCTCTGCGCATCGGGGCTGAGCGCGGTCGCGAGCGTCGCCCGCGCGGTGAAGCTCGGCGAGGGCGATCTCTACCTCGGCGGCGGCGTCGAGAGCATGACGCGCGCGCCCTACGTCATTTCCAAGGGCAACAGGCCTTTCGCGCGCGACCTCGAGCTATTCGACACGAGCCTCGGCTGGAGGTTCGTGAATCCCGCCATGAAGGCAACGTTCGGAACCGACTCGATGGGCGAGACCGCGGAGAACGTCGCCCAGCAGTACGAGGTGTCGCGCGGCGATCAGGACGCGTTCGCCTACCGGTCGCAGCGAAAAGCGGCGGCGGCACGAACGAGTGGGCGTTTTGCGTCGGAGATCGTGCCGGTCATGATCCCGCAAAAGAAGGCCGAGCCGCGGCGGTTCGAGCAGGACGAGTTCCTTCGCCCCGACACGACGCCGGAGGGTCTGGCCAAGCTCAAGCCGGCGTTCCGGGCCGCGGGCGGCTCCGTGACCGCCGGCAACTCGTCCGGCTTGAACGACGGCGCGGCGGCGCTTCTCGTCGGCTCCGAGCGAGGTGCGCAGGAAATCGACGCGACGCCCTTGGCTCGTGTGGTGGCGAGCGCGGTCGCCGGGGTCGAGCCGCGAATCATGGGCATGGGGCCGGTGCCATCGTCGCGCAAGGTGTTGGCCGCGTCCAATCTCTCGCTTGATCAAATGGACGTGATCGAGCTCAACGAAGCATTCGCTGCGCAATCGTTAGCCTGCCTCCGCGAGCTCGCCGTGGCCGATGACGATCCGCGAGTCAATCCCAACGGCGGCGCGATCGCACTCGGGCATCCGCTCGGGATGTCGGGCGCACGACTCGTATTGACCGCGGCACGCGAGCTGGCGAAGACTGGCGGGCGTTACGCGCTGTGCACGATGTGCATTGGCGTCGGCCAGGGCATGGCGATGATTCTCGAGCGGGTCTAGCCCGCTGGACACGCGAAACGACGTGAGCCTTTCATGACGACGACTTTCGAAACGGTTCGACCCATCGGCACGGCGGGCGCCGAAGCGCGGCGGCTGGGGAACTTCGTCGGCGGCGAATGGGTGACGACGAACGGCCCAGCGACCGATCTCTTTCATGCCGTTACGGGCGACCGAATCGCCGAGGCGTCGACGGCGGGCATCGACTTCGGTGGCATGGTGCAGTTCGCCAAAGAGGTTGGCGGACCGGCGCTGCGGCGGCGGACGTTCCACGAGCGTGCGCTGATGCTCAAGGCGCTGGCCCAGCACCTCATGGCGCGAAAGGAGGAGTTCTATCTCGTATCGGCGGCAACGGGCGCGACGAAGCAGGACTCGTGGATCGACATCGAGGGCGGGATCGGGACCTTCTTCGCCTACGCGTCACGCGGCCGGCGGGAGCTGCCGAACGAGACGTTTTACGTGGATGGCCCGACCGAGCCGCTTTCCAAAGGAGGCACGTTCGTCGGGCGGCACATCTGCGTGCCGCTCGAGGGCGTCGCCGTGCACATCAACGCGTTCAACTTTCCCGTCTGGGGCATGTTGGAGAAGCTCGCGCCGACGTTGCTCGCCGGCGTGCCGGCGATTGTCAAACCGGCGACGCTCACATCGTACCTGGCCGAGGCCGTCTTCCGTGCGATGACCGAGGCGGACATTCTGCCGCGCGGCGCGATTCAACTTCTCTGTGGTAGCACGGGCGATCTGCTCGAGCATCTCGACGGTCAGAGCGCGGTGGCGTTCACCGGTTCGGCGTCGACGGGAAAGATGCTCAAGACCTCGCGCGGGATCGTCGACAACAACGTTCGCTTCAACATGGAAGCGGACTCTCTCAACTACAGCATGCTCGGGCCGGACGCCGCGGCCGGCAGCCCGGAGTTCGATCTCTTCATCAAGGAAGTCGCCCGCGAGATGACGGCGAAGGCCGGACAGAAGTGCACGGCGATCCGGCGCACGCTCGTTCCCGAGGCGGCGATCGAAGACGTGATGCGCGCGTTGTCGAAGCGGCTCGACGCGATCACGATCGGCGACCCGTCGCTCGACGGGGTACGGATGGGGCCATTGGCGGGGCGCGACCAGGTGCGCGAGGTACGCAAGAGCGTCGACGCGATCGCTCGCTCGGCGGAATTGGTATACGGAAACATGGATGACTTTCCGGTCGTCGGCGCCGATCGGGCGCGCGGTGCTTTTTTCCCCTCGCTCTTGTTCTACGCGAGGGACCCATTCGGCGCGCACGAGCCGCACGACGTGGAGGCGTTCGGGCCGGTGAACACCGTGATGCCGTATCGGAGCGTCGACGATGCGATCGAGCTGGCGAAGAAGGGAAAAGGGAGCCTCGTGGGCTCACTCTTCACGGCCGACGACAGCGTGGCGCGGCGTGTGGTGCTCGGTACCGCGGCGTATCACGGGCGATTGATGGTGCTCAACCGCGACAGCGCGAAGGAGTCGACCGGCCATGGGTCGCCGCTCCCGTCTTTGGTGCACGGCGGGCCGGGCCGCGCCGGTGGCGGCGAGGAGATGGGCGGGGTGCGCGGCGTGCTCCATTACATGCAGCGCACGGCAGTGCAGGGCTCGCCGACGACGCTCATGCGCATCACCGGCGAATACACGCCTGGCGCGGCACGGCGACTCGACCCCGTGCACCCGTTCCGCAAATTCTTCGACGAGCTGGAGGTTGGCGACGCGCTCGTCACGGCGCGACGTACGGTGACCGAAGCCGACATCGTGAACTTCGCCGGAATCAGCGGCGACTTCTTCTACGCGCACATGGACGACATCGCGGCGCGCGACTCGATCTTCGAGCGCCGCGTGGTGCACGGCTACTTCGTCCTCTCGGCGGCCGCAGGACTGTTCGTCGATCCAGCGCCCGGGCCGGTGCTTGCCAATTATGGCCTCGAGACGCTCCGGTTCGTCAAGCCCGTGTACCCGGGTGACACGATCCAGGCGACGCTCACCGTCAAGCAGAAGACGGCGAAGGAACAAAAGGACGATCAGGTGCCGCAGGGCGTCGTGTCGTGGGACGTCGAGGTGAAGAATCAGGACGGAGAAGCGGTGGCCGTGTATACCATTCTCACGCTGGTGCCGCGACTCAAGTATCGGCCAGCGATACGCGATGGAACTGCGGTGCGGC
>JBIOHX010000364.1:0-3132 GCA_044449465.1 Gemmatimonadales bacterium | reverse complement strand
GCCGACGGCGACTCGCCGAGTGGCGACGGGCTGGCGCCGGCACCGGCGGCGGCGCGCGGGTCCGTCCCGGCGAGCACGGCCTTGAGCTCGGTGGACATCTGCTCGACGTCGCGCTCGGCGAGCGCGAGCTCGGCCTCCTGCGCCGCGAGCTTGCGCTCGAGCACGTCGACTCGCTCGGCGTGCATCTGCTCGTAGGTGGCCGCGATCTTCACCGTCTCCTCATCGGCGATCCCCTGCGCGAGCTGTTTCCGCCGGCGGATCGTCTCGAGCTCGCGCGATTCAGCGGCGATCCGCTGGCGCGTGCCGTCGAGCCCACCACGCAGGTCGTCGAGGCCGAGCCTCGCCTGCACGAGCGTATCCTTCATCCGCGACGCAACCAAGCGGCGGTCCTCCGGACGCGCGGCGCGGCTCAGCAATTCGTCGAAGGACCGTCGAAACCCGTCGAGCACCATGCGTCGAGTTGGCTGGAGGAGACGTTGCGGTGTACGATACAAGTCGTATCCAGAGCCACGCAACCGCGCCCGCGCAACGATCGCATAGCATGAGCAACGAACCGTTCGTCATCGTCACGGCGACCACGGAATTACTACACGGTCGCGCGCGCGTGCGGGTCAACGAGGCGTACACCAATGCCCTCACCTCGTTCGGCGTCGTGCCGCTCGTGCTGCCGCCGCTCGGGGCAGAGCTCGCGCGTCGCGCGCTCGACGCGGCGGCGGGTCTGATGCTCACGGGCGGTGAGGACGTCGATCCCGACCGCTTTGGCGAAGCGCGCCACTCCAAGACCGGGCCGGCGCACGCCGAGCGCGATGAATACGAGATCGCTCTGGCGCGCGCCGCCGCCGAGCGCGGGCTGCCGACGCTCGCGATCTGCCGCGGCGCGCAGATCATGAACGTGGCGCTCGGCGGAACGCTCGTGCAGGACATCGCGTCGCAGGTCGGAACGACGATCGATCACAACCTGGGCGAGCGCCGCACCGAGCGTGTCCACCCGATCACGATCGACGCTGGCAGCCGGCTCGCCCGCATCGTCGGCGAGCGCGAGATCCGCGTCAACTCATCGCACCACCAGTCAGCGGCGCAACCGGCACCGTCGCTCCGGGTCACGGCGCGCAGTGCGGATGACGTAATCGAAGCGCTCGAACCGGCGAGCGGCGATTGGTGGATGGTCGCGGTGCAGTGGCACCCCGAGGAGCTCACGGCGACGGCGGAAGGGTGGGATCGCCACCTCTTCGGCGCATTTGCCGACGCCGCGCGCGAGGCCGCGCGCGACGGCCTGCGCTCGTCAGCGCGGGCCGCGCAGGCGGCTCAGGGCGTCAGCCGCCAGCGCGCTTCGTCGCGAACCTGACGCATCAGGCGCTCGGGCGACTGGACCGCGGGAAAGAACAGCGTGTCGCTCACCGCGTTGAGCGCGGCGCGGAGCACGCCGAAACGCTCGGCGGCGTGCGCGTACAGCGTGGTGAGCCCGTGCTCTTCCGCCAGCTGGTGGTCGGCCGCGAGTTGGAACCCTCGCCGCCCCATCTCCTCGTAGTACTCGAGGTCCGGCCCACCGCGGCGCCAGCGGCGCTGCTCGATGAAGTCCGGAAAGATGCCGCTCAACCACAGCGCGTAGTTGCCGAGGTGCGTGCGCACGAGAAAGCTACGGCGCGTATCTGGATCGTCGAGCGCGGCGCAGAGCTGGACGATCGCATCGTACACTTCGTCGTCCGAGTCGGCGATGCGGTGCGAGCGGTCGCGAACGCCGAACTGGACGACGATCGCCGTGACGTAGTCGGCGAGCCCGCGATCGTTCTCGCCCGCCTGGCGGAGCGCGTGGCGAATCATCACGTAGGCGAAGAGCATGAGCGACGCGTGCGAACCGCGCGGATGGCGCAGCAGCACGCCGGGGAGTCGCGGATCGTCGAGCACCGCGTCGATGCCTTCGTCGGCCAGCCGGGCTTCGATCTGCGACAGCTCGTCGCCGGACTCGCGCGCCAACAGGCGAGCCGCGAGCTGTGCGTCGTCGCGCGTCAATCGATGACGAGTATCGGCGAGAATCATCGCTGCACTCCAAAGTGATCGGGCGAGCCGGGTCGAGGCTCGTCTCCGATTACAGTTGTCATACACCGCGGCGGCCGCCATGGTGCACGCCGTGCGGCGCGCGTCGAGCCGGGCGCATCGCTCCCGGCCCGCCACCCGAACGACGTCACCAATTGGCAAACGTCACGCCGGACGAGCGGCCGCGAGCCGCTGGCGGCCTGGCACTCGCCGAACGACTCTGCCAAACCGCTCGAACGGCTCGAACGCCGCCCGCGGCGCGGGGTACCAATCCGGGTGGCTGCACCCTCGCACCGTCCCTAGCTTTCGAGAGGGTGACTCGCTCGCCCTCCCCCGACCGGATCTCGCGTGCTGTACATCTGCATCCCCGCCTACAACGAAGCGCAAACGATCGGTGTGCTCCTCTGGCGCATCCGCAAGGTGTTCCAGGAGTATCCGCGAGACTACGAGATCATCGTCTTCGACGACGGGAGCACCGACGCGACCGCGGAGACGCTCGCCCCCTACGCCTCCGTGCTTCCGCTCACCGTGATCGGCGGGTCGGAGCACGTCGGGTACGCCGGGGCGATGGACGCCCTCTGCCGCGCCGTGGCGGCGCGCACGCGCTATCCCCGCCGCGACGCCATGATCACGCTCCAGGCGGACTTCACCGACCAGCCCGAGCACTTGCCGGAGCTGATCAAGCGCTTCGAGGGCGGCGCCGATCTCGTGGTCGGCGAACGCACACTGCCCGCGTCGGCGCCCGTTCCGGTGCGGCGACTGACCCGCGTCGCCTCGTGGCTGGTGCGCGGCCGGCGCGCCATGCCCGGCGTCGCCGATCCGTTCGGCGCATTGCGGCTGTATAGGATTTCGCTGATTCGAGATCTCATTAAGGCCGCCGGCGATGCGCCCGTGGCTCGGGGACAGGTCTGGACGGCGAATCTGGACCTCCTGCGCCGCGCGGCGCCGCTGGCTCGCCGCGTCGAGACCGTGGCCTTCGAGCCGCGGTTCGACGTGCGGCCGCGCGAGTCGCGGGTGCGCCCGTGGAACGACGGCCTCGAGATGTTCCGCGCGCGGCGCGCGGCGCCAGTCGCCCCGGCTGCTTCCGCGCCCCCGACT
>JBIOHX010000363.1:0-3143 GCA_044449465.1 Gemmatimonadales bacterium | reverse complement strand
GATGGAGATAGGGGCGATGTCAGATGGTGATATGCACGACTCGCATCGCTTGTATCTCCATACGTGTGTCTCGAAGCTGAGATCGCGACGCTTGGACTCGTTCAGCGACGTCGGGATCTCGACCGGGCGCGACGACCGCTAGGCAGCGGCTATCGGAAGCTACGGTTTGACGTAGCGCTTGAGGGCGCGGGGGCCGACTTCGGCGCCGTAGATGTTGCCGTGCGCGTCGACCGCGACGCCCTCGGCGGCGCTGGTCGAGGGCGGGTCGACGGCGGGGTCAGGGATGAAGGCGCGGACCGTCCCGTCCCTGGCACTGCCGATGCGAATGCCGCGCTTCCAGTCCGTACGCGTTCGGGCGACCGAGCCCGACTCCGAGTCGGCGACGTAGATGTTGTCGTCGGCGTCGATGAAGATGCCGCTCGGGCGGCTGAACTGGTACCAGGTGTCGAGCAGCGTGCCGTTCTGATCGAGGATCTTGATCCGATTGTTGCCCCGGTCGCCGACGAACAAGCGGCCGCGCGAGTCCATGGCCAGCGCGTGGGGCTCGTTGAAGTCGTCGGGGCCGGCGCCGAGCGTACCCCAGGCTTTGATGAGGGCTCCATCTTTGGAGAACTTCAACAGGCGCGCCACGCTGCCCGGCGCCGACGAGTGGCCTTCGACGACGAAGATGTCGCCGTTCGGCGCGACGAGAACGGCGTTTGGCTGGAAGAAATAGCCCGGGTCGCGCGCGCCGCCGGGCGTTCCTAGGGTGCGGAGCAGCTTCCCCTGCGGGCTGAACTCGAAGATCTGGTGTCCCGCCGGCGGCCCGGCAGGTGTCGCGGCCGGTGCGCCGCGCCCGCTGCCCCGCCCGCCGGTGCACGCGCAGTCGGTTACCCACACGTTGTCGTCGCGGTCGACGAAGATGCCGTGCGGTGCGACCATGAGGCCGGCGCCAAAGTGCGCGATCAAGTTGCCGCCAGCGTCGAACTCGAGCACCGGATCGAGCGAGGAGCCGGCGCAGCTATTCGCGCCGCACCGTTCGGCGACCCAGACGCTGGTGCCGTTGCGGTCGATGCCGACCGCGCTCGTTGAACCCCAGGTGCGTCCGTCGGGGAGCTTGGCCCAGCCCTCGACGGTACGGTAGGGATTGGGCAGGTCGTTCGTTGGACGCACCGTCGCCGTCGCCGTCGACTGCGCGGGTGCGGCGAGTGATAGCGCCGCGGAAAGGACGACGACGCACATCGGCGCAGTCGAGGAGAGCGCGAGCGAGCGTGGAGTGCGAGTCATGGCGTCATCCGCGAGCAAAGGCGTCGTCGGCGGGCGCGGTCACTGCGCCCGCGGTGCGGCCGGCACAGCGATCTTCAGCGTGCGCAGCGCCGCCGGGTCGGCTGGCAGCGGAGAACCGCCAGGGACGTCGTTCATCTTCAACATGTAGGCGATCACGTCGAGATACTGCTGGTCGGTCAGGCTCCCCGGTTTGTCCAGCGGCATCGTGTTGACGAGGATCGAGTGCAGGTCAGACACACGGCGGTTGTTCCACGCGGTCGTGAATACCGTGCCCGACTGCGAGCCCGGTGCATGGCAGTGAGCGCAGACCGCCTGGTACACGCGTTGACCGCGCTCCGCCTGTGCCGCGTCGTACGTTGCCGCAGGGAGCGTCGCGGCCGACGGCAGATCGGCGGCCGTCGGCGCGGGGCCGCTCGAGGCGAGTCGCGCGCCCGGCGTCATGCCGCCGGGTAGGGGCGCGCCGGTCTGCACGTCGAGCTGCGATCGCGGCTGGTCGCAGGCGGCGAGCGCCACCAGTCCCGCGCTGGCCAAAGCCGAGAAGATTCTCCTGCCGTTCACTCGCATCACGATTCTCCAATGCTCGGCGGTTCGATCGCCCCGACTTCGCCGCGGCGAGCGCGCCAGGTCGGTCGCTGCGGGAACTATTATACCGCGCGCAGCGCCCTTGGCGACACCGCGGCCGCATTGTGGCTGGGTCCTCGCCGCGCCTACGGGCGGCGCGCGCCGGCCGTTTGATTTCGACCATCGCCGACGCCATGTTTGCCCGTCCTTCGACTCAGTGCTACTCTCTCCGTCCGAGACGTCATGGTGAACGACTCGACCCCGCCGCGGCCAGATTCGAACGCCTCTCCGACAACCGGGCAGGCTCCCCCAGCGTCAACCGGTGCTCTCGAGCGACGCCAGTTCCTGAAAGTCGCGGGCGCGGGCGCAGGATTGTTGCTGCTTGGCGGGTGCGCTCCCGCTGACGATCCAGCCGTGCCGGGCATTCACCACGCGCGCCGCTTTCCGCTACTCGGTCGCTCCTCGCCGGACATCATTGTGATCGGCGCGGGGGCGTGGGGCGGCTGGACCGCGCTCAATCTGCGCCAGATGGGCGCGAACGTCACGCTCGTCGACGCCTACGGTCCGGGCAATGCACGGTCGACGTCGGGCGACGAGTCGCGCGGGGTTCGCTCGTCGTACGGCGACCGCTCGACCGGCGAGCATTGGATGCTTTGGGCGCGCGAGGCGATGAAGCGCTGGACAGCGTTCGACGACACCTGGGGTCGAGACATGCGCCTCGGTCTCTACCACACGACCGGCGATCTGATTTTTCGCTCCGATTGGGAGCCGTACCTGGTCAACAACAAGAAGTGGTGGGACAAGCACAACATCCCGTACCAAGCGCTCAAGCCAGACGACGTGCGCAAGCAGTTCCCAGTCATCGCGATGGACGACATCAACATCGTGCTGTACGAGCCCGACGCGGGTGTCGTGCGGGCACGGCGCGCCTGTCAGGCTGTCGCCGCCGCGTTCGAGCGCCTCGGCGGGAAGATCGTGATCGGGCGCGCCAGTCCGTCGAAGGTGACGAACGGCCGGCTCGAAGAGATCACGCTGGACACGGGGCGCAAGCTGAGCGCCCAGACGTTCGTGTACGCGCCCGGGCCGTGGATGCAGAAGACGTTCCCCGAGCTGTTCGCGAAGAATCCGATGCGGACGCCGCTCGGCTACGTGTGCTACTACGGCACGCCAGTGGGCGACGAGCGGTTCACGTATCCGAACATACCAAGCTTCAATTTTCCGGGCGTCACCGGGTGGGCAGCGCTGCCGGTCGACAACTTAGGTTTTCGAGTGCGCGGCGGCGAGCGAGCGCCGGGTCAAGCGGGTGGTGGCGGTGG
>JBIOHX010000362.1:0-3151 GCA_044449465.1 Gemmatimonadales bacterium | reverse complement strand
GCCCACGACGGTCGAGACATGCCCAGGGCCGAGGAAGCCGGACAACCGCAGATCGGGCGAATCGAGGATCGCTTTGATCGGCGGCACGATCGTGACGTGGTTGCAGAACACGGTGAAGTTCGTGACGCCGAGATCCTTGGCCCGAACGAGGGTCACCGCCGTCGACGGCGCGGTCGTCTCGAAACCGACGGCGAAGAAGACCACGTGCTTGGCGGGGTTCTCGATGGCGATGCGCAGCGCATCGAGGGGTGAATAGACGAAGCGCACGTCCGCCCCGCGAGCCTTGGCCTCGAGCAGGCTGCCCTTGCTTCCGGGTACCCGCATCATGTCGCCGAACGAGGTGAAGATGACGTCGGGACGCTCGGCCAGCCACATGGCGTCGTCGACGCGACCCATCGGGATCACGCACACCGGGCACCCTGGACCGTGCACCAGTTCGATGTTCGGCGGCAGGATGTGTTCGATCCCGTGGCGATAGATCGTGTGCGTATGTCCTCCGCACACCTCCATGAACTTGTACTCATCGTCGCGCGCGAGGTCCTTGATGGACGCCACGAGGGCGCGAGCCGCGGCCGGATCACGGAACTCGTCGACGAACTTCATGGCGTGGCTCCTAGACGATCGAGGTGGAGGTGAACGCGGACAGTTCGTCGGTGTAGCTCTGGCCCATCTGTCTGACCGCCTCGATGGTCAGGTCTGCCTCGCGTTGGTCGATCTTGGCCATGGCGAAACCGACGTGGACGAGTACCCAATCGCCGGCGATTAGGTTTTCCTTGGCGAGCAGACGCACACTGATCGTCCGCTTGATGCCGTTGACGTCCACCTTCGCAAGGTGGTTCTCCGAATCGACGATCTCGACCACCTGGCCGGGAATTCCGAGACACATGTCAGGTCCTCTCGCCGTTCACCGGTTGGGTTCAGCAGATCCGCGGCAGCGGATCGCCGACGAGCATGTCCACGATCCGGCTTCCGCCGAACGGTGTGCGCAGGGCGACGATGCCTTCGGGCTCCGCCACGATCTCGCCGATGACCGCCGCGTTCTGGCCGAGCGGATGAGCGCGTAGGGCCGCGATCGCCGCCGGCGCCTCGTCCTCCGGCACGACGGCGACGAATTTGCCTTCGTTGGCCACATAGATCGGGTCGATGCCGAGCATGTCGCAGGCACCCTGCACCATCGGAGCAACCGGAAGCAGCTCCTCATCGAGGATGACGGCGACGGATGCGTCTTGCGCGAGCTCGTTGCAGATCGTCCCCAGCCCACCACGCGTGGGGTCGCGCATCCAACGGGTATGCGGAGCCGCCGCGAGCAGTGCCTCGACCATGGTGTGCACTGCGGCCGTGTCCGACTCGATCTCGGCCTCGATGTCGAGGTCGCCGCGGGCCATCATCACCGACATGCCGTGGTCGCCCAGCGTGCCGGACAGCACGACGCGATCACCCGCACGAACGAGATGCGCACCCAGTTCGCGCTCGGCGGGAATGACGCCGATTCCGGTCGTCGTGATGTACAGACCGTCCGCGGCTCCCTTCGGCACGACCTTCGTGTCGCCCGTGACGAGCAGCACGCCGGCATCTGCGGCGGCGGCGGCCATGTCGGCCACGATCTCCTTGAGCTCGGCGATCGCCACCCCCTCGGCGATCACGAACGCCACGGCCAGCCATTGCGGCTTTGCTCCGCTCACGGCCAGGTCGTTCACGGTGCCGTGCACGGCGAGCTGCCCGATGGAGCCACCGGGAAAGCGGCGCGGCGATACCACGAACGAGTCGGTGCTGATGGCCAGCCGTTCACCGGACGGGAGCGTGACAACCGCACCGTCGCCCAGCTGCTCCAGCGCGGGGTTACGGAACGCTTCGAGGAACACCGCGTCGACCAGCGCCGCCGACGACTTGCCGCCGGCACCGTGCGCCAGCGTGATCACTTCATCGATCAGCCGCGGCCGCCGCTTGCGGAACTTCTCGATCTTCTCCAGTACGCGGTCTTCGCGCGAGAGGAGCTCCTCGACCGGAATGATCTGACCAGTCATGCTGCGCCTCCTAGGGCGCTCGGCGGATGTGTGATCGCGCGCTGAGCGGCGGCCCACAACTCGTAGCCGAGCAGCGCCTGACTCTCCTGGATGCGGTGGATGCTCTGCGACGCGACCACGAAGCAGTGGTCGACTGCGTCCGACTCGGCCATCTCGCCGCCCGTGTAGCCGGCGAAACCGATGGTCATGAGGCCGCGCCGATGCGCTTCGCGCAGCGCGTTCATGAGGTCGGCCGAATTACCGCTCGTCGAGAACGCGACGGCGATGTCACCGCCTGCCGCATGCGCGATGATCTGGCGCGAGAAGACCAGCTCGAACCCGACGTCGTTACCGAGGGCCGTCACTACGGCCTGATCGGCGGCCAGGTTCAGGGCGGGCAACGGGCGGCCGCTGACGGGTTGCGCGAACAGGGCCGCGAAGGTTGCCGCGTCGGTCGAGCTTCCGCCGTTGCCGAAGACGTACATGCGCCCACCTGCTCGGAACCGCTCGCCCATCTCGCGTGCTGTCGTCAGAATGCGTTCTGAGCACGCCGTAAGGGTGGAGCGTTGCAGTGCGGAGCTCTCGCGCGCCTTGGCCCGAGCCGATGCCGCGAGATCGGCGAGCAGTGTGCCGGCGTCGCGCTCGTCGCCGTCGATGAACGGATACAGGAATCCGGTGCTCTCAGTCATCGTTCGTCAGCGATCCGGGTGAGGGCCGAGCCGGCGTGCACCAGCAGCAGGTCGCCGGGCGCGACTTCGCCGACAAGCGTGGCGTCGATGTGCTCCTGGCCTTGCGCGGTGCGTACCAGCACCGCTGCCAACGGGTCGACGCCAACCCCGACGACTTCGGCCGGCCTGCCTTCGTCACTGCAGGTGATGCACACCTCGTCAGTGCACTCGGGATCGTGGTCGATCAGCAGGCCGGGATGTTCGAAGCACACATGCGTCAGTTCCCACAGCAGGTGGTACATCAGCACGAAGCGGCCCGTCGCCGGCGCGAGCGGATTGGGGTCGTCGATCCAGAGCACGTGATCGGCCGCGCCACGGGGTGGACGCTCGCCGGAGCCGATCCACACGCTCAACGCGCCCCATGCCGCCGTGCGGCGCATCACGTCGCCGACGGCCCTGTCGCCGGCGGCAGCCACGGCG
>JBIOHX010000361.1:0-3233 GCA_044449465.1 Gemmatimonadales bacterium | reverse complement strand
GCCCCAGAGCGCCTCGTCGGACGAGAGGCGCGTCCAGCTCGCGCCCGCGTCGTCGTCGATCCGAAGGACGCAGACATCGTGTACGTCTCCAACGTGTCGGTGTCGCGAACGATGGATGGCGGCAAGACCTGGGTTCCGGTCCGCGGCTCGCCGGGCGGCGACGACTATCATCAACCCTGGGTGTCGCCGGACGATTCGAACACGGTGATCGTGGCGAGCGATCAGGGAACGGTGATCACGCGCAACGCGCGCACCGAGGATCCACGCCAGGTGACCTGGAGCTCGTGGCTCAACCAGCCGACGGCGCAGCTCTATCACATTTCCGTGGACTATCGTTTTCCGTACTGGGTGACCGGCGCGCAGCAGGACTCGGGCGCCGTGGCCGTCTGCTCGCGGGGCAAGTTCGGTGAGATCTCGATGCGCGACTGGGAGCCGATCGGTGCCGGCGGCGAGAGCGGCTACACGGCGGGGGACCAGCTGCATCCGGGGATCATCTTCGGCGGCTCGGGCCAGCGCTACGATCTGGCCCTCAACGAGCCGATGCCGGGGACGACCGCGCCGCGCACGGCCGACTGCGCGCGCACCGATTGGACGCAGCCGCTCGTGTTCTCGAAGGCCGATCCGCACAATTTGTATTACTCGAATCAGTATCTATTCAAGTCGACCGACGGCGCGCAGAGCTGGGCGCAGATCAGCGGCGATCTCACGCGCCCCGACGCCGGCACCCCAGCGAATCTCGACGCGACGGCCGCGGCGCAGGTCGACCGCAACGGCAAGCGCGGGGTCATTTACACGGTTGCCCCGTCGCCGCTGCTCGTGCCGATGATCTGGGTTGGCACCGACGACGGCCAGATCCAGGTCACGATCGACGACGGCAAGTCCTGGCAGAACGTGACGACGAGCGCGCTGACGGCCTGGAGCCGCGTGACGATGCTCGAGGCGTCGCATTTCGATATGAACGGCGCCTACGCCAGCGTCGACCGCCACCAACTCCAGGACTTCGAGCCGTACGTGTATCGCACGCGGGACATGGGCAAGACCTGGCAGCGAATCACGACGGGGCTGCCGGCGGGCGTGTACGTCCACACCGTGAAGGAAGACCACGGTCGCCAGGGACTTCTCTTCGCTGGGACCGAGCGCGGTGCCTACATGTCGCTCGACGACGGCGATCATTGGCAGCCGCTCCAGCTCAACCTTCCGGTGACGTCGGTGCGCGACTTCGAGATCTACGGCAATGATCTCATCGTCGGCACGCACGGGCGCGGCATCTGGGTGATTGACGACCTCTCGCCGCTGCGGCAGATCACCGATGCGGTGCTCGCGAGCGACGCCTACCTGTTCAAGCCAGCGGACGCGATCGCGGTCGAGCAGGGGGGCGACAACGGCACGCCGCTGCAGAAGGACGAGCCACAGGCGGAGAATCCGCCGAATGGCGCGATCATCGACTACTACCTGCGGCAGGATGCGACGGGGCCGGTGACGCTCGAGATTCTCGACGCGGGCGGGGCGGTGCTGCAGACATTCTCGACGCAGGGTGCGCCCGCCCCGCTGGGCGGGGGGCGTGGCGGCCGCGGCGGCGGCATCCCGAACACGACCGCGCTCTGGCGCGTACCCGCCGCGCCATTCTCCTCGGCGGCGGGAATGCATCGGGTCGTCTGGCTACCGGTCGCCGGCCGCGGTCGGGGTGGAGGCCGGGGCGGCGTCGCCCTCCTCACCGGTCAGTTCATGGCAAAGCTGAACGCCGACGGCAAGAGCTACACGCAGCCGTTCACGGTCCACCCAGACCCGCGCGGACACGTCGGCGGGCCGCCATTTATCGAACGTTAGTTCTCCAACGGTAATCAGAGCTGTCCAACGAGCGGCCCCCACCGCGCGACGAGGTCGCGGTACTCGGGGTCGTCGTAGCGGGAGGGCAGGAACCAGCGCGCGTGTGCCGGCAATGGACCGCCGGTCACGTGCACGGCCGCCAGCTCCGCCGCGGCGAGCGACGCCATCACACCGCTTCCCGACAGCGCGCCGAGCACGAACGCGCCGTCCACCGCGAGCGGGCCGATCAACGGGCGGTTCTCGCGCGTCTTGCAGTAGTAGCCGCCGTCGACCAGGCCGCCCGCCGCGGCATTCGATCCGACGTACGGCGCCAGCGCCGGCACCATGCGCGCGCTTCCGCGGAGCACGACGTCGCCGTAGCGCGGATTAAAAGTCGGCGGCCAGACGTACGGGCGTACGTCGGTCTCGTATGTCCAGATCAGGAAAAGCTCGTCGCCGTGCAGGAGGTCGACCGGACGGATATGTACGCCGCCCGGCAGCGTGTCGACGAATCGCCGCGTCTCTTCGTGCCGCGCCAGCTCCGCGCGCTCGCGATCGCTCCACTCGAGCCGTACCGGATCCGACCAGATGAGAAACGGTGCGTCGCGCGGCACGGCTCCGCGCGGGTCGCGCAGGGTGAGCTTGGCGTGCAGCTCGTGGAAGACCGGCAGCTCGAGGCCGAGCATGCGGCCGACGTCGCCAAGCGCGGGGCCGGCGGCGATCAACAGGCGGTCGGCGTTGATCACGTCGCCCGATTCGAGCCGAATCTCGCCCACCCGACCGCCGTCGGTCATCACCGCGGCGACGCGGTCGCGCACCACCGTGGCGCCGGCGCCGATCGCTCGCTTGATCAGCCAGGCGCCGAGCGAAACGGCGTTCACCCAGCCGGCACGTCGCACGTGGAGGGCCGCGCGCATGTCGCCGGCGAGATAGGGGAAGGCGCCGTGCGCCGCGTCGTCCAGCAGCAGGTCGGCGCCAATCTGTCCGCCGGCCAGCCCTTCGGCGTGGGCGGCGGAATACGGCGCGCCTCCCGGATGACGCCGCACCGGCCCCATACCAAAACTCGAAACTTCGTTGGCCGTCGCCTCGAGGCGCGATGCCTGTCCGGCGTCGGCAGTAGCGAACAGGTAGCCGCGCCGGTTCATGCGGAACATGTTGTCGCACTCCGCGGCGACTTCCTCGAGGAGGTCGATGCTCCGCGAGACGAGGCGGAACATCGTCTCGTCGGGTCCGGGCCACCAATTCCGATAACCCTGCGTGCCTTTGTCGCTCGTCAGGGTGAGCGGCTCGCGTTCGTCGACGAGCACGACGCGTCGAACGGCTTGACGCGCCGCGAGATGATATGCGGCGGCCGCACCAGCGATGCCGGCTCCGCAAACGACGACGTCAGCGCTCGAGCGCACGGAGCGGGCGAAGGGGAGGGGCGG
>JBIOHX010000360.1:0-3238 GCA_044449465.1 Gemmatimonadales bacterium | reverse complement strand
GCGCCTGCCCGGTGTGCTCGAGCGCACCGGCCTCGCGCGCTCGACGCTCTATGCGCTCGTGAAGTCGGGGAAGTTTCCGGCCTCCATTCCGATGGGGACACCGCACGCCGTCGCGTGGGTCGAGAGCGAAGTCGACGCCTGGGTCGTCGCCACGATCACCGCGGCGCGTCCGGGGGCACTGGCGGGGGCATCCTTCAGGATCGAACCGATGCGGACGCGCTAAGCCGTTGCGGCGCCGCGCGATTGCCGACCTGGTTCAATTCCCGGCGCCTCCACTGAAATACCTCCATCGCTGACGTACGCCGGCATCCGCTAAGGGTGTCGGCGTTCGTCGTTTCAAAGGGAAGATCAATCCGTGCTCGCTGATCGGCCAGGCCGGCGAGTACGGGCCGTGCTCGCGGCACGCCAAGTGATCTTCGTGTGGATCATGCTTGAGCGTTTCGAGCGCCAGCAGGGACAGAGCGTAGCGCCGGACCGCCAGGCCGGCGTCATGCGCCGCTAGTCACCGGTGTTGTGGATCGTCCAGTATTGCGCGTGCACGGCGACCGACCGTAGTGGTGACAGAACTGATGCGCAACCGTCTGCGAGCGAGCTTCCACCGGCCGAGCGCATCGACTTCCTCGACTGGCTCCAGCTATAGCAGATGGCAGCGTTCGACGACGCCAGCACGCCGGGCCGCCGCCGCCGCTCGACCTGGTTCAAGCGCGAGGTATCGGCGCGGACCACGGAGCGGATCGCATCCACGATACCAGGTTGTCCACACCGCAATGTGGAAGATTAGATGCACATTAAAAGCTTCTAATCTTTACTTGCTCGCGTTGGCGTCGTCAACCTTGAAACCCATCGAGAGGACGATGTGCAGAGATTAGTGCGTGTGTCCGCTGGGATTATCCTCGTTGCCGCGCTGGTGGCGTGCGGCGGATCGTCCACGGCGCCTGGAACGAGTATCGCCGGCAATTGGTCCGGTACGCTCGCGAGTAACGTTGCTGGCGGCGGATCGATCACGATGACGCTGCTGCAATCGGGGAGTTCGCTCTCCGGAACGTGGGCCACGACGTTCGCGAATGCGTCGGCGGACAACAGCGGAAGCCTCGCCGGGAAGGTGAGCGGGGCTCAGGTGTCCGCAACGCTGACCTCGAGCGTCCCGTCGGCCTGTCCGACGAACGTCGCCGGCGCGCTCACTGGCTCGACGATCAGCGGCACCTTCGCAGCCTTCGACTGCTCCGTCGCGGCCTCTGGCACGTTCGAGATCACCAAGCAGTAGCGCGGCGGCCGGGGTTCGCCCGGCCAGCTGTTCTCTCCCCATTCTCTCGCGAGGCCGTCATGAGATTTATCTTTCGTGTTCTTCCATCACTCGCTACGTTCATCGCAATGGCGCTTTGTCTCGCGCCGTGCACGGCCTCGGGGCAAACGCCGATCGCGCCAGCCGCATCGGTCGTTCGCTCTCACTCGTCCGGCTTTTTCGTTGGACTCGGGTACGAAGGCGATGCGAGTCAGGTCAACGAAGCCGGCTCGCCAATGGAATCCGGCTCCGGCGGGGGCCTGGTGCTGGGCTACGGATTTAGCCCCAAGTGGTCGCTCTACGGCGAAGGCAGCGGTGCCACGATGCTGACGAGCGGAGGCGATACGTACTCGCTGGCGCATGTGGATCTCGGCGTCCGCCGCCATTTCCGCACCGGTCCAAACGTCGTCGTGCCATTCATCCAGTTCGGATTGTCGGCGCGTGGAGTCTCGCAGTCGTTCAACGGGAACGCGGTGACTGGCTCGGGTGGAGGCCTCTCAGCAGGCGTGGGCCTCAATGCGCACTTCACGCCGTCGTTCGCATTCTCGGCGGCAGCGACCTGGGATTTCGGGCAGTTCAACAACTTCGAGGTCAACAACACGGTCGTGAACGCCGACGCGGTCAGTGTGATGACCACGCGGGTGCACGTCGGTGTCATTTGGTTTCCTGGCGCATAGCGCCGATGGACTCCGGTCGATGATCGGCGGGGTACGCTGATCGTCCGCCGCCAGCCGGTTCGCCTAAGAGTACTCATCGGTTATCTGCGCGAGCATTAGGAACGATTGAGAGCGCAAACGATTGTCCGACCACCGGTTAGGTTGGCTGCGTCAATTGCGAGGCCTCCGCTGCACGTCGGGGGCTTGGCGAATGCACAACGGCCCGCGCGATACGCGCGGGCCGTTGTGCTTTGGCACGACCGCGGCACTGAAACCGCCCCACACCACCGCCGCGTACGGAGCCGGCAGCCGTGGTTCTCCGATCCGTCATCGCCTGGCCGTACCCGTCTCCGACCACATGATCGACAGCGAATTCATCGCCCTCCAAGAAGCCCTCGCCGGCGAATACTCGCTCGAGCGCGAGCTCGGCCGCGGCGGCATGGGCATCGTCTACCTGGCGCGCGAGGTCCAGCTCGACCGGCTCGTGGCGATCAAGGTACTGCCCGAAGCGCTCGCCGAGCGCCCCGACATTCGCGGTCGATTCCTGCGCGAGGCGCGCACCTCGGCGTCGCTCTCGCATCCGAACATCGTCCCCATCTACCGGGTCGGGGAACGCGGTGGATTCGTGTTCTTCGTCATGGCGTACGTCCACGGCGAGACGCTCGGCGAGCGGCTTCGCCGGAACGGTCCGCTCCCGCCCGCGTCGGCGACGCGGCTCGTACGCGAAGTGGCGTGGGCGCTCGCGTACGCCCACGGGCGCGGCATCGTCCATCGCGACGTGAAGCCCGACAACATTCTCATCGAAGCCGGCACGGAGCGCGCGCTCGTGAGCGACTTCGGCATCGCGCTCGGACGCGAGGGCGATGCAGCCGCCACGCCCGGGCAGGTCATGGGCACGCTGCGTTTCATGAGCCCGGAGCAGGCGGCCGGCGACTTGGTCGATGGGCGGAGCGATCTCTACGCGCTCGGCGTCGTAGCGCACCTGGCGTTAACGGGCGCGCTGCCCCCAGAGCGAGACACCGGGACGGCTGGGAAACTCGGGAGCGGTTCGCGGCCGGCGGCCAGTCTCGCGGCGGCGGCGCCCGCGCCGCTCGCCGCAATCGTTGCGCGCTGCCTGCGCGCTTCGCCAGGCGAGCGTTGGGCTTCTGGTGAAGCATTGGCCGACGCATTAGAACGCGCCGCGACGCCAAATCGAGCGCGGATGCCGATGGCACTCCGCGTCTGGACGCGCGCGAGCGATCCGCTCAAGCCGGCCTACCTGATGTGGAGCACGATCTTCGCCTTCGGAACCATTTCCGAG
>JBIOHX010000359.1:0-3248 GCA_044449465.1 Gemmatimonadales bacterium | reverse complement strand
CGCTCGACTGGTGGACGATGATGAACAGCAGCTCGTCGGAGTGCTCAGGCGTGGAGCGCGGCCGCTGGAGCGACAACAGGGAGTCGAGCTCGAGATACGAGCCGTAGGTGGGCGCGTCGCCGCTCGGGCCGCCCGTCTCGCCCGCGTCGCTCGCGTCGCTCGCGTCGCTCGCGTCGCTCAAAAAGTCGACACCCCGAGCGAAAGCACGTCCTCGACCTCCATCACCTCGGTCGTCTCGAACGGCTCGCCGTATCGTCTGCGAATGAGCGTTCCATAGTAAGCGCATTGGTGGCGAACGATATCCTCGAGCGGCTCGCCGTTCGGGTAGACCTCGCCGGCCTGGGTGAGCCCGGCGAACTGCGATCGATAGCAGCGCACCGCCTCCATCTTCACCTCGAATTCGTCCGTCACGTCGACGACGAACGACGGGCGGGTGAAATCCTGCCGAAAGGAGATGCAGTGGAGAACCTTTCGTGGCCGGTGCTTGGGCAGGTCGGGCGCGAGCTTGGCCAGGCCGGCGAGGAAGCTCGCGTCGCGTACGAGCTGCGCAGTGGCGATGTGGTCCGGGTGCCGCCCCTCGCGCGCCGGTGCGATCACCACCGCGGGTCGGAGGCGCCGCAGCACGCGTGCCAGCTTCTCGCGCGTCGGCGGATCGTTCACGATGCCGGCATCGGGGAGACGCAGGTTCTCGCGCAGCGCGACGCCTAGCACCGCCGCCGCCGCCTCTGCTTCCTTGGCCCGCTCGTCGGCCGAGCCGCGCGTGCCCATCTCGCCTTGGGTGAGGTCGAGGATGGCGACCCGATGGCCGGCGCGCACCGCTTTGGCGAGCGTGCCGCCACAGGTGAGCTCGACGTCATCGCGGTGTGCGGCGATGGCGAGGAGGTCTACGGCCTCCGCCGGCGTGGTGTCAGGCATGCGCGGAATATACGAAGTCCGCGGCAGGCGCCGCCCCGCCGACTACTCGTACCGCAGCGCGTCCACCGGATCGAGCCGCGCCGCGCGCATCGCCGGCAGCATGCCGAAGACGATCCCAGTGATTGCGCTCGCGCCAAGCGCCGCGACGATAGCGAGCGGCGGAATCGACGCCTGGATCGGCGTCGCGTTGCGCACGATGCCCGATACCAGCGCGCCGAACATGAGACCGACGATGGCGCCGATCGCCGTCAACGTCACCGCCTCGACCAGGAACTGCCAGAGGATCGTCGCCCGCGTGGCGCCGAGCGCCTTGCGCACGCCGATCTCACGCGTCCGCTCCGTGACCGAGATCATCATGATCGCGACCACGCCGACGCCGCCCACGATCAGCCCGACCGACGACAGCACGATCATCACCAGAAAGAACATGCCGAAAATCTTATTGTACGTATCGAGCAGCTTGTCCTGCGTGATGAATGCGAAGTCGTTGTCCTGCGCCGGGTGCAGGCGGTGTCGCGCGCGCATGGCGGCGATGACGTCGTCCATGGCGTCGTCGCGCGTCACGCCGTCGCGAGGCATGATCGCGATGCCGATGTTGGCGTACGAGGCCTTGAGCGATCGGTACGCCGTCTCGAACGGCACGATCGCGCGCGGGCGATTGCCGCCCGTCAGGAAGCTCGCTGCGTAGTGGTACACGCCGATCACCCGGAACGGCACGTTCGAGATGTTCACGACCTTGTCGAGGGGATCGGACTCACCGAACAGCTTCGTCGCCATCTCGTCGTTCACGATCACGACGTTGGCGCCGTTCGCCTCTTCGGCGTCGGTGAAGCTGCGGCCCGGATACAGGTCGCCGGCGTGGTCGAGGATGGTCCAGTTGGACGTCGCGCCGATGACTTGCGTCGAGCTGAGGTCCCGATCCATGTAGCGCACTTCCCTCGACATGCCGAGCTGCGCTTCGGCGGCGCGGATCGACGGGAGCGCGTCGATCGCCTTGGCGTCGGCGAACTCGAGCCGCGGGTTGTGCAGGAACTTGCAGGTGTCGTCCGTGCCGTCGCAGTTCTCGAAGGTGATCGGGAAGCGGCTCAGGAAAAACGTCGTCGGACCCGCTTTTTCGAAGTCGCGGGCCACACTGGTGTTGATGCCGTGAATGGCCGCCGAGATCACGACGACGACGAACACGCCGACGGCGACGCCGAGGATGGTCAGCGCGGCCCTTACGCGATTGGCGCGGATCGAGTCGAGCGCGATCGTCACGCCCTCGAGCAGGACGAACCCCCGGAAGCGGGCCACGGATCAGGTCTCCTGCCGCATGGCGGCGATCGGATCGAGCAACGCGGCGCGGCTCGCCGGATAGATGCCGGCGATCATGCCGACGCCGGCGCCAATCCCGACGCCGACGAAGATCGACCAGAGCGCGACCGCGGCGGGGAGCGGAGACACCGCGGCAATGAGCTTCGCGAAGCCGATACCCAGCCCGACGCCGACCGCCGCGCCGAGCGTGGACAGCGTCGCCGACTCGACGAGGAACTGATTCAGAATGTCTTTGCGCCGCGCGCCGAGCGCCTTCCGAATGCCGATCTCGCGCGTCCGCTCGGCGACGGCGACCAGCATGATGTTCATGATCACGATCGCGCCGACGACGAGGCCAACCGTCGGCAGCGCCACGCCGGCGATCGTCAGGTACTTCTGGATGGTGTTCCAGAATTCCAATGCCGAATCCGACGTCTCGAGGGCGAAGTTGTCGGGCTGCGACGGGTGGAGATGGCGTCGCCCGCGCATCACGGCTCGCGCCTCCTCCATCGCCGCACGCATCCCCTCTTCGGTCGGCGCCTGGATGATCATCGCGTCGATGGTGCCGTGCTGAACGAGCAAGCGCTTGAGCGGCGACTTTTCCGGGGCGACGACGAACTTGTCGAGCGACTGGCCGAACACGCTTCCCTGCGACTCCGCCACACCGACGACCGTGTACGGAAGACTGTGAATCGTGAGCTGGCGCCCGATGGGGTTCAGGTTGGGGAAGAAATGGTCGGCCACGTCTTTGCCGACCACGACCACCGGCGTACCGAGCGAATACTCCTCAGGGCTGATGAGCCGTCCGTCGCTCACACCCATGTGCTTGATCGTGAACCATTCGGGTGAGACCGCGGACGCGTCGGCTGGGCGCTGCTTGGCGTACGGAGACTCGAGCGTGACGTTGCCCTCACTCACCGTCGCCCACAGAATGTCCGGGTCGAGCGCCCCCGCCACCGGTGCGACGTCGCGGTCGTATATGCGCGGCCGGCGGCGCCATTCGGCACGCGTGGCCAGGGGGACGGCGCCCACCAGGAAGT
>JBIOHX010000358.1:0-3272 GCA_044449465.1 Gemmatimonadales bacterium | reverse complement strand
GCTCAAGCCGGCCTACCTGATGTGGAGCACGATCTTCGCCTTCGGAACCATTTCCGAGCTCCGGCACGGCCGCGACTGGCCCGTCACGATCGCGTTTGGCCTACTGCCGCTCGTTCCCGCGGCCGTGTTTCATGCGCGAAAAACGTATCAGGCACTCTCCGCCGGATACGGCTTGGCCGATCTGCGACGCGCCCTTCGTGATTGGCAGACGGAGCGCCGCGAGGAGTTGAGCTTCGAGCACGGCGAGCATGAAGCCTTGTGGAAGCGCGCGCTCCGGGCAGTCACGCTCACGTTATGCGCCGGGTCGGTGGGCGCAATCTGGTTCGCCAACGGCCACCATGTCCCTCGAACGGTCGCCATCGTGCTGGCGTCGTTCGGGTTGACGACCGTCGTGTCAGTGGCCGCGAGCAGCGCTATGGGCGTTCCCTTTCTCCCCAAGCGCATACGCACAGGCTTGGTCGGCGCCGTGCGCTCGCTGCTCTGGCAAGGTCGAACGGGCGAAATCATCGCCCGCGTGCTCAGCCCAAAACATCGGCGCGCGCTACCAGATGCCGATTTCCGGCCGACTGAAATGGCACTCGGTTTGGCGGCTGAGGAATTGTTCGCGACCTTGCCGAAGTCATATCGGGAGCACCTGCCCGATCTGCCCCGCGTAGTCGCGGGGCTCGAGGCGCACGCCACCGCGGCGCGCGCCCGCATCGAGGAACTGAACGCGCTCTCGGCGATGGGACGTCAGGCCCGACACGACGCCGACATAGAACCTTCGGAGGTCGGCGCGGCGCGGGAGGCGGCGGAGCGCGATCTCGCGTCCGCGGTGACGGCGCTCGAGGCGATCCGGCTCGACCTGCTGCGACTCCACGCGCAACCCTCTGACGTCGACCTGCGCCCAATGACGACGTCGCTCGATGCCGGCCGGCGGTTGGCCGCCGAGATGGGCGCGCTCAACGAAGCACGGCGCGAGGCCGACGCAATCGCTCCCGCCGTTCTCGACATCACGCCGGCAACGCCGGCGTAGCGCGAGCTCAGACCGGCGCTTCTTCGACTCGCGAGCGGAGATCGAGCCCCTGATCTTCGGCACGAATGACTTTCTTGCGCTTGAAGATGAATTCCGGCGCGAGAGCAACGCCGATCAAGGTGACGGGGATGATCTGCTGCGCCTGAATGAGAAAGGCGACCGCGATCGCCTGGTCCTTATTCATGCCGAAGCCAACGGCGATGAGCGCGTATGCTGCCTGGAACAGGCCGACATTGCCCGGCGTCGGCCGAACGGCGAAGCCGAGGTTCACGGCGAGCAGCGCGGCAACAGTGCCGACGAGCGAGAGGTTGAAGTGCGCCGACCGCGCCGTGAGTGCATAGGTCCAGACCTGCATCGCCCAGATGCCCACTGACAGCGAGATGGCCCAGCCGAAGCGTGGTCCCGTCGACAGCTCGCCGATGGTTTGACCGAAGTGTTTCAGGTAAGCGCCAAGCCTGGCGCGCCAACTGCCTTCGGGGGCGGCGATGTGCTCGCGGCGGCCATCCGGTCGGCGCACGAGATAGACCATGAACGCGATCGCCGCCGCGACCGCGATCCAGGCGACCGGGCGCAGGCGCGAGATGGATGACGGCAGCTCGAGGAACGAGACCGAGAGCGCAAGCAGCACGACGTAGCCGATGAGCTCGAACATGCGCTCCAGGGCGAGCGTCGCCAGGACCTTGGCGCTCTGCACGTGCGCCGCCCGAGCGACGAACACGACTCGCGCCGCCTCGCCGCCGTTGGCCACGAGGATGTTGTTCAGCCCGGCCCCGGCGAAGGTCGCGCGCAGCGCCATAAACAGTGAATTCGCGCCGACGGGGCGGAGAAAGATCCACCAGCGCACACCCTTGAGCGCCAGCGAGAGGATGTTGACCACGGCGGCGATCAGCAAAACCCAGAGATCCGCGTCCGTGATCTGCGCCCAGGTCGCGTGCCAGTTCACCGTGCGAGCGAACAGGACAAGCCCGACGATGATGAGAACGCTGAGGGCGAGTCGAAGCGTGCGCGAGACGGCTTTCTTCATTCAGCGTCGAAGAGGTCGAAGCGGTAGCCAGCGTCGTGCAGACGGTCGATGATCAATGGCACGGCCCGGGCCGTCTGCAGGCGGTCGCCCGCGGGATCGTAACCATCGCCGTCGTGAAGCAACAGGATGGAGCCCGGCCGGGCTCCTCCAACGGTGCGCTCGGCGATGGCCTCGACGCCAGGGCGATCCGAGTCCCACACCCCGAGCGACCAGCCGACCGTTCGCTGGCCGAGCGATCGCGCGATGGCCGTCACCCAGGGGCTGCGAAAGCCGTGCGGCGCACGAAAGAGGCGCGGATGGACGCCCGACGCCCGCTCGATGGCGCGCGTGCCAAGCTCCAAGTCCATCCTCACATAGCGCGGCGACTTGAAGTGGAGCTTACGATGAAAATAGCCGTGGTTGCCGATCGCATGCCCCTCGGCGGCGACCCGTGCCACGAGGGCCGGCCAGCGCTCTGCGTGGGCCCCGAGAATGAAGAAGGTGGCTCGCACGCGGCGCTCGGCGAGCGCATCGAGGATGCGAGGGGTGGCGTCAGGGTTCGGGCCGTCGTCGAAGGTGAGCGCGACGGCCTTGCCGGCGGCGTCGAGCCGGGTGATGGGACGCCCGAAGACGGGGCTGTTTCGGTGAAACGCTCCGTGCGCCGCGCCGCCCAATAGGACGACGCCGGCGCCGAGCTCGAGCATCATACCGTGACGGTGACGTTCCCGAGAACTTGCTGGTACACGTCGAGCACGCGCGACGTGACACGGGCCCACGAATATTCGAGCGAATTCTGGCGGCCCGTGGTGCCGAGCTGGATCGCGAGGCCTTCGTCGTCGAGCACGCGAACCAGAGCGTTGGCGAGCGCATCACGGTCGCCGCACGGGACCATCAATGCCTCGCGCTCGTCGACGACGACGTCGCGGAAGCCGAGAATGTCGGAGCAGACGACTGGGGTCTCGCACGCCATCGCCTCGAGGAGCGTAATGCCGAACGAGGCCTTGGTGGTCGGGCAGGCGTACACCGAGCTGTGGGCGTAATAGCTCGGGCGACCTTCCAGCACCGCGCCGACGAAGACGATGTCCTTGTCGCCGTTGGCCTGCTTGTAGTAGTGCTCACGGAGCGGACCGTCTCCGACGACGACCAGGCGCGCCTGGCGGCCGCGGTTGCCGCGGCCTTTGACACGCGGGTAAGAGTCGATTTGGGTCGAGTGGCCGGTGCGGGGATCGAAGCGGCCGAGGTAGTGGATCGTAG
>JBIOHX010000357.1:0-3287 GCA_044449465.1 Gemmatimonadales bacterium | reverse complement strand
CTCGCGCGTGTCTACTTCCTCGCATCGCGTGCATCCACCGCTCTTGCCCAAAACGGTGAAATCGAGCGTCGTGCTCTGGTAGCCGGGCGCGCTGAGTGCCACGTGGTAGCCCCCGCGCCCACCCTGGAGCGAACACACTGTCGCCGGACCAGCGCCCTGATTGCAGGGAATGGTTGTCGTGATTGCGCCCGTGACTGTCGCCGTAAGGCCGGCGATACCCGCTGGTGCGTTACCGGCGGTGACGGTGATCTCGGCGGCCTCCAGTGATGGACAGGGCAGCTCGAGGCACTGTACGTCGTTCGAGCAGGCAACGACGCAGCACGCCAGAGCAACCCGCCACCCCGTGAACGTGCGGGGCCAGGCGATTCGTTGTATCGTCATCATGTCCGCCCAACCTGGGGAGAGCCCGTGACGTCACCCGCAGCCACTCGCGCACACTTAAGCTCGGTCGCGCCTTGCTTCATCGTGCGCGACGTCATGCGCGCGTTGGCATTCTATAGAGATCGTCTCGGCTTCGAGCTGACCTTCCTCGGCCCCGACAACGAGCCATACTTCGCCATCGTGCAGCGCGACGCGGTTTACCTGATGCTCAAGGCGATCGCTCCCGAGGTGCAGCCGGTGCCCAATTCGAGTCGACATCCCTGGGCCAGGTGGGACGCATATGTCCACACGCCCGATCCCGACGCGCTAGCCGAGGAGTTTGCCACGTGCGGCATCTCGTTCCGCGAACCCATCGGCGTCAATTCGGACGCTCTGCGAGGATTCGAGATCATGGATATGGACGGCTACGTACTGTATTTCGGGCGGCCGGCGTAGCCACGATCGACGAGCGCCTTTACGCCAGCGGGCCTGCGGTAGCGCGTCCCCGCGCGTCGATCAGTTCCCGCCCGTCCCCATCCTGATCTGAGCCAGCCGCTGCGGCGACCCGACGAACAAACCGTCCGGGTACCGCCGGTACTGCAACATCTGACTATAAATCCCCGCTTGGTTGTACTCGTTGAGTCCGAGCCCCGCGAGAAACTGTAGGCGAAGGTTGCGGTCGTGGTTGATCTGCGCGTCGGCGAGCCACGGACGCAGCATCGGCTCATTGCCGGCAAAGGTCGCAAAGAGCTGCGTCGCCGAGTCGAACCCGATCTCGTGCAGCGAAGCAGCGACTCCCGCGTACTGTGGACTGGCCAACCGCTGCTCGATCGCGTCGACGTCGATCCTCATCGTGCCAAGCTGGCCGACTAGTACGAGGTCGTAGCCGCCGCCGTTGTTCGTGTTGCCGAACACGACGCCGTTCGGAAACGCCTGGAAGAAGGTCGCCACCTCGCTCTTCACCGCATCCGTATTGCTCTCGTACAGCTGCACGAACAACGTCACGACGCCGCCAGGATTCAGGTGCCGTTTCACGACATCGAAGAACTCCTCCGTGTACAGCGTCGCCGCACCCTTCACCCACGGATCGAGCGGATCGGAGGTGACCGCGTCGAACTTCTGCTTCGTCGTGAGAATGAAGTGCCGCGCGTCGTCGATCTCCACGTGCACTTTGGGGTTCAGCACGACGTTGAAGTTGAACGCGCCGAAGTACTTCGACACGACCTTCGGCACGAGCGGCTCGATTTCGGCGATCGTCTCGCTCTGGAGCCGCGGGTCGATGCTCACCGCGCCGGCCGTCACACCGGCACCACACCCGATCACCAGCACCGACGCCGGATGCGCCGGCAAGAGCGTGGTGAGATGACCGAGCATACGCTGCAGCCGCATATCCTGCGGCTCGCTCGACGCCTGCACCTTGCCGGCGTTGTGGTAGTTCAACACGCCGTTCGAGAGTTGTGATACGGCCACGGACGCCGTCATCCCCTCGCCGACGTAAATGAAGTCGTTGGCGTTCTCGAGACGCGTCGCGAACCACCGTCCGTACCCAACGAGCAGTCCGGGCACCACCGGCACCGTTACCGCGCACACCGCGGTCGCCCCGCCGACGGCGAGGCCCCACGAGAAGCCGCGTGCGACGTACCGGCGGCCGAGGCGCATGAGCAGCGGCACCGACGCAACGATCGCGCTCACCCCCGCCGTGACAATCAGCAGGCGCTCCGACGTCTGCGTGCCCAGCCACGCGATGATGAGCAAGCTGCCGAGCAACGCGCCGACGATGCCGCCGACGGTGTTCGCCGCGTACCCGGTGCCGACGTGGCGTGCCGGATCCTTCTCGGCCGCGCCGACCGCGGCCAACGCCAGCGGGAAGCTCGCACCCCAGAGGCAAGCCGCCGGCAGCACGACCCAAAGGCACCGCACGAGGTCGATCTGAAACGTGAACAGCGGCGTCGCCGACAGATTGGGGCTGATCGGCCAGTAGGGAAGGAAGTTCGTCATGGAGTACGCCGCCCACGCGATCGACGCCGTCAGCAGCAACTGGCAAATGGCGAGCGCGAACGCGGCGTTCTTCGTCGTGCGCGCGATGATCGAGCCGACGCTGCTCCCGACTCCCAACCCGGCGAGGAATGCGGCAAGGATCAGCGAAAACGTATACGTCGTCGCGCCCAACAAGAGCGACAGCATGCGCGTCCACACCGCCTCCGCGGCGAGCGCCGTCGCGCCGGAGAGCGCGATGGACACATAAATCGGCCACGTCCCCGGCGCGATGAGCCGGCGCGATTCCATCGCCGGTGCACCGGCCGCCGGGGCGATCATCGCGTCGATTGGCGGCGTGTACGTCGTCACTCGCGACAGTGCAAGGCTGACAAGGCCGACGACGACATCGACCGCGACCGCGACGTACGTCGCGACAGCCATGTCGTGATCGCGCAGCAGATAAAATCCGGCGAGCAGACAGCCGAACACGGCCCCCGCGATGTTGCCGCCGTAGAAGAAGCCGAGCCAGGCGACGCCATCCGGCGTGGTCTTCACCCAGCGCGAGATCGCCGGCAGCGTAGCCCCCATGAGCAGCGTCGGCGGAAGCAGGCAGATCGCACAGAAGAATCCGCGGAGCAGGAGATCGGCCATGCCATGGAGCGCGATCGCGAAGTACAACCCACCGGCGTACGGCAGTCCCCAGAGCACGAGCAGTCCGAACGCGGCGACGCCGAGCTCGAGGAGCGCGTACACGCGCAGCGGATGCTTGCCCGTCGACACGAACCGCGCGAAAAAGAGGCTGCCGAGGCACATGCCGCCCATGAACGTGCCGAGCAGCACGCCGAGCGAGACCGCGGAAGAGCCGATGATCAGACTCAGCAGCTGGAACCAGACGATCTCATAGATGAGCGCCGCGCAGCCGCTGCCAATGAATAGGAGCACAAGCAGTG
>JBIOHX010000356.1:0-3317 GCA_044449465.1 Gemmatimonadales bacterium | reverse complement strand
GCCGTTGCCCGAGGCGGCTTGGAACGAGTCAAAAAGTCCAAGCCGGCTGCGTTCATGGATTCCGACCGCGCCGCAGCGATCAGTATCGGCAACACGGAAGACGACCTCTCGGCGCTCGCTGACTGCGACCTGGTCATCGAGGCGATCATAGAACAGCTCGAGCCCAAGCGCGCGTTGTACGAACGGCTCGAGGCGGCGCTACCAGAGCACACGGTTGTCGCGTCGAACACGTCGAGCATTCCGATGGCCCGTTTGCTCGAGGGCCGCGGTGCGTCGTTCCGGTCGCGCTTTCTCGGCATGCACTTCTTCAATCCGCCGCGCTATCTCCACCTGCTCGAGGTCATTCCCACCGCGGAGACGTCGCCGGCCACGCTCGACACCGCGCGGCGGTTCAGCGACCGAGTGCTCGGCAAGGGGATCGTCGTCGCCAAGGACGTCCCCGGGTTCGTCGCCAACCGGCTCGGCGTGTTCGGCATGGTGCTCGCCATCCGACTCATGGAGCAGCACGGCCTCACGATCGACGAGGCGGACTTGCTCACCGGCACGATCACCGGCCGGTCGAAGTCGGCAACGTACCGCACGGCCGATCTCTCGGGCATCGACGTCATCGGGCACGTGACGCGTGAGTTGAGCGGTGCCACGGGCGAGGATTTTTCGCTCTCACCGTGGGTGCTCGACCTCGTGAAGGCCGGCCGCACCGGTGAGAAGAGTGGAGCCGGGTTCTACCGGCGCGTCGGCAAGGAGATCCAGACCCTCGACTGGCGCACCGGTGAGTACGCGCCGCAGCGAAAGCCCGAATCGCCGGAGATGAGTCGCATCGCGGGCTTACCGCTCGACGAGCGGTTCGCCGCCATCCGCGACTGGACAGGGCGCGAGGGCGACTTCGTGCGCGAGTATCTGTTACGGTTTTCGCATTACGTGCTCGCCACCACGCCGGTCATCGCCTACGATGTGCCCGCGGTGGACCACGCCATGACCTGGGGCTACGCCTGGGAGGCAGGGCCGTTCCAGCAGATGGATCTTCTGGGGGCGCCTTTCCTTCGGCGCGGGTTCGCGAAGCTCGGGCTCGACGAGCCGGCGCTGCTCCGCCAAGCCACCGACGGCTTCTATACAGAAGGCGGCGCGCGCGTTCTCTCGTTGAGCGGCGGGTATGAAGAGGTGCCGCGGGAGCCCGGCGAGATCCGGCTCGCCGAGTGGCACGCGCCGGCCAGTCACGGCCGCCGCGTGCTCGAGCACAACGACGACGCCTCGTTGCTCGACGCCGGCGACGGTGTGGCCGTGCTCGAGTTCCACAGCAAGATGAACTCGATTGGCGCCGGCGTGCTGGCGATGTTCGACCGCGCGCTGGATCGCGTGGAGCGCGACGGGATGGCGGGGCTCGTGATCGGCAATGACGACACCCGCGCCTTCAGCGCCGGCGCGGATCTCGGCATGGTGCTCTCTCTGATAGGCGCCGGCGATTGGAAGCGGCTCGAGCAGGCGGTCGACGCCTTTCAGCGTGCCGGCGTGCGGATCCGCCAATCCCCCTTTCCCGTCGTCGCGGCGCCGTTCGCGCTGACACTGGGCGGCGGCTGCGAGTTTTGCCTCGCGTCGGATCGGGTGCAGGCGCACGCGGAGCTGTACATAGGCCTGGTCGAAGTCGGCGTGGGGCTGATTCCAGCGGGGGGTGGGACGACTGAGCTTCTGTTCCGCTTTGCCGCCGATCTCGCGCTGTACGCCGAGGCGGATCCGTTCGAGGCGCCGAAGCGCGCGTTTCAGCTCATCGCGCTCGCATCGACGAGTACGAGCGCGCTCGACGCGCGGAAGTTGGGCTACCTACGAGCGGACGATCGCATCAGCATGAACCGCGACCGTTTGCTGGCCGACGCGGTGGCGCGGGTCGTCGATCTGGCGCCGGGCTACGTAGCGCCGTTGCCGCGGCGCATTACCGCGCTGGGTCGCGAGGCGCTCGGCAACCTGCACTACGCGGTGTGGGCATTGCACGAGGCCGGGCAGGCGTCGGCGCACGATGCGCGCATCGGTCGCGAGCTGGCGTACGTGCTCGCCGGCGGGGACGGGCCGCCGCGCAGCGTGACGGAGGAGGACATTCTCGGTCTCGAGCGCGAGGCGTTTTTGCGGCTGTTGGGAACGAAGGAAACGCAGGAGCGCATGCGATACACGCTGAAGACGGGCAAGCCGCTGCGCAACTAGCGGCCGCGCTCGATCAGGAGATTCAATATGAAGGAAGTAGTCATCGTGTCCGCCGTGCGCAGCGCGGTCGGACGCGGCAAACGGGACGGGGCGCTGGCCACCGTGCACGCCGCGGACCTTTCGGCGGATCTGATGCGGGCGGCAATCGACGCCGTGCACGTCGACCCGGAGACGATCGACGACGTGTTCTGGGGCTGCGCGATGCCCGAGGCGACGCAGGGGTTGAACGTCGCCCGACTCGCCTGGCTCCGGGCGGGCTTGCCGGTGAGCGTTCCCGCCGCGACGGTGAACCGGTTCTGCTCGTCCGGTCTGCAGACCGTGGCGCTCGGCGCGCAGGAGATCATGAGCGGCATGGCCGACGTCGTCCTCGCCGGCGGGGTCGAGATGATGAGCCAGGTGCCGATGTCGGGCTACCACACGCGGCTCGAGCCCGAGATCACGGAGTCGTACATCGGCATGGGCTTCACCGCCGAGCGGGTCGCGGCGCGCTGGAAGGTGACGCGCGAGGATCAGGACCGGTGGGCGCTCGGGAGTCAGGAAAAAGCGGCGCGCGCGTGGGAGCGCGGCGCGTTCGACGAACAGATCGTACCGATTCCCGTCGAGCGAGTCGAATGGAAGGGGACCGAAAAGCACGCGACGACGATCGAGGTCCGCCGCGACGAGCTGCCACGGCCCGGAACGACGATGGAGGGTCTCGCGAAGCTGAAGCCGGCGTTCAAGGCGAACGGGACCGTGACGGCGGGCAACGCGAGCCCCTACTCGGATGGCGCGGCGGCGTTGGTGCTGATGACCGCCGAACGCGCGAAGGAGCTCGGACTCGCTCCGTTGGCGCGGTTCATCACCTTCGCGGCGGCGGGCGTCGACCCGGACATCATGGGCGTAGGACCGATCAAGGCGGTGCCAAAGGCGCTGGCGCGGGCGGGGATGTCGTTGAGCGACGTGAAGCTCATCGAGTTCAACGAGGCATTCGCGGCGCAAGTCGTGGCGGTGATTCGCGATCTGGGGATCGACCCGGAGCGAGTGAACGTGAACGGCGGCGCGATCGCGCTCGGCCATCCACTCGGCGCGACGGGCGCGAAGCTGACGACGCAACTGGTGCACGAGCTGCGCGCGCGCGGCGGGGGGAT
>JBIOHX010000355.1:0-3336 GCA_044449465.1 Gemmatimonadales bacterium | reverse complement strand
CGCGCAACCCGTGGGCGATCGAGATCTGCCCCGCGGCAGCGTTGTTCATCCCGAGCACGACCGTCGTCGGCCTGACACGTCCGTTGCCGATGAGCAACTGCCGGTACGACTCTTCAATAGACGTCGCACCGCCGAGCCCAGTTCCCCAGTACACACCAGCCCGCACCGTCTCCCGCTCCGTTAGGCGGAGCTCCGCATCGGCGATGGCCTGCGCGGCGGCGATCAACGCGAGTTGCGTCGCCCGATCGAGCTGCGTTCGTTGGTGCGCCGGCCAGCGGTTCGACGGATCGAACTCGACGCGCCCGGCAACGAGCGGCGCCGAGCCGGCGTAGATGTCGGGCGGGACTGGGCGTATCCCCGAGCGCGCGTTCACCAGCGCATCGAAGCAGGCGCCGGCGCAGGCACCGACGGGGGTCAGCGCACCAAGTCCGGTCACGACCACGCGCTGCATGGCGACGGCTTACGGTACCGGTGTCGGCTTGGCGGCGATCAGCGCATCGATGACCCCAGCCAACTCGCGAAGCGTTCGCACTTGGGCAACCGACTCCTGGGGAATCGGGAATGCGAATTTGTCCTCGAGCTCGAACAGGAACTCGAGGAAGCCGAGCGAGTCGATGCCGAGCTGATCGACAGTCGCGTTCTCGTCGATCGCTTCGGGCTCACCGCCGAACTGCTTGGCGGCAAGCTCCTTGATAGTCTGAAGTGTGTTCATCTTGGAGTTCCGGCGGGCGTGGAAAGGGGGAGGATCCGCCGTTCATCGTACTTGGTCGCACGCCCAATCGCGCCGGACGCGAGACAAAGTTCCCTTTGTACTCCTGACATGAACCTGTCACGAACCGCCCTCCTCGTCGTTTCGTTGTCTGCCGCCGCAAGCGTTGGCCTCGGTGCCCAAGGGACGCCGGCCGGGCTCTGGACGACGGTCAGCGATGCCGACGGGAAGCCGACGGCGGTGGTGGAGATCCGGGACCTGGACGGCGAGTACGTGGGGACCGTTCGCGCGCTCTTGGTTCCCGCGGACCACGACGACAGCCTTTGCACGCGCTGTGTCGGGACTCGACGGAACCAGCCGATCGTCGGGATGGAGATTCTGCGCGGCATGCGGGCTAATGGAAGCGCGTGGAGCGGAGGCGAAATTCTCGACCCCGAGACCGGGAAAACCTATCGCGCGAAGATGAAGCTCAGCGACGGGGGCGACAAGCTCATCGTGCGCGGATACATCGGCATTTCCCTATTCGGGCGCTCACAGACGTGGATTCGGCGCACGCAGTAGGCGCGCGCCCCAGGGGCGCGATGCCACGGCCATGGGTGGTCGGCGTGGCCTCGATTCCATACGGTAGCTTCAACGGCATCGTGACGATCGCGCTCCCATACATCCTGCGCCGTCACGGCGTCGCCGTCGACCACATCGCGACAACGGTGGCCTTTGTCGAGGTTCCGGCGATCTGGTACTTCCTCTGGGCACCTGTCGTCGATGTCGGACTGAGGCGACGCTCGTGGATCGTGCTGCTGAGCATCGCGAGCGCCCTGTGCGCCGGGCTGGCCATCGACCTTGGCTCGGCAACGACATTGCGTTCGTTGACGGCGCTGCTCATCGCGGGATCGGTGTTCAGTCAACCTGTCTCGAGCGCGCTCGGCGGCCTGGTGTCCGCGGTGATCCCGAATGAGCTCCGAGGGCACGCCGGCGGTTGGTCGCAAGCCGGCATGGTGGGGGGAGGAGTGCTCGCCGGCGGTGCGACGGTTTGGCTGACCAGCCATGCGAGCGCCGCGGTGACGGCTTGGGTGGCGGCAGCGCTCATCGCACTGCCTAGCTTCGCCGCGCTGCGCGTGCGAGAGCCGGCACCACCCAAGCGGCGACTTCGCCCGCACCTGGCGGCGATGGCGCGCGACGTTCGGCAGGCGTTCAAGCGCAAGGACGTGCGCGTTGGACTGCTGTTCTTCCTCAGCCCCATCGGCGCGGGGGCGCTGATGAATCTGTTTTCGGCGGTGGCGAGCGAATTCCACGCGTCGTCGGCAGACGTGATCTGGGTCGTCGCGATTGCCGGCATCGTCACGCCGGCGGGGGCGCTAGTGGGCGGCATCATCTGCGATCGGTTCGATCGGTGGCGGGTCTACCCCATCGCCGGCCTCACCTCGGCGGCTGCCGTGACGACGATGCTGTTCGCTCCGCTCACGCCTGCGATGTACATCACGGGTGCTGCCGCGTACGCCCTGACGGCGGGATTCTGCTATGCGGCGTTCATGTCGCTCGCCTTCGAGCTGGTCGGCGCTGAGTCGGCGGCGAGCGGAACCAGGTTCACGGTGTTCATGGCCGCCGTGAATGCACCGGTCGCGTACATGCTGCGGCTGGACGGCTGGGGCCACGCGCATGGCGGCGTGCGCGGGATGCTGGCCGTCGACGCGATCTCGAACGCGGTGTTCGGCCTCGCGCTGTTGGTCAGCGTCGGTAGGCTACGCTCGCGCCACAAGCCGCTGGCACCTCCGGGTTCCGTCCGCATAGCAGGTACGCTCGCGCGCCATCGATGAGCTCTCGAGCTGGGCGCCCGTCTGCCCGGGCCTAGTCGCTGGCCGACGGCGCTTCATGGGCTACCGCAGGCAATAGTTTGAACTCAGTCGGCGGCGCGAGCGCTTTCACGCGGTGCACGCGTCCGATCAACGCCACCTGACGCCACTGCGCGCGCGAGGCGGGCGTCATCGCCGGTTGCAGCTCCAGGGCAAGCTGGCGCATGCGGCGCCTGGCCTCGCCAACGACGGCCTCGACTCGCGTCAGAATGGTGCCAGCCATCGCGTCAGCGTACGAGTAGCGACGGTCGGCCTCAACGAGCTGGGGAATGAGGCGGCGCGTCTCGTCCAGCACCGAAGGATGGAGGCCCGCTTCGAGAAAGGCGTCGACGTTGCGCTGGGCGACGTCGACGTGCGCCAGTGCGTAGGGGACGTAGTGGAGGAGGAACTGGCGCGGATCGGGCGGCGTGAGGTCGGGGAGCGCTCTGCCATCCGACGAAATGAGTTTGGCCGTCGCATGAATGCGTCGGAGGGCGTGTGCGACGTGGTTGAGGAGCATGCGGCGGACAGCGCGGAGCTCCTGGAGGTTGACGTCGCTCATCGCTTCCTCGGCCCGGAGGGCCTCGAAGTCGGAGATGACATTGGTGAAGTGCGCTAAGGCAGTCGATTCCGCGGCGCGCGCGCGGAGGTCAGGGTTCTGGTCGATGAACTCGGCGACGCGGCGCATCGCGTCGTAGACGGCGAGGGTTCTGGAGTGCACGGTGGGCTCCCGGGAAAAGGACGCGGACATTCTAATCAGGCCGCGTCATGCTAGCGTCATGCGGATCGGTTCCGGCG
>JBIOHX010000354.1:0-3339 GCA_044449465.1 Gemmatimonadales bacterium | reverse complement strand
CGGGTAGGGGACATGACGAGCCCTTGAGAGATGAGAGATTCCCGGGGGCGGAGGCGCCCCTGCATATGACGTACGGATGACGTCGAGCCGGCGCTGAACGGTCCGGCGAGAGCGATGAAGTGCTCAGCCCTTGCCGCTCTTCCGCTTCAGCTCGTCGAGTCTTGCTTTCGCGGCGCGCACCGCCGGCTGGAGTTCTGGATCGGCATCCTTCCAGAGATCGGTGAACTTCTCGTAGTTCTCGATGGCCTTCGACGTATTTCCCTTTGTTTCGTAGAGCTCGCCGAGGCGCTTGTACGAGCCGGCCAGATAGTCGCGGCGCGATTGGAAGAGGACATCGGGGGCGGTCACGTACTGCTCGAACTCCGCGATGGCGGAGTCCGGCTGGTTGGTGAGATCGAAGGCCTCGGCGCGCAACGGGCCGGTGTCCTCGCGCGCAATGTCCGCCTTGTACGCCGCGGCGAGAAGGGGCAGCGCATCCTTCGGCCGATTCTCCGCCAGCGCGACCATGGCGCGCACGGACTCGGGATAGCCGACCGTCGTCGCCTGTTTTGACAGCGACAAGTCCTTTTCGAGAGACGCATCGTATGTCCGCGCTGCGGCGCCGTCGTGCAAAGCGACGGCGATCATCACCAGCGAAAGCCATGGGCGGTCGCCGGGTGCGAGTGACTCCATTGGAACACGAGCAAGCGCGCGATGCATCGTCGCGCGCGCCGACGTCGCGTCGCTGAGGTAATGGGCTTGCACCCACGCGGTGTCGAGAGCGACCGCCAGACGCTCTGCAGACCCACCCGGTGTGCCCGCGGCGTCCACGATGGTCAGCGTCGTCCAATGTTGTCCGCTACGTATCTGCCCACGAGCCGTTTCAATGCTTGCGAGGATGCCCGCGCCTTCGGCGCGAACGCCCGGACTTTTTGTCCCGAGGGTAGCGGCGCGCAACAGTGTGTCGGCGGTCCCGAGATCTCCGTGTGCGACCGTGAGCACCCCCGCGGCGACCGGGAGTTCGGCGTGAGCGGGAAGAGTCTTCCGGAATCGCGCCATCGTGGAATCGGCAGCGCCGATCTTCCTTTCCGAGAGCTGCGTGCCGGCGAGGTTCACGAACGATCCACCGAACGGGTGCTCGATGTTCGTCGCGCGACGGTAGCGATCCTCAGCGCGTGCGTAATCCCGCTTGGCGAAGTAGAGATTGCCCGCGTCGTTGAGCGCGGCGGCATTTGTCGAATCGCGCTCGATAAGGCCTTCGTACGCGGCAATCGCGCGCTCCCGGTCAGGGGTCGGGCCCCAGTCGTAATAACCGGCCTCGGTCAGGAGGCGCTCGTCGTCGCTGAGGTGATCGCGGAACCGAAACGCCTGACTGATTGCGCGCTGCTGCTGTGCTTGCGCACCCTGTTCGGTGCCGTAGGTGGCGGCGATACGGCGCCACGCCATCGCAAAGGTGCTGTCGAGCGCGACCGCCTCGAGCAGCGCGACGCGCCCCTGCGAGTTGTCGCCGGTAGCCGAGATGAGGTCCAGTCCCTCGACGTATTTCTTCAGCGCGGGGAGCGACGCCGTCGTCACGCGCTCGAGCGGGCTGGTTTGACGCACGTTGCGCAGCGACTCGCCGACTTTGCTGCGGATGTCACGCGAGATCTCGTCGAGTGCGGACACGAGATCGTCGGTGTTCTTCGCGGTGCGCCGGAACTGTGCCAGCTCGACGCCGTCGAGGGCGCCGACGAGGCGCGCAGAAATGACGTAGCTGCTGCCAAGCTGGACGATCGTGCCGTCGAGCACGGCCTTGGCGCCCTCGCGACTCGCGATCTCGCGTGCGAGATCGAACGGCACTTTCGAGTCGGCGGGGCGCTTCATCAGGCGGAGCACCTCGGTCACCGATGCCTTCGTGAGCACTCTCAGGTTGGACGACTGCTCCAGGCCGGTGCGCAGTGCCTCGGACACGGTAACGCCGAGTGTACTGTCGCTCGCCGGGCTTGTGAAGTCGGCGACGACGACCGTCTCCTTGGAACCGAACGTGCCCTTTCCCATCAATGAACCGGCGGGACCGATGCCAAGCGCACGCATCACCATGAAGGCGAGCACGAGAGCGGCAAACGCCCCGACGGCGACGGCGCCGCCCAGCCATGTGCGCCGCCACGACATGTGCGGGCTCGCCTTGATTGCGAGGCCGGCCATGGTGCCGCGCGATGTTGTCGAGCTCCCGCCTGGAGTAAACGCCGGTGTTGAGGTGAACGCGCGGTACGCCGTACGCTGGACGTACGCCGTAAGGAAGATCATCGGCAAGCCGAGCAGCATGACGCCCGCTGACCCAGGGAGGACCCACTCCGGAAGGCCGATGACCGCAGTGGCGGCCCACGCGGTGAGCGCGACAAGCAGTGTGGCGCCCGCCCACATCGCGATCGCGCGGCCGAGCTGGATCTGTCCGCCGGCGAGAATCACCGGCGCGGCGTCGCTCGCGCTGCTCGATGTCACCGAGTCGAGGACTTTCACGATGTCGGCGCCCTGTTGCGGGCGGTCGTCCGGCGATTTCTCCAGGCAGCGCATGACGATCTGCGCGAGCGCGACCGGAGTATCGGGACGGATCTCGCGAATGTCGCGGGGACGCTCGCTCAGCTGCGCGGCGAGCATGCGCGCCGGTGGCAGGCCGTGAAACGGCGTCTGGCCACTCAGCAGTTCGTAGGCGAGAATGCCGAACGAGTAGAAATCGGCGCGATGATCGGTGGCGGGATCGCCGGCGGCCTGCTCGGGCGCCATGTACGCCGGCGTGCCGATCGAGGTGCCGGCGACGGTGAGCGTTCCGCCGGGTGCCACGGTGCGCGAGGCGGAAATGGCCTTCGCGATGCCGAAGTCGGTGACGGTCGCGCTGCCGGCCGCGAGCAGGACGTTGTCCGGCTTGATATCGCGGTGGACGACGCCGTTGGCGTGCGCGAACGCGAGCGCGCGCGCGACGTCGCGGAGGATGCTGATGACTTCGCCGATGGCGAGCGGGCCCTTCGCGAGGCGGGCGCGAACGGACTCGCCCTCGACGAACGGCATCGAGAACCAGGGCAGGCCGTTGGCATCGCCGGCGCCAAGGACCGGTACGATGTGCGGGTGCTGGAGCCGTGCGGCGAGGAGGACTTCGCGGTTGAACCGTTCTACTGAAACGCCCGCAAGGAGCTCGGGGGCGAGGACCTTGATGACGACTTTTCTATTGAGGGTTTTTTCGGTCGCGACGTAAGTGCGCGACATGCCGCCGCCGCCGAGTTCGCGGTCGATCGTGTACTGACCGGAGATCGAGGCTTCGTGCTGAGACCGGAAGTCGGACATCTATTACTAGGAGGGGGGAGGTGCTTGGGGCGGGGGTAATAT
>JBIOHX010000353.1:0-3343 GCA_044449465.1 Gemmatimonadales bacterium | reverse complement strand
GGTGCGGCGGCCAGTCCTCGCCGCTGTCTGTCTGCGCGTAAAACACGTGCGGCACCGGAAGATCCCGGATCTGCTCGCGCAATCGGGCGAGCAACGCCGCTTCTTTCGCGCAGGCGGTAGCGTCAGAATCGTAGAGCCGGAGCACCGCGCGGCTCGGCGGCCCGTCGAGCGTCAGCGCGATGTTGCGATTCTGAAAGCCGCCGTCGAGGCGGTGCACGCCGACGATCTGCGTTGCGTGCGGCCACGGCGCGAGCAGCCGGCGCACCGTCGCGAGGTCCGGCGTCGGACTGGCCGCCGCTCGATCCCAGCCGGACTTTTCGTCGTCGATTACGCGCAAGATTCCTCTGTTGTGTGCGGTCAGGTCAGGTGCGTCTGACAAACGCTCCCCGCACTCACTCGTTCCTCATCGCCTCCACTGGATCGATCCGCGTCGCGCGCAACGCGGGGACGAGCGCTGCGATGAGCGCCGTCGCGGCCAACACTCCGGCGATCGTCGCGAACAGCAGGGCGTCGTTGATGTCGAACTCCCCGTTGAGGAAGAACGACAGCGTGCCTACGGTCTGCCCCGTCAAGTAGAGTCCCAGCGCCGCGCCGGCGAGGCCGACGATACGGCCGTTCCGCAGTACTTCGCGCAGAATGTGCCTCCGCGTCGCGCCGAGCGAGATGCGGACGCCGAATTCCTGCCGGCGCTCCGTGACCGAATGCGCGACAATCCCGAATACGCCGAGCGCGACGAGCGCGGTCCCGAGCGTCGCGAACAACGTGAAGATCACGGTCACGAACCAGTCGCGGGCGCGTGCCACCGTGAGTCCATAGCGGTCGTCGAGCGTCGTCACGTACGCGTTCGCGATGCCTGGCGTCGCCCAGAGAAGATGCCGCACGTCGACAGCCGTTCGGTCGGCGTCGCGCTTCGTGCGCACCTCGGCAACCAAGCTGACGCCCGCCGGTCCCACGAGTACGCTGTCGGAGGGCGTCAACACGCGATAGATGCCTTCCGGCCGAAAACCGTTGTCGGGATCGCGCAGGCGCAGCGCCGCCGTGTCGCGCATGTCGTGGAGCGTGCCGACAACGCGAATCCACGGGTCGGCCGACCGTGCGTCGCCGAACTTGATCAGCCGACCCACGGGATTTACCCCGCCAGGCCAGAGAAAGCGCGCCGTCGGCTCGTCCATCACCACCTCCGACATCGCGTAGCCGCCCTCGGCGAAGTCGCTGCCCGCCGCCATCGTTTGCCCCATCGAGCGGAAGTACCCCGGCGTCACCCCCGAAGCTTGCCAGCCAGGAGCCGCCACCTCGTGCATCTGGCCGTCCGTCGTCTCCACCGTCAATGCACGCCGGGTCGGCGGCAGCGCGACGCGCACCGAGGCATTGGCAGCGGTCGGCAGCGCGCGCAGCCGGCTGACCAGACTGTTCGACAGATCGGCGGGCCGCACCCAGCTTCCGGCCGGTGCCTCGACGCTGAATGTCGCTTCGACCACTGGATCCGGATCGAACCCGATCCATGAGCGTTGTATGAAGTCGCCATTGCGGATTCGCCACGATGAGCGCGCGAGCAGCACCGCTCCACATAACAGCGGCAGCGCGAGCCCGAGTTGGATGGCGACCATGATCGCGTAGCGCCGCTGATGCCCGCTGTGCGCCCCGGTACCTGCCCTCGACTTGAGCAGCGAGTTGGCGTCGACCTTGGCGATGCGAAGCGCCGGCACGAGTCCCATGATGAGCAGCGCCGCCAGCGCCGCGGCCAACCCCGCGACGACCATCCCCCAGCTCACGTGCGGTTGAACGAGAAAGTTCGAGATCGCCGCGGGGATCGTCGTCCGAACGATATCGATCCCCCAGAGACTGAGCAGGAGGCCGAGCACCAGCCCGCCCGCCGCGAGAAGCGCATTCTCGACCAAAAGCGTCAGCACGAGGTCTCGCCGCGTCGCGCCGAGCGCGGAGCGCAATGCGAGCTCGTTGCCGCGCGCCAGGCCCCGCGCTAGCTGCAGATTGGCCAGGTTGCCGCACGCGACCAACAGAACCGCGAGCACGGCGTTAATGAGCGCCCAGTGGAAGTAGCCGAGGTGGAATTGCTGCTCGGCTTTGTCGGGTGTGAGATAGAAGCGCGTGTCGCGCGGCGACTCGCCCGCGGCGATCGCTAGCCGCCGCGCCAACAGGTCGAGCTCGTGCTGCACGAGCGCCTCGGATGCCCCTTCGCGCAGCCGGATCAGCGTGAGCGGGACAGGCCGCGCTTCATTCGCTCGCGTCGCGTCCCCGCCAGGCAACAGCCAGACGTCGGTGGCGAGGCCGGGGAACACGGTCAACCGCGGCACGGTGCCGATTACCGTATACCGCAGCCCGTCGACGACGACCTGCTCGCCAATCGGCGCCCGCCCGCTCGGCGAAAGCGCGCCGGCGATGCGATCGCTGAGCACGGCGACGGCGGCGCCCGAGGCAGAATCCGTTGGCAAGAACGTACGCCCTGCGACGGGCCGCGTGCCGAGGACCTGGAAGATGTTCGTTCGCGCCACCAGCGGCAGAACGTCGCGCACGATGCCGTGCGCCTCGATGGTGGACTCATGACCGATCGCGAGTGGCCGCGTCCCAGTCACGCCCTCGAACGCCGTCACGCCCGAGCGCAGCGCGCTCTCCACGGCGCCGGCGGGAAGACGATGGTGGGCGTCGCCGAAATACCGGAAGCGATGCAGCTGCTCCGGCTGCCGCACGTCGGTCGGTGGATCGATCAACGCGACGAGCAGGCTGTAGATGACGACATTGAGAGCGATCGCCAACCCGAGCGATAGAATGGCGACGGCGCTGAATCCGCGGCTCCGCGCGAGCGTGCGTGCGGCGATGCGTAGCTGGGGCATGCCCCTCAGACGACTTTGCGTACCCCTTCGCCACGTCGGCGGGTCGCGGCCCAGGCGATCCAGGCCAGCAAGGGCGGCCCAGCCACCAACAGGACAAACGCGAGGACGTGGATCGAGCCGGCATACGTCGTTCGCCCGAAACGACTGACCGTCAGCGACAGCAAAGTGTTGCTGACATTTAGATTCACGTTCGCCGAATCACTTGTCGGCACCCGCGTCGCGCGCCAGATGGCGAGCATCCCCGGCCCGAGACCCGCCACGATGAGCACGAGCCAATAGATCAGCCACCACGCGAACAGCTCTCGCGCGCGCCAGCGCTTGAATGAGAACAATCTCATCCCGCTCGCCACGCGCCGGCTCTTATCGAATGTTTGACGTGCATGCTCGCAAAATACGACGCTCGCCCCTCGATGTTCCAAACGGGCTGAGCGTTCGGCTCAGCCTCTAGAGCGGCTTTCCTCCGGACCAACCTCCTACCGCCACACCCCCAAGAT
>JBIOHX010000352.1:0-3350 GCA_044449465.1 Gemmatimonadales bacterium | reverse complement strand
CATCGAGACGGAGCTGGTGAATTGAGAGACACCGGGGCGCGGACTGACCGCGCCGCGCTTTCGCTGGGTGCCGTTCGAAGATGCCCTGCTCTTCCCGCTCGACAACCGCTCGCTCGCCGCGGCGACCCCCGACCGCAGGTTCTTTTTTGGCCGCGAGGAGGCGTTGCTCAAACGCTATTTGAAGGAGTCGAACGCGGCCCGTTTACCGGCGACGCTCGACGCCTATCTGTCACAGGTCGTGACGGCGACGCTCGAGCGGCAGAAGGGCCACGGCGCGGTGGCGGTCAAGTTCGAGGCCGCGTATCTGCGGCCACTCAACTTCACGCGAGGGGATCACGCGGCAGCTGCCGCGGCATACGCGCGCTACGCGGCGGGCGGACTGCCGACGAGCAGCGAGTACACCGCGCTGCAGGACGTCGTCTTCCACCACATCGCCGCCGAGGCCGGAAGGCTCGGGCTGCCGGTTCACATTCATACGGGCTACGGGTGCGGCGGCTACTTCGAGTTGGCCGGTGCCAACCCGCTGCTGCTCGAGCCGGTGCTGGACGATCCAACGCTGCGCGGCACCAAGTTCGTCTTGCTGCACGGCGGTGCGGGGCCGTTCTCCAAATCGGTTGCGCCGCTCCTCATGAAGCCCAACGTGTACACCGATTTTTCCGAGCAGACATGGCTCCTACCGACTCGCCAGCTGTCCGACGTGATCCGCTACTGGCTCGAGTGGTATCCGGAGAAGGTGCTGTTCGGCACGGACCTCTCGCCCGGCACGCCGCCGGTCGACTGGGAGGAGATTGGATGGCAGACGACGACGTCGGCGCGCGAGGCGCTCGCGATCGCGCTCACAGGCATGATGAACGACGGCGAGATCACGCGCCCGCGCGCGCTCGAGATCGCGCGCATGGTACTGCGCGGGAACGCGCTCGCGTTGTACGGGTGGCCCGACCGGTGAGCGGATCGCGACGAGCAAACGTCAAGCGGCGTTGATCGGTGCGCCCTTGGAATGGACGGCGAAGCGCGCGCCCTGCGGATCGGTGAGAATGGCGACACGATCGCCGCCCGGTACGTCGATCGGCCCCATGATGAGCGTGCCGCCGGCGCTCTTGGCGCGATCGGCCGCGGCGTCCGCGCTGTCGACGCGAACGTAGTGCAACCAATAGGGGGCCGGCATGTCGGGGCTCTTGGCCATCATGCCGCCGTAGGTGAAGCGATCGCGCCCGTACATGTGATACGGGCCCATCGGGCCCATGTCGAACTCGCCCTTTTTCTCCCAGCCGAACAGCTTTTCGTAAAAGCCCACGGCACCCGTGAGCTCGGCGGCGGTGAGCTCGTGCCAGGAAAACTCTAATGGCTGCGGATCGCCTTCATCGGCCATCGGTGCCGCACTGGTGATCACGGCGAACACCGCGCCCTGCGGATCTTGGAGCACCGCGAACCGGCCGACATCGGGCACCGTTTGCGCCGGCGCGAGGACGATGGCGCCAAGCGCGACGGCGTCGTTGACCGTGTTGTCGACTTCGGGTACTTCGACGTAGGCGAGCCAGGTCGGCGGTGCACCCATCGCCTTCGCGTCGTCGGGAACCGCCATCACGCCGCCGATCGGCGTCTCGCCGGCCATCCACATCGTGTAGTCGACCGGACCCATGTCCGCTTTGCTCGTCGACCATCCGACGACTTTGCCATAGAAGTCTTGCGCGGCGGCGGGATCGCTGGTCATCAGCTCGTGCCAAACGAAGCGGCCGCGTGTCGATGCGGTGGACATTTGCAATCTCCTTGCGAAGGATCGGGGCGGCGAAACAGAGGGTGGGGGATGAACGTGGGACGCTTGGCCGCGACATGCAACAGTGTTTGCAGAACCGTTGCACTCGCTCGGGCAAAACGGCGTCGGCGCTTGCCTCGAATCGTCGCCAGGACCATACTGCGCGGGCACCAATTGATCGTCCCTCGAGCCCGTTCCAGTCCATGTCACACGCTTCCCGACTTCGTTCGCCGTCGAGCTTCTCGACCGCCAGCTTCGCCAGCTTCGCCAGCTTCGCCATGCTCGCCGTCTTGGCCGGCGCGACGCCCGCCGCTGGGCAGTCGCGCGCGCCGGTAGACGCGCGACTGTACGCCGGTATCACCTGGCGCAACCTCCGCCCCTACCGCGCCGGCCGCATTCCCGCCGTCTCCGGCGCGATCGGCCAGCCGGGAGTTTTCTACGCCGGCCTGCCCGCGGGCGGTGTCTGGAAAACGACGAGCGCCGGCGCGACGTGGTTCCCAATCTTCGACTCGATCCACGACGTGGCGTCGATCGGCGCCGTCGACGTGGCGCCCTCCGACCCGAACATCGTGTACGTCGGCACGGGCGACATGATCACGGGAGGCGCCATCAACGAAGGGAACGGCGTCTATAAGTCGACCGACGCCGGCCGCACCTGGCGGCACCTCGGCCTCGACGCAACGAAGCAGATCCCGACGATTCTCGTCGATCCACGGGATCCGAACGTGGTCCTCGTTGCCGCGCAGGGGAATGTCCACGAAAAAAGCGAAGCGCGCGGCGTGTTCCGGAGCACCGACGGCGGCGCGACCTGGACCCGGACGCTGTTCGTGGCCGACAGCGTGGGCATGCAGAAGCTGGCTCGCGCCAACGACGTGCCCGACGTGATCTTCGCGACGAGCGTGGCGCACTACACGCCGCCGCCGCCGCCCGGCGGCGGTCGCGGCGGCTTCGGCGGGTTCGGCGGCGCCGCCAATGAGGGCCCGAGCACGACACAGCTCTACAAGTCGACCGACGGCGGCGTCACCTGGCACGTCATCACCGGTGGTGGGCTGCCGCGGCTGGCCGGCCGCACGTCGGTCGCCGTGGCGATGCATACCAACGCACAGCGAGTGTTCCTGATCGAGAACGCCGGCTTCTACCGGTCCGACGACGGCGGCACGACCTGGCGCCAGATGGACGCGGAGGATCAGAGAATTCGAAACGGGCAGGGGGGCTACAACTGCGGCGTGTACGTCGACCCCCAGAATCCCGACGTCGTCTACACCATCAACACGTCGAGCTATAAGTCGACGGACGGTGGCAATACGTTCACCGGCTTCAAAGGCGCGCCGGGCGGCGACGACCCGCAGCAACTTTGGATCGACCCGACCAACGGGCAGCGCATGCTGCTTGGCCTCGACCAGGGCGCGACGGTGACGCTCGACGGCGGTGACACGTGGAGCTCGTGGTACAACCAGTCGACCGACCAGATCTACCACCTCTCCGTCGACAACTCGGTTCCGTACTGGGTCTACGGCACGCAGCAGGACGCCGGCGCCAATAGATACCGAATCCTCTGCAACCTCGGCGCGGTCACCGCGCTCGACTGGAATCGGGT
>JBIOHX010000351.1:0-3358 GCA_044449465.1 Gemmatimonadales bacterium | reverse complement strand
TGGTCGCGCGCGACGGCGCGCAGAGCTGGAACGCGCGGACTCACCGGCCCATCGAGTAGGCCCGCAGCGCCATCGACCCGATCGCCGTCACTCCGACCGGAGCGCGACGATCGGGTGGATGCCGATTGCGCGCCTAGCGCAAATTCACGTTCGTCGTCGACGTCAGCGTCATGGAGCTGCCGTCGGGAATCACCGCCTCCATGTCGCCCGTCCCGAGCGAGATGACCGTGCCTGCCGCCGCCCCGAGCAGGCCGCCGGTGATGATCTTGCTCAGCGCACCGCCGCTGACGATCGCACCGAGCACGGCGCCAGCCGCGGCGCCCGTCACCGCGCCCTTGGTCGCGCCGGAATTGTTGACTGCGTTTTTCACCCGCACATTCGCGACGCTCGCGTCGAACGGAAATGAGCGCCCGTTGAAGTCGAGGCGATCGAAGTCGAGTCGGATCACTGACTGATCGCCGACCACGCTGCCGGCGTGCAGCCCCGTGACGTGCCCGGTCACGGTGGCGCCCGCGGGCACCACCGTCTCGCCGTCGCTCGCGACGAGCGGGCTCGACACGGTGGCGGTGAATTGATCGCCGACGTGGCTCGATCTCGTGCCGATCGCCTGGTTCAGCGTTGCCTGGAAGGATGCGCCCGCCGGAAGGGTGCGCGCATTGACAGGCGTGACGGAACCGACTTCACCGGACGACGAGGCGACGTTCGCCGTCGACGCGCAGGCGGCGAGCGCGGCGGCGGAAAGCGCGAGTGTGATGGTCTTCATGAGTTGCATCTCCTGAGGAGTTCGAACGACGATCCCGCAAGCGACGCGCCGCCTGGGCGCCAATCGTCCGCAACGCCCGCGGCGGTGCGCCCATTGCACTATTGTGCGCTGATGTCGAAGAGCCGACTGATCAATTATTTCTGCTGCGCGTTGTGCTCCGCCGCCTCGAGCCTGTCGACCACGGCTTGCAGCGGTAGCTCGGGCGCCGCGCAGGATTCGACTCACCGCGCGCCGATACCTGACACGACGGCATCGACCGTGGCGCGCTCGACCGCGCCCGCCCGGGATTCGGCATCGGGCGATTTCGGCCGTAGCGGGCGAGACAGCGCGTCGAGTGCCAGCGCATCGAGCACGCCGACAACCCGCACTGGCCCCGACTCGGCGATTCTCCTTCAGATCGCGACGCAGCCCAAGGCTCGCACCAAGGCGGACAGCATCTCACTGGTCGCCGCAATCCGCACCGGACTGACGACTCCGGGCTGGCCGGTGAAGACGCCGCCGCTTCTCGCGAGGGCACTCCTGCCGGCAAAGCGCATCGTCGCGTTCTATGGCAACCCGCTGTCGAAGAAAATGGGAATCCTCGGCGAGATTCCGTATGATCAGATGCTCACGAAGCTCGATTCGGTAGTCGCGAGCTGGCGCGCCGCGGACCCGTCGACGCCCGTGCTGCCGGCCCTGCACCTGATCGTGTCGGTCGCGCAGGGCACGCCGGGGAAGGACGGGATGTACCGGCAGCGCTCCGACCCGGATCTGATCGAGAAGATCTACGGCATGGCGCACGCCCGCGGCGCGATCACGATTCTCGACATCCAGGCGGGCAAGAGCACGATCGACTCGGAGCTGCCGGTGATCCTTCCCTTCCTGCAGCGGCCCGACGTGCACCTTGGGCTGGACCCCGAGTTCTACATGCACTACAACCGCGAGGGTCGCACACCTGGCAGCAAAATAGGCGCGATGGACGCCAGCGACGTGAACTATGCGATCGACCAGCTCGCGGCGCTGGTGACGAAGTACCACCTACCGCCCAAGGTGCTGATCATTCACCGCTTCACGACGAACATGCTCCAGCACGTCGGCCAGATCAAACTTGATCCGCGCGTACAGGTCGTGATCAACATGGATGGCTGGGGGCAACCCTGGCTCAAGTTCGACACCTACGCGCGCTGCGAGGCGTCGGAGCCGGTGGAGTACACGGGGTTCAAGCTGTTCTTCCACAACGACACGCGAAAGGGCGACCGGCTGTTATCGCCAACTGAGGTTCTCGCTCTCCGCCCGCGGCCGGTGTACATCCAATACCAGTAGGGGACGGCTTCGCCCAACGTCCAACCTCTGACTCAAGCTCTATCGAAACTCATGATAGAGATTGATCAAGAACCCGATGCCCAGTGATTCGGTGCCGTTGAGGAGGGCGACGCTGGTGCGGCTGCGGCCGCCGTTGACCGGACGCCACGACGCTTGCGCGAAGCTTCCCGCGTAGACGCCGAGGATGCGCGGCAACGCAATGGGATGCGTGCCATTCGGCAACGGATCGGTCACCGAGGCTTGGAGCGCCCACCCGATCCGTTTGCCGGTGTCGCGGCAACCGCAGCGCCGGTAGTCGAGCGGGCGCTTCATGATCGCCGCCAATCCCTCCGTAACGCCTTCCTGGATGTAGAACTCTCCGACGTTCGACAGCGCCCGCTTCTTGTACCCCGCGCCGCCGCTGCCCCACTCGGGTGGATCGTTGTTCGCCTGATCCAACACCGCGAACGCGAGCCCCTCGGCGGTGCCATAGAGTGCGTCGCGCCCGAATCGCTGCAAGCGAGTCGACGAATCGGCGCCGACGCGCACCTGCGCGCCAAGCGGCCGCCAAGCGGTCGATGACAGAGTTGCGACAACGGCGATGGCGGCCGCGAAGGCGGCGCTGCGAGCGTGCAAGCGATGCATGTTGGTCGGTGAGTTCAATTGCCGTGACCGAAGGCAAAGCCTGAGCCAGCTCCGATGCGCTCGCGCCGAAATCGGAGGGTGTTGCGTGCTAGGATTGCGCGAATAGGCCGACTTGACCGCCCGTATGCCAGAAGAGCACGGTCTCATCCGAGACGAATCCACCTTCGCGCACGTTCGCGATCAACGCGCCGAACGCCTTCGCGGTGTAGGTGTGGTCGACGAACAGCGCCTCGGTGCGCGCGGCGAGCTCCTGTGCTTCGCGCGATGCGGCGGTTGGTAATCCATAACCGTCCCCGACGCGCGAATCATCGACCTCGACCGGACCGTCGAACGACGCCAATCCCTCCACACCGCGCACGAGTGCGCGAACAGTCGAGCTGATCGACGCCGCCGAGTCGTCAGCGCTCACGCCGATGACCCGCGTCTCTAGCCCATTGAGCGCGACGCCGGCGACGAGACCGGCCTGCGTTCCACCAGACGAGCTCGCGTGCACGATCACATCAGGCCGAACGCCTTGCTCCACGAGCTCGGCGACCGCCGCGACGAATCCCATGGCCCCGACGGCGGTGGATGCGCCCAACGGAATGAGAAAGGGCCGCCGCCCCTCGGCGCGAAGGCGCGCCATGGCACGGTCGGCAGCCCCGGATCGCTCGGCGCGTGAGGCGATGT
>JBIOHX010000350.1:0-3391 GCA_044449465.1 Gemmatimonadales bacterium | reverse complement strand
CCGATTCGGACGCGTGCCGGGGCAGGGGGCGATTGCGCCGTACGTGAACCTGGTCGGAACGATCGATCGCGGGGGCTGCGTCGATTTACAGAATCGTGGCGGGGTAACCACGTCTCCGGTCGGTTGTCCCGTGGAGAACGGCGGGCTGTTCCCATCGATCGGCGTTGGGTATCTGCTGCCGTTCGACATCGCCCGCTTCGACGTGGCCCGCGGAGTGGGGCGCGGCGGGCGATGGACGTTCTCGTTCGACGTAAGTCGCGATTTCTGGAGCGTGTTGTAAGACTTCGAACCGGCTCACTCCAGGCAAGCCGCGCAACGCCGCTCGCAAGGTTTCGCACCGATCCGCAACCGCCCAATGACGCACCATCGCGGGTTCGCAGCGATCCTGCCGCCATGGCCTCCCGCGCCCCCATCCCCGCGCCCGCGCTCGCCGACGTCGGCACGCTCGCCCTCCGGTTTCACCTCCCGATTGCCGACCTGAGTCGCGCCTCGGCGCACGCCGTCGCCCTCGTCCCCGAACGCTGGGCGCGGCGCTTTCACGTCGTTCCACTCACGGCGACCGAGCACGAGCTGCTTGTCGCCACCGCCGATCCACTCGACGTCGACTGCGAGCGCACGCTCGCCTTCGCGACCGGCCGCCGCGTGCGATTCGCAGTTGCTGCGGCCGCCGAGATTGCGGTGCGGATCGAAGAGGCGTATCGCGGCGAGACCCCGGCGCGCGAGCAGCAGGAGTCGCTGGTCGAGGTGCAGCATCTCACCGCCGGCCAGGACGCCGCGCCGCCCAATCCCGGTGAAGACTCCGGTGCCTCCGTCAGCGCGCTCGTCGACGAGCTCTTGGGTTCCGGCATCGCGGCACGGGCGAGCGACATCCACATCGAGCCCGAGGAGCGCGGCATCGGCGTGCGCCATCGAGTCGACGGCGTGCTCGCTCTCACGCGGACGATCCCGCGCACCCTCGGCCCCGCGCTCGTGTCGCGCATCAAGATTCTCTCCGGCCTCGACATCGCCGACCGGCTGCGACCCCAGGACGGCCGGGCCCGCGTCGCGATCAACGGCGTCGCCGTCGACCTCCGGGTGTCGACGCTCCCGGCATCGCACGGCGAAAAGGTCGTGATCCGCGTGCTCGACGGCCGCGGCGCGGTGCACACGCTCGAGACCATGGGCTTCCACGAAGACGAGCTGGCGCGCATCGACCGGCTGCTTCAGGCGCGCGAAGGCTTGATCCTCGTCACCGGACCCACCGGCTCGGGCAAGACGACGACCCTCTACGCGGCATTGCGAAAGCTGAGAGACCGCGGTGTGAACATCGTCACTGTGGAAGATCCAATCGAGTACCGGCTGCCGGGTATCGTGCAGGTGCAGGTGAACGAGAAGGCTGGTCTCAACTTCGCCACCGCCCTGCGCTCCATCATGCGCCAGGACCCGGACGTCGTGCTCATCGGCGAGATCCGTGACCGGGAGACGGCGGAGATCGCGATCCAGGCCTCGCTGACCGGTCACCTCGTGCTCTCCACGCTTCACACCAACGATGCACCGAGCGCCGTCACTCGGCTGATCGACATCGGCGTGGCCGGCTATAAGATCGCAACATCGGTAAAGGGCGTGCTCGCGCAACGGCTGGTGCGTCGCACCTGCACGTCGTGCCGCGGCGAAGCATCGGCCAGTTGCGCCGAATGCGGTGGCGCCGGCTTTCGCGGCCGAATCGCCATCGTCGAGGTCCTGCTCGCATCCACCGAGTTCGAGCGACGCGTTGCGGCGGGAGAGCCCACCGAGCGCATCGCCGAGGCGGCGCGGGCGGATGGCATGCGCTCGCTGTGGAAATCGGGACTCGCACACGCGTCGGCGGGCCGGACGACGGTCGACGAGGTGCTGCGCGTCGCATCGCCCGACGAGCCGCGCACGGTCGGCGCGCCGGCCGCTCCGCGTGTCGCCGAGCCGGCGCAAGCGAGCCTCGCGCTGTTCGACGGCGATGCCTTTCACCTGCGCGACGACGTCGACGCCGTCGCGCGCCGTGCCAAGCGCCGCCCGCGTAGCTTTCGCGCCATGACGCAGATCGACGTGGGTACGGTCGACGTATTCGCGATCCGGCCGCTGACGAGCGGTTGGCGGGTGCTCGCCCTCCAGCGCGCGCCCGACACTCGCTGTCCCATGGCATGGGAGCCGGTGCACGGACACATCGAGCCCGGCGAAGAGCCGGCCGACGCGGCACGGCGCGAGCTGCGCGAAGAGACTAGCCTCGAGGCCCACAAGCTGTATGTCGTCCGCGTCCAACCTTTCTACTTACAGAAGACGAACGCGGTGCAGTTGGCGATCGTGTTCGCCGCGTTTATCGAAGAACCGGCTCCAGTCGCGATTGCCGGCGAGCACCGCGCCTTCGCGTGGCTCAGCGTCGACGAAGCGCTCGCACGCTATGCCTTTCCCGCGGAGCGCGCGTCGCTCCGCGAGATCGCCGAGCTTCTCGCTGCCGGCCACGCTGGCCCGGTCGACGACGTGATGCGAGTCGATTGACCGGGCCGGCCGGCCTCCCCCGCCCGCTAGCGGTCTTGTTCGCGCTCCCGGCTCGTGCGGAGCACGTTCACCGATGCCGGCGCATTGGACTTGACCCGCACGCTCTTGGCCGGAATGCCGACGTAGACGTGGTACGGCCGCACGTCCTTCGTCGCCACGGCCATCGCCCCGACCATTCCCTGCTCGTGGACGTGGACGCCGGCGAGCACGGTCGCGTGGTAGGTGATGCGCACCCCGTCCTCGATCACGGTCGTCGCGTTCGTGACGTCGCGCTGCTCGACGATGCTGTGGGTATGGCTGTAGATGTTGGCGTAGTCGCTGATCGACACGTCGTTGCCGAGCACGATGCCGCCGCGGTCGTCGAGCAGCACGTTGCGGTGGACGACGACGTTGTCGCCGACTTGCATGTTGTACCCGAACGAAAATTCGACGTTGTGGAACGCCTTGAAGTTTTCGCCGCATTGCTTGAAGATGTGCCGCGCGAGCAGCCGGCGGAGCTCGATGCCGAGCCAAACGTTCTGCGCCGCCGCCGGAGTCCGGTCGAAGGAATACCAGAGCCATAGGAGCGGCTTGACGCGCTGAAAGCGCGCCTCGTCGCAGTCTCCGTAGTACTCGGGCTCGAGCGTGACGTTGCGCGGGTCCATTGCCGCCAGCGCGAGCCTCGTCGCGCGCGCGAGTCGCGAATCGGCCACCGCCGTCTCCCAGTTCGTCGCGTACTCGGGATAGAAGAGCGACGTGAGCGTGGTCCGGCAGAGGAGGGCGCGATCGGTGGATGCATCGGCGAGGGATGTCGCGAGCTCGTCGAGCCATTCCATGGCGATGGCTCGAACCGGCGCGTCGGCGACCGTGCGAAGGGGAAGGTGGGGCATGGCTCGGGGTGGGG
>JBIOHX010000349.1:0-3398 GCA_044449465.1 Gemmatimonadales bacterium | reverse complement strand
GCGACACGGTCGCCGGCGCGCCCTCCGGCAGGGACTCGTTGTCGTCGACATGGCGCCAGGGGTCGTCGACGACGCGCCCGTCCTTAAGCAACGGCATAGAGCGCCTCCTTGCACGGCGCGGTGCCGCCACGCCAGCACGTCGAGTCGAACCCGACGGGGCGCCGCCTCGCGTTTCTATCGCTCACGGCCCTCGGCATCGTCTACGGCGACATCGGCACCAGCCCGCTGTACGCGCTGCAGCAGTGCTTCATGGCCAAGAGCGGACTCGCGCCGACGACCGAAAACGTGTACGGCGTGCTGTCGCTGATCGTCTGGCTGCTCGTGCTCGTGGTCGCGGTCAAGTACATCGTCTTCATCATGCGCGCCGACAACCGGGGCGAGGGCGGCATCCTCGCGCTGATGGCGCTCATCCTTCAGCAGGAGCGGCGACGGGGCGACTCCCACCGGCGGCTGCTGCTCATCTCCCTCGGCCTCTTCGGCGCCGCGCTCCTCTACGGCGACGGGATCATCACTCCGGCCATGTCGGTGCTGTCCGCGGTAGAAGGACTGCACGTCGCGACGCCGACCTTTGACAGTCTCATCGTCCCGTTCGCGATGGTGATCCTCTTCGCCCTCTTCATGGTGCAGCGCCTGGGCACCGGACGGGTCGGCACGGCCTTCGGGCCGATCATGTGTCTCTGGTTCCTGACCATCGCGGTCCTCGGCGCCGTGGGCATCGCGCGGGAGCCGCGCATCCTGCTCGCGCTCAACCCGTGGCACGGGGTCACGTTCTTCTGGGCCAACGGCCGGATCGGCTTCCTCGCCCTCGGCGCCGTCGTGCTCGCGGTCACCGGCGCCGAAGCGCTCTACGCGGATATGGGGCATTTCGGGAAGCGCCCCATTCGCATTGCCTGGTTCACCCTCGTGCTGCCGGCGCTGCTCGTGAACTACCTCGGTCAGGGCGCGCTGCTCCTGCGCAACTCGAGCGCGGTGTCGAACCCGTTCTATCTCCTCGCGCCGCGGGCGATCCTGCTGCCGCTCGTGGTGCTCGCCACCCTCGCCGCCGTGATCGCGTCGCAAGCGCTCATCTCGGGCGCCTTCTCGCTCACCCAGCAGGCGGTGCAGCTCGGGTACTCGCCGCGTGTGACCATCTTGCACACGTCGCGCCGCGAGGCGGGACAGATCTTCATTCCCGAGATCAATCAAGCGTTGATGGTCGGCTGCTTGCTCCTCGTCATCAGCTTCCGATCGTCGGAGCACCTGGGCGCTGCGTACGGCATCGCCGTCACCGGCACGATGGCCATCACCTCAGTGCTGTTCGGCGTCGTCGCCCGCGCGCGGTGGAACTGGTCGCTCGCCCACATTCTCCCGATCACCCTGATCTTCCTCGCGATCGACCTCGCGCTCTTCTCGGCCAACGTCATCAAAGTGGAGTACGGCGGTTGGGTGCCGATCGTGATCGCGATCTGCGTGTTCACGCTCATGAGCACCTGGAAGAAGGGCCGCCACCTGCTCAACCAGGCGTTGCACGCCGGCTCGCTGCCGCTCGACCTCTTTCTCGGCGACGTGGGACGCCGCAAGCCGTTGCGCGTGCCAGGGACCGCCGTGTTCATGACGTCGTCGAATGACGGCGTCCCGGTCGTGCTGCTGCATCACCTCAAGCACAACAAGGTGCTGCACGAACAGGTGATCCTGATGTCGGTGCTGACGCAGGAAGTGCCGGAGGTCGCGGCATCCGAGCGCGTCACCGTCGAGAAGCTCGAGCAGGGCTTCTATCGCGTCACCGCGCGGTACGGCTTCATGGAATCGCCGAACGTGCCGCACATCCTTCAGCACGCGCGCGAGTCCGGGATCAAAGCCAAGCCGAACGAGACGACGTTCTATCTCGGCCGCGAGCGGATCATCATCGCCAGCGGAGAGCGAAAACCGGGCACCCGGCGCGCACCCGACGATGTCGTGCTGCCCCGAATGGCGAGTTGGCGCAAGAAGCTGTTCGTCCTGATGTCGCGCAACGCGCGCTCGGCCACGGAATTTTTCGGCATTCCGCCCAACCGCGTCGTCGAGCTCGGAGCGCAGGTCGAGTTCTGATGGCGTGATCCGGCCTGACGACGCAACGCGGCCAGCCGGTAGTAGTCGGCGGACCGCGTTTCGTCATTCAGGTGCTTCGCTACAGGCACTTCACGTCGAGTGTTCGCCTACCAGGACATCGTGCGTCCCCAAAGCCGCCCGAAGCCCATGCCGAAGCCTTGGCCGGCGCCGACCATGGCCCTATCAGTCGCCACGCGCGCTTCGTCCATCGCCCGGCGCACCTGGTCGCCGACCCGTGACGCGTCGATCGACACCCCTCCCATCCCGCCGAAGCTCGAGCCGTCGCTGGTGATGTACACGGCGCGGTTCCGGCGCGGCAGCTCGCCGGCGCGGGCGAGCTTCGTTTTCACGTTTCTGTATTGGTTGTTGTAGTACACGCGAAGGTCGACCTCGTCGCCGGCTTTGAGACGCTCGATCTCGCGCGTCAAGCGGTTGGTGCCGTCGCCGCGCATGAAGACGAAGTCGTCGTCGGTGGTATCAGGGCGCCGGCCGCGAACGTCGACGCCATTGATCGACGCGATGCGGCTGCCCTCCTCGATCCCCGCCTTCGCCGCCGGCCCGCCATCCTCGACCGAGAGGACGAACACGCCGAGCGTGTCGCGCGCGCTTCCGGTCATGGCGAGGCCGATGCCGAGCGTCGGGCGGTCGGCGGCGCGACGCTGCTCGGCCGTCTGATACAGATCCTCCGGCGCCATGGTCTTCACCTTGAACGACTTCGTCTGGCCGTCGGCGTAGACGCGCAGATCGATGTCGTCGCCCGGCTTGATGCGGTCGAGCTCGCGGCTCAACCGCCGCGACATCACGTCGGCCATCTCGTCGTCGCCGACGTCGGCGGCCGAGAGCTTGAGGCTGACGCCGTCGATCGACGCGATGCGGTTGCCTTCGGAGATGCCGGCCTTTTCCGCCGGGCTGTCGGGGCGCACCGAGCTCACGAGCAGTCCGAGCGTGTCGCGGCTCGACGACGACGACGATGTACTGATGCCGATCACGGCGTGGGGGCCCGCGCGAAGAGCGATCGCGGTTCGGCCCGCGAGCGGTGCGGCGCGCACGATGGCCGGGCGTTGTGCCGCCGCCGGTTGCGCCAGGGCGCCGGCGAGCAGCGCCGGCGTCAGTCTGAAGAATCGCATAAGTCCTCGTGGAATCGTTGGGGTGCGTAGGTAAGTCACGACGAGCGAGCCAAACGGTTTACCAGGCGCGCGCGCTACCCCTTTTGCCTAAGTTTTTCACATGGCCGCCCCACCCCCCGTGCGCGCACCCGGCGGCGAACCGCCCCGACCGCCGGGCCGCGGCGTCGTCGCGCACCATTGGCAGGACGTGGCCGGCGCCGCGTC
>JBIOHX010000348.1:0-3410 GCA_044449465.1 Gemmatimonadales bacterium | reverse complement strand
GGGCGCCGCGGCCCTGCGCGCCGCCACGCCCGTGCTCGAACGGATCTATCGAGCGGAAGGTACCAGCGCCGAGAGCTGGCGCTGGCGTGCGGACGAGCCGAACGGCCGCGCGTTCTCTTCGGCGAACTTGGCGGCGGCGTGGGTGGCGGGTTTGCTCATCGAGCGGAAAGACTGAGCTCGGCACCGCTTCGACGGAACACTATTCGCGGTGCGGTTGGCTCAGCGGACTGAAAGCACCATCTGCTGACCCAGCCACGTGGATCGATCTGAATCATGAAAAGCGACGATAAGCAAAAAAAGCCAACGACGCGCAGCACCCGCGCCCCGCGGAAGACGGGCCGCGCCGCGCAGACGGACGCCTCGCCTGCGCTTGACGACAATGTCGATCGATCGGCCCTTCCTGTCGAGCGCGCCGCCGACCAAGCGCGGTTCGTCGACCGCGACGGGCTCGACGGAGAAATCCGCCGCCGGGCGTACGAGATCTATCTGTCGCGCGGCGAAGACGGCGGCGATCAGGTCGCGGATTGGCTCGAGGCCGAGCGCATGGTTCGGGACGCGAGCTCTCCGCGAAACCCGAGCTCCTGATCACTCCGGTCACTCCGGCGCCGACCGGTTCGCCGCTGCAGCCACTGTCGACATCCTGCGCGAGCCACCGGTTGCAACGAACCAAAAGGCCCACCCCGTCGCCGCGCCTCCCACGTAGCCAGCGCCGGGAAAGAAATGCCACGTCCCCTGCGGGGCGAGCAGGTGCAGATACATCGGGAACAGCGCGCCTCCCCCGGCCGCCCCCAGCAGGGTCATGCTCCACCAGGTGAATCGGCCGGCATCGCGCAACAGCACGGCCGCCGGCCAGAGCACACCGAATGTCGCTCCATAAGCGAGCGGAGCGCCGTACACAAGGAGGAGCGCGGCGACGAAGATCAGACCGGCAACCGGATTGATGCCCTCCGTCCCGGGCTGAGGTTTGACGACTGCGAACACGGCAGTCCCAAAGAGCACCGCCGCGGGCGCCGCCAACGGGGCCATGGCCAGCGCGAGACCGAACCGGTGCCCTCGTTCGTCATCGCTCATGTCAGATTCCGAAAGCATGTGTGCTCCTGCTAGTCTTGGGGACGATCCGGCGAACCCTTTCGCCACGACCCGCTCTCGTCGAACGCGGGCCTGCCCTTGCGGTCCCGAGACCAACCGTATACTAGTTCACTCTAGGCCTATTCTGAACTAGGATAACCATCGTGAGGGCCACCATGCGCAAGCTGAGCACCCTGTTCGGCTGGCGGTCCCGCCTCGGCGACGATCTCACCGCCGAGATTCGTCAACACCTCGAGGAGAGGGCGGACGAGCTGATTGCGCGCGGACTCTCGCCGGCGGACGCCCGGGCGGCGGCCCGACGGGCTTTCGGCAACCCGACGCTCGTCGCCGAGGTCGCGCGCGAGACGTGGGGACGACGTTGGTTCGACGACCTCATTGTCGACCTGCGTCATGGCGCGCGCCAGTTGCGCCGTACTCCGGTCGTCGCCGGCGTGTGCGTGCTGACGCTGGGGCTCGGCATCGGCGCCAACGCCGCGATCTTCAGCGTCGTCGACGAAGTGGTCCTCCAGCCGCTCCCGTTCCACGATCCCGAACGCCTGGTCATCGTCTCCGAAACGCGGCCGGGCAACGTGGAACGAACAGGCGCGCCGTTCACGCGGTACCGCGAGCGGGCGGCGCTGCGTGACCTCTTCTCCAGCTCGGGCGCGTATTGGGATGTCAGCGGTGGTGACGGCATGGTGTTCGGCTCCGCGGGGGTCGCCGATCGCGTTCAGTTTTCGATCGCCACCGCCGATCTCTTCCCGATGCTTGGCGTACGGCCTGCGCGCGGTCGCGGGTTCACCAAGGCAGAGGACGTCCCCGGCAACGGGTCGCGCGTGTTTCTCGCCAGTGACGTATTATGGCGCACGCGCCTTGCCGGAGAGACCACCGCGATCGGGCGCACCTAGCGCCTCGATGGTGAGCCATATCAGCTCATCGGCGTCATGCCGGCCGGGTTCGTCTTCCCTGGTCACTGCGACGTGTGGCTGCCCGTAGGCTCGCTCGGCCCTTGGATCGCACGCGATCGGGCGTCGCATCAGTTCTGGATGATCGGGCGCCTTCGCGACGGCGTGAGCGTCGATCGCGCCAGGCGTGAGCTGGACGTTGTACGCAATCGCCTCGCTGCAGTGTATTCCGCCTCAGACGGTGATTGGCGCGTCACCGTGCGACCGCTCATCGACGAGCTCGTGGGCAGCGTGCGGCCCACCCTGTGGCTCACGTTCGCGGCGGTGGGGCTCGTGCTGCTCGTTGCGTGTGCGAACGTTGCCGGCTTGCTCGTGGCACGCGCCATTGCGCGCGAACGCGAATTCGCCCTGCGCGCGGTCCTCGGCGCATCGAGAACGCGATTGGTTCGGCAGGCATTGGCGGAAACTCTTCTCCTGGCCGCCGCGGGCGCCGTGCTCGCGCTCGCGCTCGCCGATACCGGACTGCGCGCGATCCTCACCGCGAGCGCTGGGAGTCTTCCCCGGCTCGAAGCGCCGAGGGTCACCGGCGTGACGGTCGCGTTCACTGGAGCACTCGCGTTGCTCATCATGCTCCTCGTAGGGATCGTGCCTGGGCTGCACGCCGGCCGCGTCGCCTTGGGCGCCGCTCTGCGTGAGGGCCAGCGCGGGAGTCATGGCTCGCGTCGCATGACGACATTTCGGAATGCGCTGGTCGTGGGAGAGGTCGCGTTGACGATGATGTTGGTGGTCGGCTCCGGCCTATTGGCGCGAAGCTTCGCGCGTCTGAGCACCGTGAGTCCCGGCTTCAGCACCTCCCACGTAACCACGGTTCGCGTGGCGCTGCCTGACGCGGCGTATCCGCAAGTCGCCCAACGAACGGCCCTCCTTGCCGAGTTGCTTCGCCGCCTCGACGCGGAGCCCGGCATCGAGAGCGCCGCAGCCATCGACCGCCTCCCACTCGGCGGAGAAGGAAACTGGGGTGCGGTCAACATCGTCGGGCGACCCGCCCTCGATGCGGCTCATGCGCCGGTCATCGAAGGCCGTTCGGTGAGCCTGAACTACCTGACGACGATGGGTGTCCGACTGCTGGAAGGACGTGCGTTCACCGACCAGGACGCTCGCGACGGGACCCGCGCGGCGATCGTGAACGAAACGATGGCCCACGCGTTTTGGCCGGCTGGGCACGCCGTCGGTGCGCGCGTCGTCAGCGCGTATTCCCCTGCCGACACCACCGTGGTGATCGGCGTAGCGAGCGACGTCAAGGACGTCGCCCTCGACCGGGCGAGCCCACCGGAAATGTACGTGCCGTACACGTGGTGGAGCGTCATGAATCTCGTACTGCGCGGGCGAGCGGACGCGGAGGCAACGGCTGCCCTTGTGCGGCGCAACGTGAACGCG
>JBIOHX010000347.1:0-3469 GCA_044449465.1 Gemmatimonadales bacterium | reverse complement strand
CGACCGCGAGCTCTTGGCCAGGTTCAGCGAGGGGATCATCGTCTCGTCGGCCTGCCTGGCGGGCGAGGTGGCGCAGCGTCTCATGGCCGATGACGAGGCAGCTGCGCGCGAGGCCGCCGAGTGGTACGCGAACGTGTTCAAGGATCGCTACTACCTCGAGGTCCAGGCGCACGAGTCGGAGGGCCAGTCGACGCTCAACCGCCGTGTGTTCGCGTTGGCCGACGCGCTCGGCCTGCCGGTGATCGCCACGAACGACGCGCACTTTCTGCGCGCCGAGGATCATGACGCGCACGACGTGCTGCTGTGCATCGGGTTGGGCAAGGACCGGAGCGATGCCGACCGGATGCGCTACGACCGCGGCCTGTACTTCAAGAGCGCGCCGGAGATCGCGGCGCACTTCGCCGACCGGCCGGACGTTCTCGAGAACACGCTCCGGATCGCCGACCAGGTGTCGCTCGATTTTGGAAAGAAGTACCACCTGCCCGCGTTCCCGCTCCCCGACGGCGCGACGAGCGAGAACGAGCTGCTGACGGTGCTGGCCACGGCGGGCGCGAAGGAGCGGTACGGCAATCCGCTGCCCGCGAACGTTCAGGAGCGGCTCGGCTACGAGCTCGGCGTGATCACGAAGACCGGCTACGCCGGCTACTTCCTGATCGTCGCGGACTTCATCAAGGCGGCGCGCGACCGCGGCATACCGGTGGGACCGGGGCGCGGTTCGGCGGCGGGCTCGCTCGTGGCGTACTCGCTTCGCATCACCGACATCTGCCCGCTGACCTACGACTTGCTGTTCGAGCGTTTTCTAAATCCCGAGCGCGTGTCGATGCCGGACGTCGACGTCGACTTCTGCTTCGAGAGGCGCGGCGAGGTGATCGAGTACGTGCGGCAGAAGTACGGCCGGGAGTCGGTCTGCCAGATCGTGACGTTCGGGACGATGAAGTCGCGGGCCGCGATCAAGGACGTGGGTCGCACGCTCGGCTTCACGCCGGCCGAGACGGACGCGCTGGCCAAGCTGATTCCCAATCAGCCGAACTTCTCGCTGACGGTGAAGGAGGCGATCGAGCAGGTGGCCGACGTCGGCAAGCTCTATCGCTCCGATGAGCGGTACAAGCGCCTGCTCGACTACGCGATCGCGCTCGAAGGGCTGTCGCGCCATACCGGCGTGCACGCCGCGGGCGTGGTGATCGCGCCCGGGCCGGTCGACGATTACGTGCCGGTGTGCACGCAGCCATCCAAGGGGGCGGGCTCGGGCGACGACGAGTCGGTGATCGTGAGCCAGTACGACATGAACTGTCTCGAGCATGCGGGCATGCTCAAGATGGATTTCCTCGGTTTGACGACGCTCACGGTCATCCACGACACGCTGCGCGCGATCGAGCAGAGAACTGGCACGTCGATCGACCTCGGCGCGATCGCGCACGACGACGACGGCGTGTACCAGATGCTCCGGGCCGGCCGGACGATAGGCGTGTTCCAGTTCGAGTCGACGATCGCCACGGACCTGCTTCGCGGGATGCGGTGCGACCGGTTTGACGATCTCGTCGCGGCGAACGCGCTGATGCGCCCCGGCCCGCTCGACGCCGGCACACACCGCATCTATCAGCGGCGCAAGCGCGGCGAAGAGCCGGTGGCCTACGCGCTGCCCGTGCTGGAGCCGATCCTCGAGCCGACGTACGGCGTCATCACCTATCAGGAACAGGTGATGCGCATCGCGCAGGTGTTGGCGGGCCTGTCGCTCGCCGAGGCCGACGTGCTGCGCAAAGCCGTGGGCAAGAAGGACGCGGAGCTGATCAAGCAGGAGCTCGACAAGTTCGTCGAGAAATCGGTGGCGCGGGGCTACGACCGGAAGATCATCGAAGAGCTGTCCGGGCAGATCGAGACCTTTGGCCGCTACGGCTTCAACAAATCGCACGCCGTCGCCTACTCGGTGCTGTCGTACCAGACGGCGTGGCTCAAAGTGCACCACCCCGCCGAGTTCATGGCGGCGCTGTTGTCGTCGTCGATCGGCGACACGGACAGCGTCGTCAAGTTCATCAACGAGGCGCGGGAGCTGGGACTCGAAGTGCTGGCGCCCGACGTGAACGAGTCGGGCTACAAGTTCACGGTGATCGGCGACAAGCGCATCCGCTTCGGTCTGGGCGCGATCCGCAACGTCGGCCGTTCGGCGATCGATTCGATCGTGGCGGCGCGGAGCGAGCGCGCGTTCACGAGCCTGTTCGATCTCTGCGAGCGGGTCGATCTGCGGCTCTGCAACAAGCGGGTGTTCGAGGCGTTGATCGCGTCGGGTGCGCTCGATTCGCTCGGCGGGCACCGCGCGCAGCTCTGGGCGGTGCTCGACAGCGCGCTGCACGAGGCGTCGCTCAAGCAGCAGGAGGCGGCGGTCGGACAATTTTCGCTGCTCGGCGGCGGCGGGCACGACGGGCACTCCGTTTCGGCGCCGCGGGTTCTTCCCAACGTGCCGGCGCTCACGGAGTCGGAGCGGTTGACGAAGGAGAAGGAGATTCTCGGGTTCTACATCTCGGGCCACCCCCTCGAGCCGTTTCGCGTCGAGTGCGAACTGTTCGCCACCCACACCGTGTCTCAATTGGGAGCGTGGACGGACCGGCCTTTGGCGCTTGGCGTGGTGATCACGGCCGTCAAGCGGCAGCTCAGCAAGCGGTCGGGAGCGGAGTTCGCGCGGTTGACAGTGGAGGATTTTTCGGGATCTTCCGAGGTCCTGGTCTTCCCCGAGGCGTGGACGATGCTGGCGGACCGGGTGAAGACCGACGTACCGGTGCTGTTGAAGGGGAGCTACTCGCGGCGCGACCAGGACGTCGACAATCCGACGTTCATCGTCGAATCGCTCACGCCGTTCGTGGAGCTGCGCTTGACGGGACAGGTGGCGGTGGCGATCGATCTGACGTCGCGCGGGGCGAGTGGCGATCCGGGGTTGACCCCGGACGTGATCCGCGACGTGCGCGTGGTGGTCGAGACCCATTCGACCGGACACGCCTCGTCGCCGCCGCTCGAAGTGCAGTGGAGCGATGGCAGCGGGTCGGCGGCGCGCTTCAAGTCACGGTCGCTGCGCATCGCGGCCTCGCAAGCGGCGTTGACCGACCTCCGCGCGGTGCTCGGCGCCGACCGCGTTCGCCTCGTGCGTGGCGGAGGAGGCTGACGTGGGCACCTCGGTCACGCTCGAGTTCGAGAAGCCGATCGCCGAGCTGGAACGGCAGATCGACGAGTTGAAGCGCCTGGCGGGCGACCAGCAGCTCGACGTCAACGAGGAGATCGCGCCGCTCGAGAAGAAGCTGGCCGATCTGCGCGTGGAGATCTATCAGAATCTCACGCCCTGGCAGCGGGTGCAGGTGGCGCGCTTCCGCGACCGCCCGTATACCAACGACTACCTCAAGCTGATCTTCGAGGATTATTTCGAGTTGCGCGGCGACCGCCGGTTCGGCGATGACCGCGCCATCCAGGGCGGCCTGGCCAGCCT
>JBIOHX010000346.1:0-3477 GCA_044449465.1 Gemmatimonadales bacterium | reverse complement strand
GTGCGGCGTCGTCCCACTGGGCGAGGATCTCGTGCAGCCGGCCACGGTCGGCGACGCGATTCAGTGCGTCGGCCACCGCGGGAAGCGCGGCGAGCGAATCGCCGAGCGCGCGGAGCTCGCGGGGCGTGCTCCGGCCCGCCGCCGCTTTCGCGGCCAGTCGCTCCACGTCGCGCACGTCGTCGATCGCGTCGCGCAGCGTTTGGCGCGCGATGGGGTGATTCACGAACGTCTCGACGGCGTCGAGTCGCGCGTCGATCGCTGCGCGCTCGGCGAGCGGGGCCAGCACCCACTGCCGGAGCAGGCGCGCGCCCATGGGCGTGGCCGAACGGTCGAGCACGGAGAGGAGCGTGCCGTCGGTTCCCGCGCCGCGCAGCGACTCGACCAGCTCGAGATTGCGCCGCGTCATCTCGTCGAGCGGCATCGTACCGCCGGCACGTTCGACGATCGGCCGCGCGAGCTGCGGAAGCCCGGCGGGCTGGAGCTCGCGCAGGTAGCGCAGTAGCGCACCCGCGGCGCCGACAATGGCGGCATCGCTCGCTTCGATGCCGAACCCGTCGAGCGACAGCACGCCGTATTGCCGGGCGAGATCGTCGCGCGCGAGCGGCGGATCGAACTCCCAGAGCTCGCGCTCGGTGACGAGCGCGTCGTTCCGAGACGCCGGCAGCGAAAGCCGCGAGCCGGCGGGAAGCAAGATCTCGCGCGGCGCGAGTCGCGCCATGAGCGGATCGAGGTCGCCCGCCGTGGTCGCGATGAGCCGCACTTCGCCGGTCGACACATCTGCCGCCGCGACGCCGATCGGCGCCCGTGATTGATCGCCGCCACGTCCCTCGGCGAGCGCGCAGAGCGCGATGATGAAGTTGTTGCGCGTGCCGTCGAGCAAATCGTCGGCGAACACGGCACCCGGCGTGACCGTCTCGATCACCTCGCGTCGCACCACGCCGCGCGCGAGCTTGGGATCTTCCGTCTGCTCGCAGATGGCGACGCGGAAGCCTTGCTGAACGAGCCGCCGTACGTAGTCGCCGGCCGCCTTCACCGGAACGCCGGCCAGCGGCACTTCCGATGCACCGCCGTTGTTGCGTGCGGTGAGCGTGAGCCCGAGCACGCGCGACGCCGTTTCGGCGTCGTCGAAAAACATCTCGTAAAACTCGCCCATTCGAAAGAACAAGATCGCGTTCTGATGGCGACTCTTGATCTGCCGGTATTGTTCCATGAGCGGCGTCTGCACGGACGTCGTCACGGATCCTCTGGGCCCGCCTCGGCGATGAACGCCGAGATTTTCTTCGCCTTGAGCTGCGCCTGCGCGGCGGCGGCCGCGGCGCGGGTCGCGTAGTGTCCCGTGCGAACGCGGAACAGCCTCGTGCCGCCTACCACTCGCACCTCGAAGCCGCGCCCCTTCAGCCGCTTGGCGAGCGCCTCGGCGTCTGCCTTCGACGCGTACGCCGCGAGCTGGAGCGTGTAGCGCCCGCGCGCCGCCGCGGGAGCCTTGGCGGAGGATGCGTGCGGCGAGGCTTTGGCGGAATCTGTCGGCGCCTTGCCATGCGGCGGCTGCACCACCGGAGCAGGCGGCAGATTGGACGCGGGATTGGCATCAGCCGCGGCACAGCGCGGCTGGTAGTACAGCAGTTGGTTCCGCATCTCGACCGCGTCGGCCGGCACCTCGCGCAGCGTCTCCTGCAGCGTGGTGCAGCCGCGGGCCAGGTCGTTCTGCTCGAACGAGACTTGCGCTAGCAGGAGTCCCGCCGCCGCGTGGTCGGGGTGCTTCGGATTCTCGAGGCGGAAGCGTTCGAGGTGCGTGGCGGCGAGCGTGCGGTCGCCACGCGCGATCTCGAGGCGGGCCAGCGCGAGCAGCGCGTCGGCGGTGTGCGGCGAAGTGGGGTACTCGACGATCATCCGGCGGTAGTCGCTTGCCGCGTCGTCGGTCGACGCCGCAAGCGCGGCGCGCCAGTAAAGAGCGTCGGCGTAGCCAGGCGTGTCCGGTTCGGTGGCCGCGACCATGGAGTCGACGAGCAGGCGTCCCGCGGCGCCATTGCCGCTTACCACGAGCCGTCGCGCACGCGCGTACACCGAATCGGCAGCCGTGCTCGGCGGCGCCCCCTCGCGCTGGGCGCTCGCGACAGGCGGCGGCGCGAGGGCGCCAGCCGCGCACGCGACGACCAGAACGAACGGCGCGAGGCGATTCACGCGGCGCGCCTCCGCCCCGCCGAGCCGCAAAGCGTGAGCGCCAGCGTCGACATCAACTGCTCGTCCGACGAGACCCGGCTTCCCTTGAGCGCCGCGTCGGCGGCGAGCAACGCGTCGAGCGCGTCGTCGACGGCGCGGGGGGACCACTGCGCCGACGCGCGCGCGCAGGTGCTCACGAACTCCCCCCAAGCACGTCCAGGGTAGGCGCCGGTCTCTTTCAAGAGATTGAATAAATCTCCACTCAACATACCCGCGCTCGCCCCGCGCTCACGCGCCGATTGCGCCCAGCCAATGCCGAGCGTCTGCACCGTCAGCGCGATCACGAGCGGCACCGCGCCTCCCTTGGGTTGCTGCAGCACCGCCGGCAGCATCGCCAGCGCGGCCGCGGCGTCGCGGCGTGCCACGGCATCGAGGAAATCGCCGGTCGTTTCGCCGGGCCGCACGCCTACCACCGCCGATACCGCCGCTTCGTTGATCGGGGCGCCGCTCGCATAGCTCGCCAACTTGTCCAGCTCCACTTTGAGCTGGCCGAGATCGGCGCCGACGGCGTCCTGCAACAGCGCGATCGCGCCGTCGGTGATGGTCGTCTTGAGCTCGTGCTCCGCGTAGTACGCGATCCACTTCGGCACCCGGTCGCCCGCGAGCGGCTTGAACTCGAGCGCTGCCGTCGCGGCCGACAACGATTTGTCGGCCTTCGCGCCGGCGGACGCCAAGAGGATGAGGAGCAAGTCGGATGCGGGTCGCGCGAGATACCGATCGAGCATGCCGCGTGCGTCCTTCTTGAGCGCGTTGACGTCGCGTACGACGACCGCGCGCCGTTCGGCCATCATCGGCGGCGTGCTCACGGCGGTTCCAAGCGTCTCTGCGTCGACGTCGCCGCCGCGCAGCAGCTCGAAGTTGAAGTCGCGCGTCGCGGCATCGACCGCCGCGTCGACCATCCGCCGCGCCTCTTCGTTTTTCAGATAATCGTCGTCACCGTAAAAATAGTAGGCCGGCGCGAACGATACGGATTTCACCGCGGAGCGGAGCGTTTTCGCGTCGATCACCGGCGACATGCGACCAATATACGGTCCGACGTACCCGGACGACAAAAAAAGGCGCCGGCCTTCGCCGACGCCCGAGCGAGCAGACGCTACGCGACGGCTCAGCGCGCCGATTCGTTCGCGCGAAGATCCACGTTCGCGAAGTGCCCGGGAGCCTCGCCCGCCTTGAGCACGGCCGGCCAGCGAGGAATTCCCGTAGGCACCGATGCCACGAACGCCGCTTTCGCGTTTGCCGCCGGTGGGGGCATCGGAT
>JBIOHX010000345.1:0-3479 GCA_044449465.1 Gemmatimonadales bacterium | reverse complement strand
AGCAGGGCGAGCACCACGCCGATCAGCGACAGCGGCAGCGAGATGAGGATCGCGAGCGGATCGAGGAACGATCCGAACTGCACGACGAGGATGAGATACATCAACATCACCGCCACGCCGAGCGCGATGAAGATGTTGCCGAACACCTCGTTCTGGCTCTCGGTCTCGCCGCCTAGCGAGATGTGATAGCCCGCCGGCAGCGCGATCTTGTTCACGTTCGCCATCACCGCCTGCGATACGCGGCCGAGCGACGCGCCCTCGGTGTTGGCGCCGATGGTGATCACGCGCTCGCGCTGGTAGTGGTCGATCTGCGACGGACCGTAGCTCGGCGTGATCGTCGCCACCTGGCTGAGCGGGACGAAGGTCTCGGCGCTCGGCGATGGGCCTCCGACGGCGGGGCCGGCCCCGAGCCCGCCTGCCTGTGCCGGCGCCACCATCACCGGGAGCTGGCCCAGGTCCGCCGCGTTCTCGCGCGCCTCGGGCACCAGCCGCACGTGCACGTAGCGGGAGATTCCCGCCGGGTCGACCCAGGTGCCGGCGTCGACGCCGGCGAAGGCGAAGCGCAGCGACGCCGCGAGCTGGCTCAGGCTCACGCCGAGCGTCCCGGCCAGGCCGCGGTTGACGCGAACGTCGAACTCCGGCGACTGCCCGCGCGTCGACAGCCCGACGTCGACCGCGCCCGGCGTCGCCGCCATCGCGCGCTGGATCCGATCGGCGAAGGTGTTGAGCGTGTTTTGATCAGGACCCTGTAATTGAAGCTGAATCTCCTTCTGCGCGCCGCCGAACCCGGAGGCGTACGTGTAGGCCGTGGCGCCGCCGATCGACCGCATCTCCTGACGGAGCACCTGGCCGAGCGCGTCCTGGTTCAGCGAGCGCTGGCTCTTGGGAACCAGCCGCACGTAGACGCTGGCATTGTCCACCGTGCCGGCGCCGGTGCTGCTGCCGACGGTGGTGTAGGTGTACGCCACCTCCGGCCGCTGGCGAATCATCCGCGCGATCTCTTCCGCCTTGAGCGTCGTGTAGTCGAGGCTCGAGCCCGGAGGCGTCTCGACGGCAATGTTCAGCTCGCTCGCGTCGCTCACCGGCACGAACGCGAAGCCGCCGATCGTGACCTGAAGAAAGATCGCGAATACGAGTGAGCCGACGGCGAGAGCCACCATCGTCCAGCGGTGGTCGAGCGCCCAGCCGATCAGCGACTGGTAGCGCCCCGCCTGCCGATCGAACCAGGCATTGAACCGTTCGAGCGCGCGCGCGATCGCGTTGCGCCGCTCGTGCGCCTCGAGCTGCGGATCGGGCCAGTAGGCCGACAGCATCGGGTCGAGCGAGAACGATACGAAGAGCGACACCAGCACCGCGGCGGCGATGGTGAGCGCAAACGGCTTGAACCACTGCCCCGCCACCCCCGGCATGAAGCCGACCGGTACGAACACGGCGACGATCGAGAAGGTCGTCGCCGCCACGGCGAGCCCGATCTCGTCGGTTCCCTCGTGCGCTGCTTGCATGTGATCGGCGCCCATCTCGACGTGGCGCACGATGTTCTCGCGCACGACGATGGCGTCGTCTATCAGAATGCCGATCGCCAGCGAGAGCCCCAACAGCGACATCGTGTTGAGGGTGAAGCCGAACGCGGCGAGCGGAACGAACGACGCAAGCACCGACACCGGGAGCGCGAGACCGGTGATGACGGTCGAACGCCACGAGTTGAGGAAGAGAAACACCACGAGCACCGTCAGCAGGGCGCCTTCGATCAGCGCCTCCGCCACGTTGCGGACCGACGCGCGGACGCGGACGCCGGCGTCGCGCACGACCTTGATCGACGTCCCCGGCGGGAGCGTCTTCTGCAGGTCGGCGACGCGAGCGCGAATGCCGTCGGCCACCGCGGTCGTGCTGTACTCTCGCGACTTGACGATGTCGAGCCCGATCGCGGCCACGCCGTTGTAGAGCGCCGCCGACTTGGGCTCCGCCGCGCCCGCCTCCACGTTCGCGACTTGCCCGAGGGTGATGAGCTGTCCGTTCCGCTGCGAGATGACGAGCGAATTGAAGTCCTCAGGATGCTGGAGCCGCCCCTCGAGGCGAATCGACCGCTGCTCGAGGGCGCTGTTCACTGCGCCGACCGGCGCCGCGAGGTTTTGCGCGCGGAGCGCGTTCACCACCTGATCGACGCCGACGCCCACCGACGCCAGATCGGTCGGGCGCACGTTCACATTGAGCTGCGCGCTGTCACCGCCGACCACGTTGACCTGCGCCACGCCGGGAATCGCGCGCAGATCGCCGGCGATGGTCGGGTCGGCGAGCGCCGTGATCTGCGGCGTCGAAAGAACCGTCGACGTGATCGCCAGCGAGACGATCGGCAGCTCGTTGGGATCGAAACGCTGGATGAGCGGCTCGAGGATTTCCGCCGGCAGCTGGGCGCGTACCGCCGAGATCGCGTCGCGAATGTCCTGCGTCGCCTGGTCGACCGGCTTGGAGAAGACGAACTGCACGATGATCTGCGCGAAGCCGTCGGTCGACGTCGAGTTGATCTTATCGACACCGCTGATGCCGGAGATCTTATCTTCGATGCGGCTGACCACTTCGCGCTCGACGACGTCGGGGGCGGCGCCGGGATAGGCGATGGCCACGAACACGATCGGCGCGTCGATCGCCGGGAACTCGTCGGTGTCGAGCTTCGCGAACGACGTGAGCCCGAACACGACGAGCGCGATCATAGTGACGACCGTGACGATCGGCCGGCGAATTGCGAAGTCCGAAATGAACATGTTGGCGTCCTCTTCCGAAAACTAAGTGCCAGGGGTTCTTCGCGCGCTCGACTCGCGCAACTATCGTCTCTTCTTCGGCGGCCAGAGTGTTTCGCTCGTCGGCACCTGGATCACGCGCATCGCCACGAGTTGGCTCGTCTACCGGTTGACCGGCTCCGAGCTGCTGCTTGGCGTCGTCGGATTCTGCGGGCAGATCCCGACGCTCGTGCTCGCGCCGTTCGCCGGGGTGCTCGTCGACCGCCGCGATCGCCAGCGGATTCTCATCGTCACCCAGGTGTTGTCGATGCTGCAGTCGCTGGCGCTGGCCGTCTTGGCGCTGGCCGGAATCATTACGGTGGCGGAGATTCTGGCGTTGCAGGTCGTGCAAGGCGTCATCAACGCCTTCGATACGCCGGCGCGGCAGTCGTTCGTGGTACAGATGGTCGAGGACCGCTCGCACCTGCCCAACGCGATCGCCCTCAATTCGTCGATGGTGAACGGCAGCCGAATCATCGGGCCGTCGATCGGCGGCGTGCTGATCGCGGCGTTCGGTGAGGGCTGGTGCTTCATGATCGACGCCATCTCGTACATCGCCGTCATCGCCTCCCTCTACGCGATGACGGTCGAGCGTTTCAACCGCCAGCGGCCGAACACGCGCGCCATCGACGAGATGCGCGACGGCTTCCGCTACGTCACCGGCTTTCCACCGATCTGGTCGGCGCTGCTGCTGCTCGCGCTCGT
>JBIOHX010000344.1:0-3510 GCA_044449465.1 Gemmatimonadales bacterium | reverse complement strand
CGCCGCGCGTGCGCGGGGCCCGGCCCGGTGGCCGGCGCTCCACCTCGACCCCCGCCGCCTCGACCGCCGCGCCCACCACCGCGTCCTTCGCTCGGCGGGCTGACGAAGTAGCCGACGTACCGCGAGTCGTCGGAGAACTGCGGCGCCGATCCGACGGGAATCGTGTACGTCTTGCCGCCGGCGAGCTGGCGGACGTAGAGGGTCCCGTCGCCCTCGTTCGGCTGGTAAACGTAGGTCATCCATGCGCCGTCGGACGAGAGTGCGGCGCTGTTGATGCGATTCCAGCGGCCGATGTCGGCGAGACCCAATATCTTCTTGGCGCCCGGATCGGCGTGCGTCTCGCCCTGGGGTGTGGCGGAGGACGTGTTCTGGGCGCCCGCGCCAAGGGGCGCGAGCGTGATGAGCGCGGCGGCCAGCGATGAGCCGAGCACGCGGCGGGCGACGATGATCGACGACATGTATTCTCCGGCGAACTGAAGGAAGGGCGGTGCCGAATATACGCGCCGGCGCGGCGAAGCGCTCGGGCGTCAGACGTATAAAGGCATCGCCGATCTCGTCGGTGTCGTCACGCGTGCTCTCGGGCCGAAGGATCTCAGTCTTTCTCCGGCCCGGGCTCCAGCTCGCCCCCGCCGCTGGTCGCGGACCCGAACTTGGGCGCCGTGAACCAGCCCTTCGTCGTGCGCGGCGGGTTCGATGCCGGCTTCGCATCGTCATTCAGCGCGTCGTTCTTCGCCGCGTCGTCCGGTGCGTCTTCGTCGGCCGCGGGCCCTGCCTCGAGCAGATCTTCCTCGCGATCCGTGCGCGAATCAGCATGCGACTTGGCATGCCAATCGTCGTGCGAGTCGTTGTGCCGGCTGCTGCTCATACGGTCCCTCGCCTGTGGTAGTCACGACACCCAGGCGCATAGCCCATGCCGATTGACGAGTCGCGGAGTTCGGCGACGTCGTCAGTCGCTCCGCCAGCCGGTAGGATACCTTCCTGCCATGTCAACCAGAGCCCGCTGTAGTTGGGTCCCAGCCGACAAACCCGACTACGTCGCCTACCACGACACCGAGTGGGGCGTGCCGGTGCACGACGATCGGTTGCTGTTCGAGATGTTGATCCTCGAAGGCGCGCAGGCGGGTTTGAGCTGGTACACGATCCTCAAGCGGCGGCGCGGCTATCGCGCGGCATTCAAAAACTTTGAACCAGCGCGCGTCGCGCGCATGACCGACGCGCAGCTCGAGTCGGTGCTCGCCACCGGCGACGTCATCCGGAATCGCCTCAAGGTGTGGTCGGCGAGAACGAACGCGAAGGCTTTTCTATCGATCCAAAAGGAATTCGGCTCGTTCGACGCCTACGCCTGGGGGTTCGTCGGCGGTAAACCGCGAATTCGGCGGCCCGAGGACGGCGCGAACCTGCCTGTCGAGTCGGAGGAGGCAATCGCGCTGTCGAAGGATCTCCGGATACGCGGCATGAGCTTCGTCGGCTCGACCATCATGTACGCGTACATGCAGGCTACGGGGATGATCAACGACCACATGGCCGGCTGCTTCAAGGCGCCGCGCACGAAGTAGCGTCGATCGGGGCAGCGCCCCCGGTCGCCGGAAGCACGACCGGGGGCGTTGCGTACAAACCGATTGTCCGATCAGACAGGCGGCTTCCCGACGGGCGGTTTTGCGACGGGCTTCGCAACCGGCGGCTTGGCTGCCGACGTGTCGGCCTTCTGCGAAGCTGCATCGATCTTCTTCATCGCCGTATCCGCCTTCTCGGAAGCCGAATCGGCCTTCTGCGGAGCCGCGTTTGCCGGGAGTGGCGCCGCGCCGGCGTTCTGAGAAGTTGCATCTGCCTTCGCTGGACCGGCATCAGCTGGTGTGCTGAGCTGCGCTTCGAGTGCCTGCGCGGCCGAAAGATGTTTCGCCAAAGCCGGAAGCGTCGCGTCGATGTCGTGCTGGAAGTCGGCGTTCGTCGCGGCGGCTCGTGTAGACCCGAGCGTGCTGATCGCCGCTTGATGATGCTCGATCTGATCTCGCACGAACGCGCGGTCGAACCCCGCATCCGCTGCCATCGCCTTCAGGCTCGCGAGCTGCTCGGCGAGGTGCGCGCCGCTCGTGTCCGACGGATTCGCTTCGCGACCGATGTCGCCATTGGCCGCGAGCTTGTTGAGCTGCTCGAGGTGCGCTTTGCGAGCCGCGACGAGCTGGTTCGCAAATTCCTTCACAGCGGCGTTCTGCGCGCGGGTCGTGGCGAGCTGCGCCATCTCGACGTCGATCGAATCGCCGACGATCATGTGGTTGACGAGGTGCCTTTGCGCGACGTTCACGACGTCACCGGCGGACGTCGCGGTCGCTTGCGCGGCGGCGATCGATCCGGCGGCTGCCGTAGCAATGACGGCCAGCGTGGCGGACGTGAAACGCGTGAAACGCCTGATGTAGACGGTATTCATGTGGCCTCCTGTACGTCCAACGACGGTACGGCTGAGCCGAGGTATCTAATGCGATGCGCCGATGCGCCGCACGGACTCGGTGGGTGAGCAGTGACGCCCCCGCAAAGCGCGCACCATGCCGTGCGCGAATCGCGCGGCCTCGGTCATAATCACGAAACGCTAATGAAAGGATCGATGTGCCGTGACTGCGGTCACGCGCAGGGCGTGACGCTCGTTGGACGCGTCCGGCAGCTCCGATCGGCCCGCCTCGCGCCGCGTTGCCTCGTTCGGGCTTTGGGCCGCGATGCATGGCCTGCGATATTCGATGCATGCGAACGACTCTCCTCGCCCTCGCCACTCTCTCCGGCGGCTGCGCCTCGCTGCAATCGTTGAAGCATCGGCCAGCCGCGCCGGCGCCTGCCATCACCGCCGCCGCCCGGCCCCTTCCTCCTCCCGTCCCCGTCTCTCGCGATTTCGAGCGAGCCGTCGCCCGCGGCACGCGCACCCGCACCGGCCTGCCGGGGCCGAAGTACTGGCAGCAGTTCGCCCGCTATCACATCGACGCCGAGCTGGTGCCGTCGTCGAGCCAGATCAACGGACGCGAGACGGTGCGGTACTTCAATCGCTCGCCCGACACCCTGCCCACGCTCTGGATTCATCTCGACCAGAATCTCTTCGCGCCGTCGTCGCCGCGCGTCGTCTCCGTACCGGTCACGAGCGGCACCGAGATCTTGCGCGTCGCCGCGAGTGGCCAGGCGCTCTCGAAGCAGAATGCCGGCGCGGGCTATTCGGTCGACGCCACGCTGATGCGCGTTGGGCTGCCCAAGGCGCTCGCTCCCGGCGACTCCGTCGACCTCGACATCGCCTGGAACTTTCAGGTGCCGCCGGACGGCGCCCCGCGCGAAGGGACCACGGGCGACCTGTTCATGGTCGCGTACTGGTATCCGCGGATCGCCGTGTACGACGACGTCGGCGGCTGGCAGCGCGACCCCTACTTGGGCCAGGGCGAGTTCTACATGGACTACGCCGACCTCGACGTGAACATCTCGCTGCCGCAGGACTGGCTGGAGGCAGCAACGCGCGAGCAGACCAAACCGTACGACGTG
>JBIOHX010000343.1:0-3514 GCA_044449465.1 Gemmatimonadales bacterium | reverse complement strand
GGGTAACGGGGCGCCGCGAATCGCCAGTGCAGCTCGACGGGCACGCCGTCACGCGGCGGCGCGTAGACGAAGTGGCCGAAGCTCCGTTGCAGCGTGCGCTCTTGCGCCGGCGACATGGCCGACGCCGGAGTGTACCCCAACTGCACGAGACATTCGCGGGCGCGGTTGATGTCGTCCGGACGCACGACCACGTCGAGGTCGACCGAGGCGCGCACGCCGAGCTCGCCGTACGCCGCGAGCGAGAGCGCCGGCCCCTTGAAGGGCAGCGCCCGAACACCGTCCTCGTCGAGCGCGCGGAGAAGCGCGCCGAGTTGCTGCGTGCGTGCGAGGGCGCGCGCGGCAATCGTGACCGTCTCACGCATCACGTTCTCCGCGCAATCGGCCGGCGACTGCGCGCGCACGGCGCCGAGCGCGCGCTGCGCGTGCGGCACGAGCCGGTGCCAGCGCGCGAGCTCGAGCCACTCGTTCCAGTCCACGGCGCCGTTCGCACGCTCGCGAACGACATCCCGCTCCGCTTCGGACGCGTCCCAGGTCGCGCATGCGAGCAGCAGCGCGTACGCGGGGCGCGTGACCTTCACGCGCGTACGGCCCCGGCGATCGCGCGCACGAGGTCGCCGATCCGCGCGGGATCGGTGTGCGGAGTGGCGCGCACGACCTGCACGCACGCCAGCAGCTGGGTGATCGCCGCGAACTCCTCCGCGCGCATGCGATCGTCGAGCAGGTAGTTCGCGTAGCTGTTGGCCGCGAGTTCGACGAACGCCTCGCCCGGGGGCACGCGCTCGACGCGCGGCGCGCTCGGCGCGTCGCTGCGCGGCGCGAGCAGGGCCACGGCGCCGAGTCGGGTGGCCCGATCGCACCACGTCCACCCCTGCCCGCGGAGGCGCAGCGCGCGTTTGTCCCACGTGGGCGTGAGCCGCGGCAGGGCGCCGTTGGTGCCGAGCAGGATCTCCTCCGAGTCGCGCCAGACGCGCAGGTGATCGTATCCGGGCATCGCCATGGCCGCGCCGTCACGTATTCGGATTGCGGTCATGTCGTCGGCGAGCACGCCGCAGCCTGCGGACGCGAATGCCCCGGCGGTGGTGCTCTTCCCCGCCGAGGCGGGCCCGCACAGCGCGATCGCGGCGCCATCCGCCACGACCGCGCTCGCGTGGAGGCACAAGACGCCCATCAGGCGCTGCGCGAAGCCGAGCACCGGACCGAGCAGGTATGTCTCGGTGTCCGCGAGCGTTGACGACCGCGCCCACGTCGCCCAGAGCTGGCGGCCGTCGCGCGAGATGTAAAACGCGGTTTCGTCGGCGTAGCGCAGGCGGAATCCCGCCGCGCACTCGTGCACGATCAGCGTGTCGTCCGGCGCCGCCTCGTCCGCCGGCGTGCGATACCGGACCGCGGCGCCGTCACTCGACGCCCCGTGCCACGGCGGGACGTCGTCGAGCGCGATCGAGACGTCCGCCACGGGCGCCGGCGCCGCATCGGGCAGGCCGAAGAGCTCGAGGTTGGAGGCGAGCGTCAGCCCGTAGATCGAATAGGCGGGAATGCCGCGCCCTCCCCGTCGACGGACGATTCCGCCCGCACGCTCACCCGCGGGTGTCCGAGTGCGCTGCCATGCTCAGCTCACGCAGTCGTTCGAGCGAGACGACGTGCGAGGCCAGGGTGGACTGGCGGAAGGAGACGGCCGCCGAGTCCGGCGCGCCGCGCGTCAGCGTCGAATCCCAGCCCCACAGGTATTCATCGTTGATGCAATTCGCGGCCAGCGCGACGCTGAGGCGATCTCCCTCGTTCACATGCAGCGGCCGCTCAAAGGGGAAAAAGGCCTGCCCGTACAGGGTGCGTGGCGCGCAGGGCGAACTCGACAGCGTCACGCCAAATCCGAAATCGCCCTCGAACCAGATCGCGAGGCCGTCCGAGACACCGCCGCGCGAAAACGTCCACTCGGCGCGCCCCGCGACGTTCGGCGTGTCGACCGTCGCGTAGTCGAGCGTCGCCCAGCGCACGCCCGCACCGGTCAGGTCGGCGGTGGTGAAGCGGCAGCGGTACCAGTCCGAGCGAACGCGCGCGGCAATGGCGCGCCGGTCGATGCCGTGCGCGTCGTCGCCCGTATCGGCGTGATCGCGCCGCCACTCCTCGGGCGCCGTGCACGGAGCAACCCACAGCGTGTCGCTGCGGGGCACCAGCGCCGCGCCTGGCCGTATGAGGCGCGTGCGCGCATCCACGATCGTCGGGATATGCGCCTCGAACAGCGGCAGCACGCCGCGCAGGTCGCTCAGGAGCACGTCCCCCTGCTCGGGGAGCGTCACGCGGCGCGAGTCGTCGCGGATGAACGTGACGCGGTCGGCGCAGCCGTTGTCGGCCGCAAGCTGCATGGCGAGTTCGATCGCGGGGTTCAACTCGATCGCGTACACCTGCCGTGCGCCGGCGCGGCATGCGGCCACCGCGAAGTACCCGACGCCGGTGCCGATTTCGACTACGGCACTGCCCGGCCGGACGGCTCGCTGGATCGCATTGAGATACGCCGCGGTTCGAGTCCGGTCGGCGAACATCGAGTCGTAATCCGGAACATCATACACGGCGCAATACCTGCCGGATCAATCTTGCCGCGCCTCAGCCCGTCTTGGAGTTCATCCCGCCGCCGCCGTCGGCTTTCATGCTCATGTTGCCGATGGTGCGCGTGAGCGCCGCGACGCTGCCATAGACGCGCAACCGCGGAGGAGCGTAGGGCTTGCGCGCCGCGCCACCCGATGGCGGCACGCGTTCCGTCTTGTCGACCTCTCGGCGTTCCATGATTTCACCCTCCCCGGGTTGACCGCGCCGCGGACGACCGCTCGGCATTCCGCAGCCACTGATCGAGGACGAATACGCGACGCACGGCATGGACCTCGTCGACCGACCCCGTTTCCAATGTACCTGCGACGCTCCGAGTGTCAACGAACTCGCGCACGGCATCGCCGAGCTTCGGGTGATGTGGTGCGGACCGCCACCGCGCCGCCTGCTCCTCGAAAAATCCGCGGAGCGGTTGTTTTGGTCGCGCGAGCACTTCGCCCGGAAGTTCGCCGCGAAACGCGCGGCGCACGAGTTCCTTCCGCTGGCACCATGGCACCGGGGGAATGGAAAACACGAATTGGATGAGCCGCACATCGAGAAACGGCCAGACGATTTCGAGCGGCACGCCCGTGTACGCGGTCTGCGCGGCTTCGAGCACGCTCTGCCACATCGGGTCCGACAGGTATCCGACCGCATCCGGCCGCGTTGCGTGTGCGGGCGCGCCGGGCGTCGCGGCGGAGGCGGCGCGCGCGAGCGCCTCGGCGTGAATCCAGCGCGGCGCGCGCGCCTCGCGCGGACCGAACGGCGCGCGAAGCCGGTGGCGCAGCCAGATGCCCAGGTGCGGATGATGACGGTGTGACACCGTATACGAGATCACGCGGCGGAGCACATCGTGCGCGGGCCAGCTGCGCAGCATCGTCAGCAGGCCCGGCGGGCGAAACAGTGCGTCGCCGTCCTCCCCGATCATCAGCACGGG
>JBIOHX010000342.1:0-3515 GCA_044449465.1 Gemmatimonadales bacterium | reverse complement strand
GGGATTCATCGGCTGAGCGAGGAGCCGCTCCGGCGCGGAACGATTCAGGACGTCACCTGCGACTCCGACGGCAAGATCGATCGCTTCGTCGGCGACAAGGCAGGAAATCCGAGCCTCGAGCTGCACGAGTTTCACGACGGCGAGCCGTACATGCTCGGCGTGTTCCTCACCGGCGCATATCAAGAGATCCTCGGCGACCTGCACAACCTGTTTGGCGACACGAACGCGGTGCACATCCGTCTGGCGCAGAACGGCGCATACGACGTCACCGATCTCGTGCACGGTGACACGGTGACGGAAGTCTTGAACTACGTCCAGTTCCGTGCCTCGGATTTGCTGCAGACGTTCCGGCGAAAAGTTGCCGCGGCCAAGCACATCACCCGGCAGGAGGCGAACACGTTCATCGCCGACTACGTCGCCGGGCTCGAGGGGTACACCTATCTCGAAGGAGAGGCGGCGCAGTGACGGACTCGCGCGGAGCGGCCGGCGACCGGCCGCTCCACGCTTCAACCAGTGGGGTCAGGGCGTCGATTGATGGATCATCGCCCGGGTGCGCTCCATGTTCGCCGGCACGACGATCTCGATCGTCTGGCCTTTCGTGAGCTTGAACGGGCCAATACGCTGGCGCGCCGAGCCGTCGGCGGCGCGGGCCTCGAACGAGATCGACGACGCGGGGAAGAGGTTGGGATCCATGACCCACGTTCGAGTCTCGTTGGGCATCGCCTTGGCGATGTAATTGGCCTGATTGTCGAGCACGGTGTAGACTCGCACTTCGCTCGGATAGTCGTTCTGGATTCGAAGGATCGCCGTACGCGTCGCGGTCAGCGAGTCGACGACGACGTCGCCGGCTGAGACTGCCTGTGTGCCGTGGTGCATGCAGCCGGCAAGGCAAGCAGCGCTTACCGCGGCGGCGATCAACTGTGTGAACTGTCTCATTCCTGTTCTCCCATGAAAGCGAACGGATGGCGGGTGTTGGGCTCGATATGGGCAGATTCGGTGCCCGCTGCCGCGCGAGGCGCCGGGTTGGCGCTCGCCTCGCTCGGGCTCGCCGCGGCACTCGCCGCGCAGAACTCGCCGATTCACCCGCCGGACTCGAGCACCATCACCCTACATGCGGCGTCCGGGATCGACGGACGCGGCCACCTGATGCGCGACGTGCTCGTCTCGGTGCGCGGGGGGCGAATCGTTCGCGTCGAGACGGCAGTCGGCGCGCGGGGCCGCGGCGCGACGTACGAGCTCGGCGGGGCGACGCTCATGCCCGGGCTCATCGACGCGCACGTGCACCCTGGGTGGTACATCAACCGCGGGGGCGCGCTGCACACGAACAACGACGGCGACACGCCGGCGCAATCTGCGCTCGCTCGGGCGGGAAATCTGTACGAGACGCTGATGGCCGGATTCACGACGATCCAGAGCGTCGGCGGCCCGGAAGATCTCGACCTGCGTGACGCCGTAGAGCGGTGGCAGATACCGGGGCCGCGCATCCTCACGTCGATCACGCAAATCAACAACCCGCGCCTGACGCCGGATTCCCTGCGCGGGGTGGTGCGCGCGCTCAAGGTTCGCGGCGCCGACGTCATCAAGCTGTTCGCGTCGGCCGGACTCGGCGCCGGCGGCGAGCAAACATTGTCGGACGAGCAACTGGCCGCGATCTGTGGTGAAGCCAAGGCGGTCGGCCTTCGCTCGCTGGTGCACGCCATCAGCGCGCAGAGCGTGCGCGCGGCTACGCTCGCGGGTTGCACGGAGATCGAGCACGGCACCTTCGCCACCGAGGCGGAACTGACGCTGATGGCGCAGCACGGCACGCTCTTCGACCCGCAGGTTTGTCTCGTCTTCCAGAACTACATCGACCACCGAGACGTTTACTCGCGCTCCGGCTTCACCGCGCAGTCGTTCGACGCGCTCGCGAACGCGATCCCGGTGGCGACGGCGATGTTCAGACGCGCGCTGGCGACGCCGGGACTCACGCTCGTATTCGGTACCGATGCCGTGGCGCTGGCGCACGGGCGAAACGCCGACGAGCTGATTTGTCGCGTGGCCGCGGGCCAGAAGCCGATGGACGCGATCACGACGGCGACGTCGACCACGGCGCGCGCGCTCGGCCTGGGCGATACGCTTGGCGTGCTCGCGCCGGGCTACGCCGCGGATATCATCGCCGTTCGCGGCAATCCGGTAAACGACATCGCCGCGCTCAGAACGGTGGCGTTCGTGATGCGCGGCGGTGTCGTGTTCAGCGGCCGATAGCCCGCGGCCGCACGGAAGATCGAGGCCTCAGGCGCCGAAGCGTTTGGACACGGCATCCCAGTTGACGACGTTCCACCACGCGGTGACGTAGTCGGGACGCTTGTTCTGGTATTTGAGGTAGTAGGCATGCTCCCAGACGTCCAGGCCGAGGATGGCGCGCTTGCCGTCCATGAGCGGATTGTCCTGGTTCGCCGTGCTGGTGATCGACAGTTTCCCGCCGTCGGTGATCAACCAGGCCCAGCCCGATCCGAAACGACCGGCGGCCGCGGCGGCGAACTGCTCTTTGAATTTGTTAAAGTCACCGAAGCCGGTTTTGATGGCATCGGCGAGCTTGCCAGTCGGCTCGCCGCCTTTTTTCGGGCCCATCATCTCCCAGAACATCGAGTGGTTCCAGTGCCCGCCGCCGTTGTTGCGGACCGCGGTGCGCACGGACTCGGGCACCGAGCTCACCGACCGCATTAGGTCGTCAAGCGACTTGTTCGCCAACTCCGGCGCCTTTTCGATCGCCGCGTTGAGGTTGTTGACGTACGCCTGGTGATGCTTGTCGTGGTGGATCTCCATCGTCCGCGCGTCGATGTGCGGCTCGAGGGCGTCGTTCGGATAGGGCAGCGGCGGCAGCGTGAATGGCATCAAGTTCTCCTTGCTCTGAGCCAACCAATGATCCCCGGCAGCAGCGAGAGAAAGACGACGGTGAGTATCACCGGCTCGATGTGCCGATCGATGCCTGGAATGTAGCGGCCCAGGAAGTAGCCGATGAACAAGACGCCCCAGATCCACCCGACGCCGCCGAGCACGTTGTAGAGTGTGTACCGCCGGTAGTCCATTCCCGCCATACCGGCCACGACCGGAACGAAGGTCCGCACGATCGGCATAAATCGCGCAATGATGACGGTCTGTCCGCCGTGCCGTCGGTAGAACTCGTGCGCCCGATAGAGATGCTTCTTGTTGAACAGCAGAGAAGTCTCACGGCTGAACAGACGCGGGCCGGTCATCTTGCCGATCGCGTAGCCCGAAGTATTGCCAAGGACGGACGCGATCGTGAGCAGCAGGCCGAGCCACCAGATGTTGAAGACGCCGCTCGCCGCCGCGAGCAGCCCGGCGGTGACCAGCAACGAGTCGCCGGGCAGGAAGAAACCGATCAACAGCCCGGTTTCGGCGAAGATGATCGCGATCAGTCCGATGTATCCGCCCCAGGAGACGAGGCTTCGGACGTCTCGCAGCCGATGAAAGAAGTCGAGCAGACCGTGCATGCGTGCCAGGGTGGGCGGGGG
>JBIOHX010000341.1:0-3543 GCA_044449465.1 Gemmatimonadales bacterium | reverse complement strand
CACCTCCCCCACCTCCACATCCGCCTCCTCCTCCAACAACCCGATGATCCCCTCCTCCAGCCACGCATGTTCCCCGCGCATCACCGACTGCGCCACCCGATACATCTCCCCGTCGAAGCTCCCATAGAAATTCTCGAACAACGCCTCCACCCGCTTCCTCGCCGCCCGACAAAAGAGGTCCGCCAGCGCCGTCGCCTGCTGGTTCCCTTCCTTCGCCAGCATCCGCGCCTTCACGCAGCTCGCCGTCATCGCGAACAGCTCGGCGCCGATGTCCACCGCGCGAAAGAGCACGAGCTGCCGCCGCTCGAGCTTCGGCCCCAGCCGCACCATCGCATGGAAGATCGCGCGCCCCAACTTCCGCGTGTGCCGCTCCGCGAAGCGCATGTGGCCAGCGAGCTTGCCGAACTCCCCGAACGACCCCGGCACCTGACCCTTCCCCACCCACCTCGCCGGATACCACGCGGGATAGAACTTCATCACCCGCCCGAACGCCGCCGCCTTCTCCGCCTTCGACGACTCCTTGTCGACGAGCGCGAACGCGGTCTTGAAGTGGTGGTCCACCGCCTCGCGCGCGATGAACAATCGCATGATCTCCGACGAGCCCTCGAAGATCAGGTTGATCCGCGTGTCGCGCATCGCCCGCTCGATCGGGATCGGCCGCTCGCCGCGCGCGCGCAGCGAGTCCGCCGTCTCGTACCCGCGGCCGCCGCGGATCTGCAGCGCGTCGTCGACGATCCGCCAGCCATGCTCCGTGTTGTACATCTTCGCGATCGCCGCCTCGAGCCGGATGTCGTAGTTCCCGCGCTCGGCGAGCCCCACGGTGAGTCCCGCGATCGACTCCATCGCGAAGGTGTTCGCCGCCATCATCGCCACCTTCTCCGCCACCGCCTCGTGCTTCCCGATCGGCGCGCCCCACTGCACGCGCTCCTGCGCCCACATGCGCGACGCCTGGAGCAAAGCTTTGCCGCCCCCCGCCGCGCTCGCCGGCAACGTCAGCCGACCGGTGTTGAGCGTGATCAGCGCCAGCTTGAGCCCCTTCCCTTCGCCCCAGAGAACGTTCTCACGCGGAATCTTCACGTTCGTGAACCGAATCACGCCGTTTTCGATCGCCTTGAGCCCCATGAAGCGGCAGCGGTGCACGACTTCGACACCCGGCCACTTCGCTTCGACGATGAACGCCGTGATCTGCTTCCGCTTCTTGCCCTTCGCCTCCACATCCGGCGTCCGCGCCATCACGACGAACAGCTCGGCGCGCGTGCCGTTCGTGCACCAGAGCTTCTCCCCGTTCAGCACCCAGTGCGATCCGTCCGCGCTCGGCTCGGCGTGCGAGTGCATGTTCGCCGGATCGGAGCCGGCGTCGACCTCGGTGAGCGCAAAGGCGCTGATCGCGCCTTTGGCGAGCCGCGGAAAGTATTTCTTCTTCTGCTCCTCGTTGCCGAACAGCTTGAGCGGCTGCGGCAGTCCAATCGACTGGTGCGCCGAAAGAAGGGCGGTGAGCGAGCCGTCTTTCGACGTCACCATCGCCATCGCCTTCACATAGCTCGTATACGACAGCCCGAGCCCGCCGTATTCCTTCGGGATCTTGATCCCGAACGCGCCCATCTCGCGAAGCTCTTGAACGTATTCCTCGGGAATCTCCCCCGTGCGGTCGATCATGTCCGAGTCGACCCGGCGCAGGAACTCCGCGAGCCGCTCCATGAACGGACGCGCGCGTTCGGTCTCCTCCGGGTCCTCCGGCGGATGCGGATGGATCAGGTCGAGTCGAAAGCGGCCAAGAAAAAGCTCGCGCACGAAGCTCGGGCCGGACCATTCACTCTCGCGCGCTGCTTCCGCGACATCGCGCGCCTCCTTCTCCGTCGCAAGTCCCGCTGATTGCTGTGACATGGATTACTCACTCCCGAGCGCGATCGGAGCCAACGTAGGACTCACGGCGACGCCGCCAATCCAGCTCCTTGGTACCCCAGCTTCCCACCCCCGAATAATGCATCCCCTGCGCCCGAAGAAAGCGCCGCGCCACGTGGTCGAGCGAGGCGGAGTCGTCGACCGGCTGGCCGAGTGGCTCCTCGAGCACTGTCCGCTCACGACCCTCGCGATCCTCATCCTCATCGTCGTCGGGTCGTCGGTGTCGCTCGAGCACCCGTTGCTGCTCCTCCTGCCGGTCATCCTGGCCGATGTCGCGCTCAGTTGGTTCCGCCACGCGCGCCGCGCTCGCCGATCGGCGGCACAATCATCGCGCTTCGCCCCTGGCGTGACTGTCTGACGACGACGGCCGCTCCGGCAATCGACACGGCCGCGAACGCGAACCACTGGATGGCGTAGTTGAAGTGCGGCCCCTCGTCGAGGGGTGGAACGCTGAGCCGCGCCACGCGGTTCGCCGCCACCGCGGAGTCGCCGAGCTCGATCACGTAGACGGGCGCAACCGGATACGGGAGGCCGCGCGACACGACCGCGTACGAGAGCCGGGATATTACGCCGGGGTTGCCGGTGTACGTTGCACCGGCGGTCGACGGAAATGCTTCGGCGAAGCCGGTGAACGTCGTGTCGTTCTCTCGCCACTTCGCTCGGTCGATCGTCGCTCCGTCCGGCGCATAGACCCAGCCGCGGTCGACGATCACCGCCGTGTCGCGCCCGGGCGTGCGCACCGGCGTGAGCAGCTCGACGCCGGGCGACCCAAAGTACGACCTCGCCGCGAAGATGAGCTCGTGCCCGTAGTCGGGCGTGCCCGTCACGCGCACCCGGCGGTAGCGTGCGAGCGAGGTGTCGTGCGGTAGCGCTGCGACGTCGGCGACCGCCGAATCGAGCCGTGACGCGATGATCGCGTTCGTCGCCCGGCGCTCGGTCAACCGATGCAACTGCCAGAAGCCGAGTCGCACGAACACCGCCGCCGCGGCCGCGGCCAGTGCGATGAATAGCCAGAGCCGCGCGCCGCTGCGCCGGCTGTCATGTTCGACGCGGCCGCCGTTCAACGCACGACCGCGTCGAAGGTGCCGGTGCGCACGCGGCCCTTCGCCTTCACCTGAACCCACAGCTTGTAGCGGCCGGTCTTGGGAAACTCATATGGTATGCTGAAGCTTCCGCTCATTGGCATCGCGGCCATCGCTTCGGCGGCGCCGATCGCACTGCGGTCGAGATGCCCGCTCGCGGTCGTGTCGCCGCGGTCGCGAAGCGCGAACACGGCCTGCGTCGCCGCCGAGACCGTGCCCATCGGGTGGAGATGGATGAACACGCTCCCGTCGTCGCGCATCACCACGGCGTGCGCGGGCATTCCGAGAAACGGCTCGAGCGTCGCGACTGCACCGCTGGCGTCGTGCACGGTGAAGCGCAGATCGACCGGCTGATTGGCGATGAGTGCCTCTGCGTCGCCTTCCCAAGCGAGCGTGTAGCCGTCGCCCAGGGGAGCCGCGGCGCCGGTCGCGACCGCGGGCACGATCGAAGGCGTCGTCCACGCATCGTCGCTGTCGGCGGGAGCAGCATGCGCCGCCGGCGCCGGGAGCGTCACCGTCGACGTCAGCGTGAGATTCGTCGCGTTCTCAGTCGTGACGT
>JBIOHX010000340.1:0-3552 GCA_044449465.1 Gemmatimonadales bacterium | reverse complement strand
GGTCTACGGGTTCGACTACGCGACCATCTGCATGAGATAGTGGACAACGTACGCAACAACCCCCGGGAGGGAACATGCATTTGAGACCACGGCTGCGGCACCTGGCGGTGCTCGGCCTCGCCGGCCTGGCGCTGGCAGCGGTCGGGGTGACCGCCGCGCAGTCCAAGCCGCTGGCGGCGAACCACACGTCGGCGAGCACGATCATCGACGGCACGACGGACACGGTGACGAACGTCGACCCGGCAGGAAACTACGACTACGGCTCGGCGACGGTCGACCTGCTCATCTACGAGCACCTGTTCGATTACCCGCTCGGGCACAAGACCCCGACCCCGTCGCTCGCGACCGGGTGCACGGCCAACCCCGCGCAGACCGCATGGAAGTGCACGCTCAAGCAGGGCGTGAAGTTCTCGAACGGCGACCCGTTCACGTCGGCTGACGTGAAGTGGTCCTTCGATCGCGTGAACAAGATCAAGGATCCGTCCGGGATCTACGGACTGCTCGCGAACCTCAAGAACGTCACGACGAACGGCGCGTACGGCGTCACGTTCAACCTGAAGCATCCGCAGTCGACGTGGGAGTTCATCCTCACGACGGGCGCGGCCCAGATCGTCGACCATAAGGTGTATCCGGCCGGCAAGATCGTGGCCAACACCGATGTGAAGGACCTCATCGGCACCGGCCCGTACGTGCTTTCCAAGTTCACGCCGGGCCAGCAGGCCGTCTTCACGCCGAACAAGAACTACAACGGGTCACTCGGATCGTTGAAGAACGGCGGCGTGATCATCAACTACTACTCGAAGTCGTCGACCATGAAGCTCGATCTCCAGAAGGGGACGATCGACATGGCGTTCCGCGACTTCACGCCGACGGAGTACACCTCGCTCTCCAAGACGAGCGGGGTCACGCTCTACAAGGGCAACGGCGTCGTCATCCGCTATCTCGTGCTGAACGTGAAGCGGGCTCCGACGAACAATCCCGCCGTCCGCAAGGCGATCGCCTACCTCTTCCCGAGGCAGGACATCGCTTCGCGCATCTACCACAACCAGGTGGCGCCGCTGTACTCGATGGTGCCCGCCGGGCTGCCCGGTCACGTGAACTCGTTCGGTGAGCTGTACGGCATGGCACCGAACGCGGCGAAGGCGAAGGCCGCCCTCGCGGCCGCACACGTCAAGACGCCGGTCGCCCTCACGGTCTGGTGGACCCCGTCGCACTACGGCGACGCGTCCGCGGACGAGTACACCGAGATCCAGCGCTCGCTCAACGCGAGTGGCCTGTTCAAGGTGACGCTCAAGTCGGCGGAGTGGGCGACCTACTCGAAGACGCTTGGCACGCAGTACGGGGCGTTCCAGCTCGGCTGGTTCCCCGACTACGTGGACGCCGAGGACTATCTCGTCCCGTTCTATGCGTCCGCGAGCAACTTCACGTCCAACGGCTACAAGAGCGCAGCCATGGACTCGATCCTCACGAAGGAGCAGGGCGCAAAGACGACGGCGGCGCGAATTGGCTTCGTTCAGCAGGCGCAGGCGCTTGCGGCGAAGGACGCCCCGATCATCCCGTACTGGCAGGGCGCGATGCTCGCGGTCGGCCGGTCGAACATCCACGGGATCCAGGCAACGCTGGATCCGACGTATCTGATGCGGTTCTGGGAGCTCACGAAGTCCTAGCCGCGTGACGGTGGGGAGCGTCTTCGGACGCTCCCCACCCCTACACTCTGAGCCTCGATGGGCACGCAAGGATCCTCGCTCAAGCGGTACGCGATCACGCGTCTTGCGCTGGTCGTGCCGATGGTGTTCATCCTGCTGACGCTCGTCTTCCTGCTCATGCGGGTCGCACCGGGCAACCCGGTATCCGCGGCTCTCGGGGGACACGCGCCCCCCAAGGTGATCAAGCAGATCAGCCATCAGCTGGGCTACGACAAGCCCGTCTACACCCAGTACGCGCACTACCTCGGCCAGATCATCCGCGGCAATTTCGGGACGACCATCTCCGACCGGCGCACGGTGGGGAGCATCATCCTCGTGAACGGCGCGGCGACGCTCGAGCTGACGTTCTTCGCGATGATCGTCGCTGGCGTCGTCGGCCTGCTCATCGGCCTCCTCTCGGGTCGCTTCCGGGACTCGCCGATCGACGCCGGCGGGCGCCTGTTCGGGATCGTCGTCTACGCGACCCCCGTGTTCTTCCTCGGGCTGCTCGCGCAGCTCATCTTCGGCGTCTGGCTCGGCTGGTTGCCGATCTCGGACCAGGCGAGCCCGATCACGCAGGCGCTCATGCAGACGCACACGAACATCTTCTTCGTCGACGCGATCATCGACGGCAACTGGGCTGCGCTGTGGGATGTGGTGCAGCACCTGATCCTGCCGGCGACGACGCTCGGCATCGTGTACGGCGGCGTCTTCATCCGACTCATTCGCGTGAACGTCATCCGCACGATGAAGGAGGACTACATCGAGGCGGCGAGGGCGCGCGGCATCCGCGAGCGCTCCGTCGTCTACCACCACGCGTTCCGGAACGCGCTCGTCCCGGTCATCACCGTCGTCGGCCTGCAGCTCGCGCTGCTGCTCGGCGGCGCGATCCTCACCGAGACGGAGTTCAACTGGCCGGGCATCGGCCACGAGCTCTACGTCTATCTTCAGAACCGCGACTATGCGGCCGTGCAGGGGATCGTCGTCGTCTTTGCGCTCGTCGTCGTCGCCGCGAGCATCGTAATCGACTTCGCGAACGCGTTCATCGACCCGCGGGTTCGGTACTGATGGCGGCGACAGCCACGGTCCGCCTCCAGCGCCGCACGATCGGGATCAGGCGCGCGCTGGCGCCGATCGCCGAGGCGCGAGGCATGGCACGGAGCATGCTCTGGGCCGGCACCGGGCTGACGCTCGTCTTCGTCCTGCTTGCGATCTTCGCGCCGATCCTCTCGCCGTATGGGTTCGACCAGTACCAGTCGGGCGGCCATCGATTCGCGCAGCTCGCGCACCCGTCGCACGCGCACCTCTTCGGGACGACGGTGCAGTCGACCGACGTTCTCTCCCGCATCGTCTGGGGCGCCCAGACCGAGCTGGAGGTCGTCGGGCTCGCGCTCGCCTTCGGCCTCGTCGTCGGCGTGCCCCTCGGACTGATCTCCGGGTACTTCGGCGGCCCGTTCGACCGCGGCGCGGTGCTGTTCATGGACGCGATGTTCGCGTTCCCGCCGCTGCTGCTCGCGATCGTGATCGCGTTCCTCCTCGGGGGCAGCGTCAGCTCGGGCGTGCTCGTCGCCGCGCTCGCGATCACCATCACGTACATCCCGCAGTACTTCCGTGTCGTGCGAAACCACGTGATCAGCGTGCGGGAGGAGCCATACGTCGAAGCTGCGCGCGCACTGGGCGCGAAGCCGCTGACGATCCTGCGGCGCTACGTGTTCTTCAACGTCGTGCAGAACGTGCCGGTGATCGCGACGCTCAACGCCGCCGACGCGGTGCTGACACTGACCGCGCTCGGCTTTCTCGGCTATGGGGTGCAGCCGACGCAGGGCGCCGAGTGGGGATACGACGTCTCGCGCGCCGTGTCGGACGC
>JBIOHX010000339.1:0-3554 GCA_044449465.1 Gemmatimonadales bacterium | reverse complement strand
TGGTGGCATGGCCGCGCCCGAAGGGGGGAGGGCCGCGGGAAACGGCGGCCGAGCCGCGGGTGCGCAGCGCCGGGGCGCGGCTTCTAAGGCGCGGGCCGCGGGCGTGATCGGACGAGACGGAGGCTTAGGGGCGGAGGGCGCGCGATTCTGCGCGCGGGCGCACGCGTTGGGTGGCGGGGCGCGCGGTGCAGGAAAAAGCCGCGGTGTTTGGGTGCGGGCCGCGCGATGCGTTGGGATGGCGCGTGCACGATCGCGGACAAGTCCGCCTCGAGCGCCTACGCGGATCGGACCTCGGTCGCTTCGGAAGTTGACCGCGCGTGAGTCGACGGTTCGGCGCTTCCCGCTGCGTCGGTACGCGACGGTCCCGCGATTTGGGCGCGAACGGGAATGCAGAGCGCAAAGGTCGACCCTCTGCCGACGTCACTCCGCAACTCCAGGCGACAACCGAGGGCGTCGGCGACGTGCTTGCTGATGGCCAATCCGAGGCCCGCACCGGAATGACTTCCACCGGCCAATCGGGCGAATTCCTCGAAAATGATCTCGTGCTTCTCGACCGGAATACCCGGGCCCGTGTCCTCAACCTCGACGAACACGTGGGAGGCATCCGCGGGATGATCGCCAGCGTAGGAGCGCGCCCGTAGCGTGATCGAACCGGTCGCGGTGTATTTGATCGCATTCGAGAGCAGATTGCCGACGATCTGCCGAACACGCGACGGATCGGTCTCGACGTCGGGGAGCTCGGCATCCGCATCACAGGTGAACTCCAGGTGCTTTACCGCAGCAGCCGCTCGGAACTCGTCTGCGCACGCACTCACGAGCGCGCCCAAGCCGGTGATCTCCATGCGAATGCCAAGATGTCCCGTCTCCGCGCGGGCGAGCTCGTGCAGGTCGTCGATTAGCGACAGAGCACGATGAATCGCATCGCGGACGCGTGCGATACTTGCACGCTGTTCGTCGGAGACCGCGCCATAAATGCCGTCTTGCAGCAGCGCCGCGTAGCCATCCGCGGCACCGAGCGGATTCTTCACGTCGTGACTGAAGCCACGGATAAGCCGCCCGCGGCTGTCCATCAAGCGCTGCAAACGCTCGCGACCCGATCGCGCCTGTTCGAGCAGTCGCACTTTCTCGTACGACAATGAAGCGAGATGGCCAAATATCTCGGCCCATGCCAGGTCGTGTCGATCGAACCGATGCTTGGCGGATTCGAGTGCGATGACGGCGCCTACCGGCGTCTCTCGAGTGCCGAGTGGGATGATCATCGCCCGGCCAATCCCATTCTCTCCGGCGATGACAGCGGCCGCCACGACAATTGGCTTTGCATTGCCAATCACGGTCTCGATGACCGACCCGTGATACGAGTTGTCGGTTTGGCGCGGCAGCATGACCGACGGCGGCGCGCCTGCCGCCGCGGCGAGCCGCAGCTCGGAGCGCTCATCGTCGACGTGGGCGACGATCACGTTGGCCGATCGCACCAACGTCACGACGCCCTCGGCAACGTGCCGCGCGACATCGGGAACGCTATACGCGCGCGCCAAGCCTTCTGCAGCGACACGAAGCGCCGATTCTCGCTGCGCGCGGCGCCGCTCGCGCCTCGTCAACTGAAACACCGCAAGCAACGCAACAAGCGCAATGAGCACGAGCACTGCGTTGATCACGATACCGCGTCGTTCATGCGCCTTCACCGCGGCGCGCTTATCCGCGGACCACGCGGCCAGTCGCAATTCCAATCGCGTCGTCGCGACCACGAGGGAGTCGCGAACCGACTCACGAGCTCCCGTCACCTTTGGCAAATTGGCCGCGGGGAGGAGCGGGCTCGGATCATCGGGGGTCAGGGAGCGCCAGCGCCGAAGCAGGCCGCCAATGGCGGTCGCGTCACCGGCGACTCCGTCGTCCAAACCTGAAGCGATTCGGCGCATCGCCAGGACGTTCTCATCGTCGCGGATCGCGGCATTCCGGTACCGAAGCAACGCCACCGAATCGCCATTGATGCCGTACCGATGAAGTTCCCCGCTCTCTTCGGCCAGGCCCGAGACGAGCTGGCCCGCGAGCAATCGCAGTGGCTCAATCAGCCGCTCTTCGTCGCGCAGCAACTGGAGCACGCTCTCGGACTCGGCCGCCGGGAGAACCACGGAGGCGACGAGCATGACGGCGGCCAGCACGAAGAGGAGCGCGCTCCAGCGCACCGTGGCCTGCTGGCGACTGCTCGGCGCCTTATCCAATGACCGCCTCGGTCGAGTGAGCCGAACTGGTACGTCATCAACGTACTCGCTCCGAACAAGCTGCGTATGGCCCGGCAGTCCCGTTGTGGCGCGGGAATCATCTGTTTCGGCCGGGCGCCAGCCGAACCGTTCATCTTCATCGTCGCGCGAGCGCCTGGTTCAAGGCAGCGACGACCTCGTTCACATCGACGCCGTCGCGACGCGCCGCTTCGTCAACGCGAACACGGCCACCGCAGCACGTGTCGAAACCAAAGCGGTTGAAAACGGCGATCGTCTCCGGGTAGGCCGCGACGATCTCGTTGATCGCGAGCGTGGGATCGAGTTGCAGTGTCTCTGACAAGAAGATGCTCCTGAAGTTTGTGGGTTATGGCGGAAACGCGTGCGGCGCGATCATGCCGGGATGCCACGCCGGCTCCCAGACGATGTGCGTATCGACACGATCGATGCCTTCAACGGCCGATATGGCTCGGCGAACGCCATCGGTGATGGCGCGCTCCATCGGGCAGCCAGGCGTGGTCAGCGTGTACGTGACGCGCGCGCCAGAGCCATCGACTTCGACGCCATAGACCAGCCCGAGGGTGACAATATCCAACCCGAGCTCCGGGTCGAGGACGGTCGCGAGCGCCGTCCAGATCGTGGCGAGACGTGGATCGTCGGTCGTAGTGGACATGCGGGTCCGCCTTCGTGGGATCGCGTAGAAATCTCACAGGGCGCCACCGGCCGCTGCGTGACTGTTGTCACACGGCGCGCCGGTGCTGCGCGGCGGCACCGGGGGCCTTAGTTCTTCTTCATGCCCGAAGACACGGCCATGAAGGCTCCGCTCATCGAGCTCCTGCAGCGCATCCCGCTGTTTGCTGAGCTGCACGATGATGCCCTGCAGCAGCTTGCGCGGCGGTGCGTGACGAAGTCGGTTCCGGCTGGCACCGTCCTCTTCAGGACGGGAGAAGAGTGCCGGGGTCTCTACATGATCGACTCAGGACGCGTGCGGATCTACCGCACGGATCCGGAAGGCCGCGAGCAGGTCCTCCACGTCGAAGGCCCGGGCCGGACCGTGGCGGAGCTCCCCATGTTCGACGGTGGGCCCTACCCCGCGTCGGCGATCACGACCGAGAACTGTCAGCTCGCCTTTTTGCCGCTTGCTGCCTTCGAGTGTCTCTATCGCAATCAGCCGGACATCGCGCACGCGATCATTCGCGCTCTGGGACGCCGCCTGCGGCATCTCGTTCATCTGACCGAGACGCTCGCCTTTCGCGACGTGGCAGCGCGACTCGCGATGCTGCTCGTGGGCTACGCCGAGCGCGCTGGTGTCGCGACCGCGCTGGGCATCGAGATCGA
>JBIOHX010000338.1:0-3580 GCA_044449465.1 Gemmatimonadales bacterium | reverse complement strand
TCGCGCTTGCGGTTGATCAGCTGCAGCACGCCGATGATCTCGTCGCGATGCGTCTTCATTGGCAGCACGAGCATCGACTTGGTGCGGTAGCCGAACTTCTCGTCGAACGAGCGGTTCTGTTTGTACGCGGCGTCGTCGGGGAGGAGATACACGTCGGCGACGACGAGCGGCTCGCCGGTGGCCGCGGCGTAGCCCGCGAGGCTGGCATGGTCGACCGGCACCGTCGAGTCGCTGAGCGGCAGCCCGGGCAGCGTGTGGTTCTGCGAGAGCTTGAACCGGAGCGCCCGCGGCGAGCCCGCGGCGTCGGCGGTCTCGATGAGGTAGAGCGAGCCCGCGTCGCTCGACGTGACGCGGCGCGCGTGCGTCAGAATGGTCTCGAGCAGCGTCAACAAGCTGCGTTCGGTGGACAGGGCGAGCCCCACGGCGGCGAGCTCTTTCAGCTCGCGGTGGCGCTCCGCCTGCTGCGCGGCGGCGCGGTGCTGAGCGACGAGCGCCGCCGCATGGCGAAAGGCCCCGCGCAGCGCCGCGAGAATCGCACCCGGCGGCGCATCGGCGGCGAGATAGCTGGTGAGCGAGTCGACGGGGAAGACGTCCGGCGGATCGGCTTCGCCCGGGTCCCCCAGCCCCACGAGCGCGGCCCGACAGGCAAGGGCGCGATAGCGGTCGCCGTCGGCGCCCGCTCCGGCGAGGAGCGAGCGGTCGAGCAGGATGACCGTAGCTCGCCCGGCGTCGAGGTTCTACGCGCTCGGCAACGCCGGAACGCGGCGCACCTCGACGTCGTCTTCGCGCCGTCCGAACGGCGCGGATCCGATGGTGCGGCCGATGGCCGCGATCAGAAGGGGCTTCACGACGTCATCTGCGGCACGGGGCGACGTGCCGCGCCACACGGCGCGCGGCAATTCAGATGCTATGGATTAGAGATCAATTCCCCGAATTCGCGAGTTTGTCGAGCGCGTGCTGTGCCGGCTCGAACGCGGGATACTTGGCCAGCACTTGCTTGAACAGCTCCGTGGCGCGCGCCGCGTGTCGTTTGTCGGCTTCATCGAGCGCGTTGGAGTAGAGCTTCATCGACGCCACGTCGAGCCTCGTGCCCATGGCCTTGGCCGACACGGGCTTGGCGAAGGTCTCGACGGCGCCGAGGCCGGAGGCCCGCGTCTGCGTCTCGCCGGACTGCGGCGGCGTCCTGGTGCCCGTCGAGGTGCTGCCGGCCGCGCCCTTGTCACCGTCCTCGTTCGAGCCGTTGCCACCACGCGCACCCGGCTTCGGCGCGAGCACCATGCCGCCCGCGAGGCGCGTCGAGAGCTGGCCGATCAGCCCGAGCACGTCGTCGGACTTGCCGGTGATCTTCTGCGGGTTGGCGATCTGCGTCGTCTCGATGTCGATGGTGCGGCCCGTGAGGACGGCGTTGCCCCTTCCGTCGGCCAGGAAGCCGCCGACGACGGCATACTGGGCGCCGAGCATCTTGCCGATTCGCACCGCGGTCTCGGGGTCGACCTTGCCGGCGGCGGCCAGGTTCTGCTCCTGGAGCACGGCCTCGATGCGCGCGCGGTCGACGAGGCGGACGGCGGCGTTGCTCGCAAGATCGGTAATGAGGAAATCCTGAACACCTTTCCCCAGACCGTCGAAATCGTGCGCGCCGGCGCCGATCGAGTTGTTGTCGAACGGCAGCACGACGACCACCGGGCGCGCCGGGCTCTGGGCGATGGCTGCGGTCCCAACGGCCGTCGCGGCAGCGATCATGCCCGCGCCGATGGCGGCGAAGCGAATGCTGTGGCTCAACGTACGCATCATATTCCTCCTCAACGGTCCTCGTCGTCGCCGGTCGCGTTGGCGGCGCCGCGGCGTTCGCGACCCGTCAGACGCTGACCGTCATCCCTTCGGCTGCCGGCGTGACCCGCAGCCGGCTCCCGCGCGCCGTGACCGCGGCCTGGCAGGCCGCGACCGCACGATCTACGTCTTCGTCCGACCGCTCAGGGCGATGGTGGAAGAGCACCAGCTCCTCCACCTCGGCGTCGAGCGCCAAGGCGACCGCGTCTTCGTACGTCGAATGTCCCCAGCCGCGATGGCGCTCGTACTCCGCGGCCGTATAGCTCGCATCATGTATGAGTATCGTCGCCCCGCGAACGAACTCCACTAGACGGTCCCGCCAGCCGGGGGGGCTGCCTTCGTCGCCCCCAGAGCCGAGCTCATTGTCGGAGATGTACACAAACGAACACCCCGGCCGCCCGGGACGCCCTTTGCCGCCCTCCGGCGTCGTTTCGGCGAAACGGTAGCCCAGCGCCCCGCCGGGGTGCTGCACCGCGAACGCCGTCACCTCGTACCCGTTGCCCGCGTGGCGCTCCTCGGCGATCTCGCCGAAGTCGATCCGCGCGCTCAATTCTTCAAACGTGACTGGGAACACGACCGGAGACATCTGGTCGCGGATCACCTGATCGATGCTGGTCTTGAGAGTCTTCGAACCCCAGATCGTGAAGTGGTTTCCTTGATGAAAGATCGGGGCGAAGAACGGAATCCCCTGGATGTGGTCCCAATGCGCGTGCGTGAGGAAGATGTCTCCCGCGATCCCCGAGCCATTCCCGCTGGCGACCAGCGACCGCCCGAGCTCCCGGATGCCCGTCCCCGCGTCGAGGATGACGAGCCAATCCGCTTCCGTTCGCACCTCCACACAAGGGGTGTTTCCGCCGTATCGAACCGTGTGAGGTCCGGGGGCCGGAATCGAGCCGCGGGTGCCCCAGAACCGAAGTCGCAAAGTCATGAATGCCGCGCGTCGAGGCGCGTCGACAACGTTGGCGCCGACGGCGGCGCCGAGGCTACGCGAGCTGTCACGGCAGCGGAGTGACCGCGGTCACACGGTCGGGCAAGGGGCGCGACAGAGCCCCTCGCGCGCGGCGGGGCGCAACGGCGCACGGCTCAGGGCCGCGCCTGGGCCCGTTGCTCGAGCGCGGGACGATCGGCCAGCGTGATGCGCCGTCGCTCCACGGTCACCCAGTTCAAATCCTGGAATTCCTTCATCGCGCGCGACACCGTCTCGCGGCTCGCGCCAATCATCTGCGCGATGGTCTGATGCGTGAGCGGCTTGTCGATCGTGGTGCTGCCCATCTCTTCGGCCAGATCGAGCAAGAGCCGTGCGATGCGGCCGGGGACGTCGAGCAGCACGAGACCGCCGATCTTCTCGTCGGCGCGCCGCAAACGACGCGACAGTTCGCTCAGCAGCGACCAGGCAACCGCTGGCGAGGCCTCGACCCGCTTTCGGAAATCCTCGCGGCGAAGCACCAGCAGATGCGAGTCTTCCATCGCGATCACGTGCGCGGAGCGCGGGCGATCGTCGATCAGCGACAATTCGCCAAAATGCTCGCCGACGCCGAGCACACCGAGGATCACCTCGCGGCCATCCTCACCGATGAGCACGACCTTCACACGGCCCTGCCGGACGACAAACAGCGAGTCGCCGGGATCGTTCTCGAAGAGAATGACGCTGCCGCGAGGGTAGAACTTTTCGCGCGTGAGCTCCGCGAACTTCTGGAGCTCGATCCGGTCCAGGCCGCCGAACAGCGGGACCGTGGCCAGGAAGTCGGTGGTG
>JBIOHX010000337.1:0-3683 GCA_044449465.1 Gemmatimonadales bacterium | reverse complement strand
GGCAAACAGACGGTACGCGCCCGCGGGTAGCGGCGGCAGCGTAAGCCGGTAATCCGTCGAGTCGAGCTGCATCGGATGCAAATGGGCGAACGTGCGCGCGCCATCGTCGCTGATCAGGAAGAGATGCATGATCTTCCCATGATCGGGAATCAGCGGCGACATGCTGGAGGTAGTGTCGAGCGTGGACAGGTCGAGCACGTTCTGCCCGTCGGCCGTGCGTACCGACACGGTCGGCTTGGCCGTGTGGAACAAGGTTCGTTGATACTGCGCGTCGACCGACTGCCACCATTTCGCGCCGCCGAACAGGATGAGCGCGAGCGAAGGCACCGCAATCAGGCTCGCCAACCGCGCCCGGCGCCGCGCCGCCGGTGATGGAGTCTCGCCGGGCGCGAGCGTGCTCTCGGCCGTGGCGGCGTAGACGAGCGTCACCAAGCCGATCAGCAGCCCGCCGCCGAGCACCACGAGGATCGTCGCTAAGCCGCGCGAGAATCCGAGTCGCCCCGTAGCGAACGACATCACCGGCACCGTTGCCGTGCCCGACCCGCGCGTGCCCTCCACGGTGACGTAGACGCTGTACGCGCCGTACGCCATGAGCCAGAGCTGCCCGCTGTAGGTGGCGCGCGCCGTCGGCACGGGCTTGGCCTCGTCGCCCTCCGGCGCACCAGCCACGCCCGCCCGCCAGAACACCGGGCGAATGATGACATGCTGAATCGTCGAGTCGCTCGCCCGTACGATCACTTCGGCGCGCCCCGGCACGACCATCGGCGGGCGCACGATGACGCGCACGGCGTACGGCCCGGCATTGCCATCGAACACCACGTTCGGGCTGCCGACGTGCGCCGAACAGACGACCGCGATCGCGATGACGCCCACCGCGGCTGCTCGCGATCTGAGATTTCTCAGACCTCTCATCGGCGAATGTTCGCCAGACGCCGGCCCCAGGCGAGACCGACCGCGCTCGAGATCATCGCGTACATGCCGGCGATGCCCAGCTGGAACGTGAGCGTTGCGGCCGGCAGCGCGGGGCCGAACCGATGCGAGCGCGCCACGTACGCGTTGGTCGCCCAGTACACATAGTTGTTGCCGTTGAAGAAGCCGTTCCACGCCCGCGGGCTCAACACGAGGAACGACGCGAACGGCCATTGCACGGCGATGAATGCGATCGTGAACGCGGCGCCGAGCACGAGGGCCAGCGTCACGGACGACACGCGCCCGTCGAGCCGCCGGCGCAGCCAATCGATCGCCACGGCCGGCACCACCAGCCAGAGTGGCCAGGAAAGCGATACCATGTGTCCGACGCGCTGGTAGATCGGCCCGAGCTTGGGCGTGGCGGGAAAGAGCTCGATGATCCACATCAGCGCCAACATCACCGCCATGAACGCCGCCGCCGCCGCCGTCGCCGACCACTCGAGCTTTCCCGCGCGCGACAGTCCGCAGAGCGCGAAGGGAAAGAGCACGCAGACGATTTTGAAGAAGAGCGGACCGTGCTGCATCATGCGCTCGCTGTACTCCGTTACGAAGACCGCGAAGTTCATGATGAACAGTCCGCCGACCAGCGATACGAGCACCGCCAGCCGCCGCGCCTCGGCCCCCGTCGCGCGATTCTGAAGCGCCGTCGTCAGCATCAGCGCGCCTACTACTATGGCGAAGATGCCGAGCGCGAGCACCGTGTGCGGCGGGCTGACGATCTGGACGTCGAGGCCGTACGCATTGTGCCACCAGTTGTCGAACGGCGCCGAGGTCAGCATCGCGAGGCAGCCCCAGATGCAGATCCATGCGCCAAATGGCGCGCGGAAGCCCCAGAAGCCGACCGACGCGCTGCGCTCCGCGGCGGTGCCGCGGAAGGTCGTTTTGAGCGCGACGTAGCCCGAGCTCAATCCGGCGATGAGGCCGCCCGCCTGGATGACGAGATGCGCCGGCGTCCAGAACGAGTCGCGGCCGATCGACATGTGCCAGGAGATGTCCCAATACACGCCGACCATCACGCACAGCGCGGCGAACGATACGGCGTAGGCGTGCCACGCCGAGCTGTCGGCCTGCGCGTCCGCCGTATCAACGGTGTAAGCGCGTCCGGGGTCGAGTGCGATCGCCATGCTGGAATGTATCCGTCGATCGTTAGAAAAGGCTCATCTGCTCGCCGAGGTTCGCCGGGTCGACCGTCTTGAGCCCGGCGAGCTGCTGAATCTCCCGCGCCGACGCCGGCGAATGCCCGGAGAAGTGGTTGTTCACGTAGGTGAACACCTCGCGCCCCTGCTCGGCGTACGGCCAGAGAAGGCTCGACCACCCTTCGATCTCTCGCGTGCGGTCGATCTGCACGCGCGAGTAGTCCACGATCCCCTGGTCGGCGCCCATCAGCCGAATGTAGAGGAAGCTCGACGTCGGCCGCGCGGCGAGCGCCATCATCTGCTTGCGCGGAATCCAGCGTCCATCGGTGAGCGTGAGCGCCACGCTATGTTCGGCGAGAAGCGCGAGGACGCCGTCGTGAATCCAGCCCCGCTGCCGGAACTCGATCGCGAACCGGATGTCCCCCGGCAGTTTCGGCAGGAACTGCGCGACCGCCGGCAACTCCGTCGGGCCGAAGTCGGGCCCGAGCTGGATGAGGATCGGCCCAAGCTTCTGGCCGAGCTCGCGCGCGCGGTCGAAGAACTCGGCGGCGAGATCGTCGGCGTTGCGGAGGCGCCGCTCGTGGGTGATCTCCTGCGGCAGCTTGAGCGTGAAAACAAAGTCGTCAGGCGTCCGCTGCGCCCACCCTCGCACCGTCTTGCTCGCCGGAATCGCATAAAAGGTCGAATCGACCTCGACCGTATCGAAGGCGCGAGAGTAGATCGTGAGATAGTCGGCCGCCCGCGTCCCTTCGGGATAGAACGGGCCGACCCAGGCGTCGTAATTCCAGCCCTGGGTGCCCACACGGAGTCTCGCGGCCATGATTGGAATCGGCAGCCATGCCGCGGTATCGTCAAGTGACACGGGAACATCGCGGAGTGCGACAGGGGAACGAGCGCGAGTGTACGCGGTCTCTTTCTTGCGCCGCTCCTCGATGCGTACGGGCGCGCAACTCCGGGGGGGGAGCCATGGCCAACGACGAACATCCGAGCTTCGGCGATGAATTGGGTGAGGCGACCGGTGGAATCACCGGCGTGCTGGTCGGCGCGGGCATCGGCTCTGCGGCCGGCCCGGTCGGCACACTGATCGGCGGCATCGCGGGCGCCATCGGCGGCTGGTGGGCGGGACGCGCGGTCGCCGAGGCCGCCGGCTCGCTGTCGCACGAGGACGAGGAGTACTATCGCGCGCACCACGACTCCGTCCCCGACCGCCCAGCCGATCGCGCTTACGACGACGTCCGCGGCGCCTACTACCTCGGTCAGATCGCGAGCCACAATCCGAACTTCGCGGCCCGCGAGTTCATCGAAGTCGAGCCCGAGCTCGAGCGCGGCTGGGCAGCCTACGCCGAGAAATACGGCACTTGGACGACAGTTCGCACCTACGCCCGCGAAGGCTTCACCCGCGGCCGCTCCCGCCTCGACGACGACGCCCATCGCGCCAAAGCCGAACAGGAAGCGCGCACCCCCACAGAGCTCGACGACCGCCGCCCCTGACCCTAAGCCGCCCCTCACCCCTGACGTCTGACGTCTGACGTCTCACGATCCACGATCCACGATCCACGATCCACGATCGTCCCACGT
>JBIOHX010000336.1:0-3706 GCA_044449465.1 Gemmatimonadales bacterium | reverse complement strand
CGTGGTCGCGGCGCCAGCGACGCGAAGGGAATTGCCGCGGCAATGATTTGCGCTGCCGAGCGAATGCGGGCGCGGGAGCTTCCCGTTTCACTTCTGTTCGTGGTCGGCGAGGAGGTGACGCACGATGGCGCCCACGCCGCGAACGACGCATTCGCCGCAGCCAGCATCCCGGCGACGAGTCGCGCCATGATCGACGGCGAGCCCACCGAGAGCACCCTGGCCGTCGGAACCAAAGGCGCGATCCGTGTCACCGTGCGCACGGCGGGTCAAGCCGCACACTCGGCGTACCCCCACCTCGGACGCTCGGCGACGCGCGACCTGGTGCAGCTCCTTGCCGAGCTCGAGGCCGTCGAATTCCCCGTCGATGGCCTGCTCGGCGCGACCACAGTGAACATCGGCGCGTTATCGGGAGGCGTGGCTGACAACGTCGTGGCGCCTTGGGCCGAAGCGCGGTTGATGATCCGCCTCGTCACACCGCCGGCGGACGTGGTGCGCATCATCGAGCGGTGGGCGGCGGAACGCGCGACGCTCGAGTGGGGACCGGTGGTGCCGCCGGCCAAGCTTGGTGCCGTGGACGGTTTCAAGACATCCGTCGCGGCTTTCGCGACGGATATTCCGGCGCTCACGAACTGGGGCACGCCGTATCTGTTTGGGCCGGGGTCGATTCATGTGGCGCACCGCGACGACGAGTGCGTCGCGCTCGAGGAACTCTCGTCGGCCGTCGGCGCATACGAGCGGCTCGCGGCTGCAATCCTATCGCGACTCGCCCGCTAGGCGTCGCTGCCGGCGGTCGCAGACATGGCGTTGCGGTTTAGTGCCGTTTGGGACTAAATTGCTGTAGCGCTTTCATTTGACACCGAGCGACCCCATGGTCTTTCGTGCGCCGCCCGCCTCGGCGATCGCCACCGCCCCGAATGGTCTGAACGCCGCGCATCTCGCGCGGGCGGGCCTCGCGACCTTCTTTCGCATCGGCGACGAGTGGAAGCTCGACACCGCGCAGCAGGCTGCGCTGCTCGGCCTCGTCTCGCGCACGACGTTCTTCCGCTGGAAGAAGTCGCCGCCGGCATCGCTGCCCCCGGATACGCTCGAACGGCTGTCGCACGTGTTCGGCATCTACAAGAGCCTGCAGATCCTGCTGCCGGCAGAGCTCGCGGCGGGCTGGGTGCATCGTCCGAACGACGCACCGCTATTCGGCGGCCGGCCCGCCGTCGAGCTGATGCTCGGTGGTGTCGCCGGACTTTTTCTCGTGCGCGCGTACCTCGACGGCGAGCGAGGCGGCGACTTTGCCTGACGTCGTCTCGGGCGACGCAACGCCGCCGCCCCCGACCATCGACGCGTCGGTCGCATCGCTCACACCGTCGGTCGATCGGCCGCTGCCGGTTCGGCGCATCGTATGGAAGGCCGCCGTCCGGATCATTCCCAGCATCTATCCGCCGATCGACTTGTTCGAGCGCGTTACCGATCCGGCCGATGTCGACGCGGTGATGGCGATCGAGTCGGCGTATAATCCGCGGCTGCGCGAAGTCGCGGGCGACGTGTCGCTCGTGCCGCGCGCGGAGCGGGTGATCGGCCCGGGTGCGGGCTACGTAATGGCGGCGTTTACGCATGTGTCGCCCGATGGCAGCCGGTTCAGCGACGGAACCTACGGAGTATTTTATGCCGCTCAGCGCGAGACGACCGCGATCGCCGAGACCTGCTACCATCGCGAGCGGTTCATGCGCGCCACCCGGCAGCCTCGCTGCGAGCTCGACATGCGCGTGCTTTCGGTCACCGTGAGCGCACGCCTGCACGATCTGCGGCGGCTTCGCGCGGCGATGCCCGACATCTACCACCTCGAGAGCTATGCCGAGTCGCAGATCCTCGGCGGCGCGCTCCGCGCCGGCGGCTCGAACGGCGTAGTGTACGACTCGGTACGGCACGAGGGCGGAAAGTGCGCGGGAGTGTTTCGGCCGCGCGTCCTGTCGCAGTGTCGCGACCGCAAGCACCTGCGCTACATCTGGGACGGCGCTCGGATCGCCGACGTGCTGGAGATCAAGCGGCTCCGCGTTCGCCCGCTTTGAGCGGTACGATGCGGTCGATCTTCCGTGCCCGGATGGCGTTCGTCGGACAGTAGGCGACGAAGTCGCCGTCGGCCGGCGACCAGTCGGCGGTGCGCGTACGCGTGTACGCCTTTCCGTCGGCGTCGAGCCCCATCATGCTTGGCGCGAGTGATACGCAGAGTCCGCAACCAATGCATTTCTCGCGGTCGACCTCGAGCTCGAAGCGCCGCCGTGGATACACGCCGCCGGGTTGGTCGTAGAACGCGTCGATGTCCTCGAGCGCCTTGTGCGCTGCCCGGTGGCCCTCTCGGATCGTCTCGCCGATGTTCGTGAAGCTGAGCCAATCCTCGCCGCAGCGCGGGCGAATGAGCACCATCGGCGGACCGTCCCAGTGGGTCAGCGGGAATTGCTGCAGCGCGTGCATCATCGTCGTCGCCGCCCGCATGTAGATGTTCGCGAAGCCGAGCGACATGGCGTCGTGGATCGGGCGGAGGTCGGTCGAGCCGACGTCGACGGCAATGATGAGGTCCGCCGCGAGCGCCGCGATGGCGACCGGCAGGTTGTCGACCACGCCGCCATCGACGCACAGCCGGTTCCCCACGCGGCCCGGCGGGAAGTAGCCGGGCAGCGCACACGACGCATATACGGCGTCCTGAACGAACACGTCCTTGAGCCCGGGCGAGCCCCAGATCACGGGCGCACCCCGCTCGAGATCGACCGTGTTGACGAGCAGCGGTGTCGGGAGGTCGGCGAACGTGCCGCCCGGCACGACGGCGCGCGTCAGGTCTCGGAGCGGCTCCTCGAGGTAGATCGAGGGCGACCGCATCCGCTCCATGAGCATGCCGAAATGATTGATCCTGAACAGGTCCCGCCGGCGGAGCGTTTCGGCGCGGCGGGCGAGCGAGTCCGGCGACATGCCGCCGATCCGCGCCGCCGCCAGCATGGCGCCGATGCTCGTGCCGGCATACAGCGACGGCACGATACCACGCTCCTCGAGCGCTTTCATCACGCCGATGTGCGCGAAGCCTTTCATGCCACCCCCGCCGAGGACGAGGGCGATGCGGCGGGAGGCGGGAGGAGGCGAAGTGGGTCGGGTCATGACGTCGAGGCGGGAGTCTGTATATAGACGACTACCCTACGGATCGGCGCAACGTACCAGCGACCGCGGTCCCGCACGACCTCCGCCGCCGTTGCCTATTGCAAATAATCGTACAGGCCAACCAGTCCGATGACCGCGCCGCCCACCATGATGATGGTGCCTGGGGTGTCGCCGATGATCGCGCCGGCGAACAGCGCCGCCGCACCGACGATCATCATCGCGCGCGCTTGACCCAGGTCGGCGTGCGATGGGAACACGGTCGGATGGTCGGGCCGCGCCAGGTCCGGGCGATGCACGCCGGACCGCGTCGCCACGAGCGGCGACGGCGTGGCTGGCGCGCCGTCGGTCGTCGGACGCGCTGTGCTGTCGCTGGTAAGGCGCGGCGAGGTGGCCATCCACGCCGGCGATTCCGGCTGAGTGTTGGCCGCGAGGGTTTGCGCGGACAACGGCGCCGCGACGACGCAAACGAGCATGAGCGCCGAACGGCGCAGGGCTGCACGCATGAGCTCTCCTTGAGGGGTCGCGACTTCGTGCGGAAGATCCGCGGGCCGGCGCCGGGGCGCCCGGG
>JBIOHX010000335.1:0-3711 GCA_044449465.1 Gemmatimonadales bacterium | reverse complement strand
TCCCCACCTCGTACAGCCGGCCGAGTTCCGCCGGCTGTACGCGGTGGGGATGTCGATGGGGTTCCGGCACGTCGAATCGGGGCCGCACGTGCGGTCGAGCTATCACGCCTGGGAGCAGGTCCAGGCCGCCGGCGTGTGACCGACACCGGACGCCGCGCCCCCGGGCGCACCGCGCGCGCCTCGGGAACGTCGGGCACCTCGCGCCGCGACGACTCAGCGAATTCCAGATCTCTCATGGCCAAGAAGAAGCAGGACAGCGCCGCCGCCGGCGGCTCCGACGCCGAGCTCAATCTCTCGCTCCTCCGCTCGATGCTGATGCAGCGGCGGTTCGAGGAGCGCTGCGCCGAAGCCTACGCGCTCGGCAAAATTGGCGGCTTTTGCCATCTCTACATCGGCCAGGAGGCGGTGAGCACCGGCGTGCTCTCGCTCCTCCGCCCGGACGACTACATCATCACGACCTACCGCGATCACGGCCAGGCGCTGGCGCGCGGGATGTCGCCGCGCGCCGTGATGGCCGAGCTGTTCGGCCGCGCCGACGGCGTGGCGCACGGCAAGGGCGGGTCGATGCACATGTTCGACAAGAATCTCAACTTCCTCGGCGGGCACGGCATCGTCGGCGCGCACGTGCCGCTCGGGACCGGGGTGGGGTTCGCGATCAAATACCGCGGCGGCGACCAGGTCTGCGTCTGCTTCATGGGGGAATCGGTCGTCAACACCGGCGCGTTCCACGAGGCGCTCAACATGGCCGGCCTCTGGAAGCTCCCGGTGGTGTACGTGATCGAGAATAACAGATACGGCATGGGCACCGCGCTCGAGCGGGCCTCGGCCATCCACGACATCTACGAGCGCGGCGCGTCGTACAACATGCCGCGCGCCATGTGCGACGGGCAGGACGTGTTCGCCGTCCGCGCGGCCGCCCGCGAGGCGATCGACCGGGCGCGCACCGAGTCGCTGCCGACGCTGCTCGAGGTGCGGACCTATCGCTTCATGGGCCACTCGATGTCCGACGCCGTCAGCGGCACCTACCGCTCCAAGGCCGAGCTCGACGAAAACATGAAGCGCGACCCGATCGCGCTCCTTCGCATGCACATGCAGGACGAGGGCGAGCTGAACGAAGAGCAGCTCCACAAGCTCGACGACGAGATGAAAGCCGTGGCCCAGGACGCATGGGACTTCGCAGAGCAGAGCCCCGAGCCGCCGCTCGAGTCGCTCTACGAAAACGTGCTCGTCGACACGACCAGCGACGCCGCCGCGGAACCCGTCGCCGCCGACTGATGCCGATCATCACCTACCGCGACGCGCTCAACGAAGCCCTCCGCGAAGAGATGCAGCGCGACGACCGCGTCTTCCTCATGGGCGAGGAAGTCGCCGTCTATCAGGGCGCGTACAAGGTCTCGAAAGGGCTGCTCCAGGAGTTCGGCGAGATGCGCGTCGTCGATACGCCGATCACCGAGCTCGGGTTCGCCGGCGTCGGCGTCGGCGCGGCCATGGTCGGGCTCCGCCCGATCATCGAGTTCATGACCTGGAACTTCGGCGTCCTCGCGCTCGACCAGGTGCTCAACTCGGCGGCCAAGCTGCTGTACATGTCGGGCGGCCAGTTCAACATTCCGATCGTCTTCCGCGGGCCGAACGGCGCCGCGCTGCAGCTGTCGGCGCAGCATTCGCAATCGTTCGAGTCGTGGCTCGCGCACATCCCGGGGCTCAAGGTCGTGACGCCCGGCACGCCCTACGACGCCAAGGGCCTGCTCAAGAGCGCCATTCGCGACGACAACCCCGTCTGCTTTCTCGAGGGGGAGATGCTCTACAACATCAAGGGCGAAGTCCCCGATGAGGAATATCTCATTCCGCTCGGCGAGGCGGACCTGAAGCGCGAGGGCGACGCCTGCTCGATCATCACCAACGGCAAGATGGCGCTCGTCGCCATGCAGGCGGCCGACCAACTGGCCAAGGACGACATCCATGTCGACGTCGTCGACCTCCGCACCGTGCGGCCGATGGACGTCGAGGCGATCAAGCGCTCGGTGGAGAAGACCAACCGCGCCGTCGTGCTCGAGGAAGGGTGGGAGCTCTGCGGCATCGGCGCCCAGGTCGTCGACTACATCCAGCGGGAATGCTTCGACTCGCTCGACGCGCCGGTGGTGCGCGTGCACCAAGCCGACGTGCCCATGCCCTATGCCAAGAACCTCGAACGCGCCGCCAAGCCCGACGCCGCGAAGACAATCGCGGCGGTGAGGCAGGTCATGTATTTGGAGTAGGTCACCGGTCACCGCTCAACGCCCAACGCATCAGAGCCATGGCAACCAAGATCTTCATGGAAGCGCTCTCGCCCACGATGGAAGAGGGGCGACTGGTCAAGTGGTTGAAGAACGAAGGCGATCAGGTCAAGAGCGGCGAGACGCTGGCCGAGGTCGAGACGGACAAGGCGATCATGGAGCTCGTCGCGCGCGGCGACGGCGTGCTGCGGAAGCGGCTCGTCGCTGAAGGGGAATCGCGCCCGGTCGGGCAACTGGTCGGGGTGATCGCGGCGGCGGACGAGAATATCGACGCGCTCGTCGCGGGCGCGGCTGGCGGCGCCGGGAGCGGCGCGGCGAGTGGCTCGACGAGCGCTTCGCAACCCGCCCAGACGATCGCCAAAACGCAGGAGTCGGCCGGGGCGACCTCGGTGCCGCGTCGTCCGAGCGAGTCGCAGGGCGAGGCCTCTGCGCCCCCGCAACAGAAGACTGGCGGGCCACCGGCTGGCGGGCCCGCAGCGCCGCCGCCGTCGATGCCGGCCCCTCCGCATGCCGGCACCGGCGGCCAGTCCCGCTCGTCACCGCTCGCCCGGCGTCTCGCCAGCGAGCGCGGGCTCGACCTCGCACGCGTCCAAGGCTCAGGCCCCGGCGGCCGCATCATCAAGCGCGACATCGAAGCCGCCGCCACACAGCCGACCGCGTCTCAACGTCCCACATCCAACGTCCAACGTTCCACCGCGCCCTTCGAAGACATCCCCCTCACCCAGATCCGAAAGACGATCGCCAAGCGGCTCGTCGAATCGATCGGACCGATCCCGACGTTTTATCTGACGGCGGAATTCGATTTGACCCGCGCCACCGAGATGCGTGCGGCGATGGCCGAGCTGGGCGACGACTTCAAGGTGTCGGTGAACGACATCCTGATGAAAGCCGTGGCGACGGCGCTCGCGCAGCACCCCGAGGTGAACGCGCACTGGCTCGGCGACCGCATCCGCCAGCACCACCGCGTGCAGCTTGGCATGGCGGTGGCGACGAACGACGGACTGATCGTCCCGGTGATCGCCGACGCCGATCAGAAGCGAATGAGCGAGATCTCACGCGAGGCCAAGGAGCTCGCGAAGCGCGCGCGCGAACGCAAGCTCACGCCCGAGGAGTACACGGGGTCGACGTTCTCGATCTCGAACCTCGGCATGTTCGGCATCGACGAGTTCACGGCGATCATCAACCCGCCGGAAGTCGCGATTTTGGCGATTGGCACCTCACACGACGCCATCGTGCCCGACGGCGCCGGCGGCTACACGACGCGCAAGCGCATGCGCGTCACGATGAGCTGCGACCACCGCGCGGTCGACGGCGCGGTGGGGGCGACGTTCCTGCAGGCGGTGAGACGGTTGGTGGAGAATCCGTTGATGTTGGTGTTTTAGGGTGGGACGTGGGACGTTGGACGTGGGACGTTGGACGTGGATCGTGGATCGTGGAT
>JBIOHX010000334.1:0-3749 GCA_044449465.1 Gemmatimonadales bacterium | reverse complement strand
CCAGAGCGCGAGCTCGGCGCCGAGCGAGCGCAACACGTCTTTCGTGAAATCGAATGCACCAACGGACACGCCGCCGGAAGTGATGAGCAGGTCGCACCCCGCGGCGAGGCGGACACGCTCTGCATACGCGTGCGGATCGTCGGCCGCGATGCCCAGGTCGACCACCTCGCCACCGAGCAAGGCGACCGAGGCGCGAATCGTGTAGCCGTTCGACGACACGATGCGGTCGCCGCGCTTGACGGCGTCGAACTGGTCGACGTCAACCAACTCGTCGCCCGAAGTGAGCACGGCGACGCGCGGCCGCCGGTGCACTGGCACTTGGGCGCATCCGACCGACGCCAGCACGCCGAGCTGCGCGGCTCCAAGCGCGATTCCATGTTCCAGAGCGACTTCCCCAACGCGCAGGTCCTCGGCGCGCGGCCGCACGTTTCGCCCGGCGTCGCGAGGATCGCGGATCGTCACGCGCGTCTCGCCGGCGTCGGTGTCTTCGACGCGGATCACCGAATCGGCTCCGTCGGGCACCGGGGCCCCGGTCATGATTCGAACCGCCGTGCCGGCCGCGAGCGGCGACGACGGCCGCTGTCCGGCACGCACCGTCTCGCTTACCGGCAGGATCACCGGCAGCTCGATCGTCGCCCGCGCGACGTCGGCGGCGCGCACCGCGTAGCCGTCCATCGACGAGTTCCGCCAGGGCGGATGATCGATCGGCGAACGGATGTCGCGCGCGAGCACTCGTCCGAGCGCATGGCGAAGCGGAACGGTTTCCTCGGGCAGGGCAGTCGCGCCGGCGAGGACCCGCTCTATGGCTTCACGAACGCTGGACGCCATTCAGCGGAGCCGCATGCCGGCGAGACGCGCGGCGATGGCGTCCTGCACCCGCTCCACGGAGCGGATGGGCACCGTGAAATCGTTGCAAAGAAAGCTAAACAGAAGCATGTGATGGTCCGCGGTGGTCACGTAGCCGGAGAGGGACCGCGCGGCGGTAAAGGAACCGGTCTTGGCGTGCACGTTGCCTTCGGCGGGTGTGCCTTTCATTCGATTGCGGAGCGTGCCGTCGACGCCGGCTACGGGCAGCGCGTCGTAATAGGGCTGAAAGGTCGGCGATTTGAGCATGGCGTCGAGTACGCGAACGAGGGTGCGCGGCGTGACGAAGTCGTAGCGTGAGAGGCCGCTGCCGTCGCGGACCACGGCCTCGTCGGGCGGTACGCCCCATGTGGCGATCTGGCGGCGCACGACCGCGGCTGCGCTGTCGGCGCGACCGGCGCCCGTCGCCGTGAGTGCCAGCGTTCGAAACACCATCTCGGCGAGCTGATTCTGAGACGGCTTGAGGAGCGCCTTCAATATTTCGCCCAGCGGCGGCGACGTCAGCGTGACGATCGTGTCGACGCGCGCCAGTGTGTCGGTCGGCTGGTCATCGACCGAAATGCCGCGGTCAGCGAGCGCTACGCGAAAGGCGGCGACGTAGGCGGCGTCGGGATCGTGATGCGTGAGCTCGACCACGGCCGTATCCCCCGCGGCGATGGCGCCTTCCAGAATGGCATCCCAGCTGATGCTATCTTTGCGCGCTCGAAGCCGGTTTGCGCGAAGCGTCGCAGTATCGCCCGGCGCCACCGTGGTGGCCAGCACGTGGACTCGCGGAACGTCGCGCGCCGGTCGCACGTCAACCGTCACGGGATCGCCGGTGCGGGCGCCGCCGTGCACGTGGAGCTCACTGAAGCCCTCGTTGAACAGGAGCTCGTCGATCGGCGCTGAATACGAATCCTCGAAATCGTCGTACGACCAGCCGTAGCCGAGCACCTCACCGGGAAACGCGTCACCGGCGGCGATGACGTGGCCCGAGATGTGGTGGATGCCGCGCGCGGCGAGCGAGTCGGCAATGAGGTGGAGCGGGGCCATCGCGTCGTGCATCATGTGGTCGCTCACCGACGGATCGCCGCGGCCGACGACGAGCAGATCGCCGGCGAGCGTGCCGCCGGCCACCGGTCCCCGCGCCGCGAACGACGTGCGATACGAATACTCGGGGCCGAGCTGCGTGAGCGCCGTGGCCGTGGTGAGGAGCTTCATGTTCGACGCCGGCATGAACAGCTTGCCGGCGTTGCGAGCGTAGAGCGTATCGCCGCGCTCCGGATCGACGATGAGGATTCCCCAATGTGCGTTCGAGAACTCCGCGGCGTCGGCGAGGGAGTCGCTCATCGCGCGCAGCGCGCCATCCGATCCGGTGCTGATCGGCGAGGGCAGCGTGGCCACGGCGGCGGGGCGGCAGCCGGCCACGACGACCGCCAGGAGGATGGCGCGCGCGACATCCGACGCCGCGCGAAGAGAGCGAGTGAGCATGCGCCGGGAAGAATACTGCGGCGGCCGGCGCCGGCGCGAGCGTGTCAGCGCGAGGGCGGCGCCTCGGCGGCCATGGCTTCGGCGGCGGCGAGGTCGGCCGGCGTGTTCACGTTGAAGAAGAGGCGCGCCGGGTCTCCGGTCCGCGCCACCGCCGACCGCGCGACGCGCTGAATGCTCGGCAGGCGCTCGACGAACGCAGACAATCTGAGGTCGCCCGCGTCGAGGGCGGCGCCGATCGCGGGTAGGCAGCGGCGCGAGTAGTACGCGCACATCGGCTCGAGGCCGCCCGGTCCCTCGGGCAGAACGGCGTAATGGTGATCGTCCTTCGCCTCGATGATGAGTACGAGGAGGTCGGCGGTGACGAACGGCATGTCCCACGCGACCACGAGGGCGCCGTCTCGTGCCGGCGCGCTCGAGAGCGCGCTGTGAAGGCCGATCAGGCTGCCTCGCTCAGGGCGTACGTCGCGGGCGACGGCAACGCCAGGCATCCAGCTCGAGGCGTCGGCTGCGTTGCTCACGAGGATCAGCTCGCGGGCGACCGCGCGAAGCGCGTGGGCTACTCGATCCACGATACGAATGCCGCCCACGGTCGCCAACCCCTTCGGGCCGCCGCCGAAGCGCACACTCTCGCCGCCGGCGACAATTGCGCCGATCGGCGGCGTCAGGTGCGAAGTCCCCGCTGCTGCGCGGCTTCGTCGAGCCCGGCCGTGTACGCGCGCTCGACGAGCAACTCGTGCGACGGCAGCCCGCGCCGCTCCTTGAGGTAGCGGCCGCAGGCATTGCAGATCGCCAGGTCGTAGTCGAGCACGGCAGCGTGCACGCGCGCCAAGTCGGGTGGCGCGTCGGCGCCGCAGCCGAGGCAGCCTTGATGCGCCGTGCGCCACATCGTGTCGCACCGCCAGCAGACGAGCGTGCGGCGCTTGGGTGTGGTGAGCGCGAGATCGGGCGACGCGCCGCAACACGGGCAATCGGTGCGGTTCCAACCGGTGAACGAGATTTCCGCGGCAATCTCCTGCGCGGCGCGCGAGAGCACGGCGTTTCCCACGACACCGGCCACGGTGCGCGCGAGCTGCATCGTCGAGTCGACGATGTGCGTCGAGCCGCCCGTCGCCCAGCCGAGCACGAGCTCGGTGGGGTCGAGCGTATTGCGGCGGAGATCGGTCAGCTCGCGTGTGGTCGCGATGCCCGTGTGTTCGAAGGCCGCTGCCGTTTGGCGAAACGCCTGCGTCAAATCACCGGCCGCGTCGAGTTAGCCTTGTCGACGGAACGTGACGCGCGGCGCTCTCGTTCTTCCTCTTCGTAGCCTCCAACCAGCCGTGCCGAAAACCTCTCGCCCCCGCAATCGACTTCGCCGCCCCAGCGCGGCGAGCCGCCGGTTTGCCGAGCAGCTCCGTCCCCTCGTGCGTGCGCACGAT
>JBIOHX010000333.1:0-3801 GCA_044449465.1 Gemmatimonadales bacterium | reverse complement strand
TCTCGGACCGGTCATCGCCTGCGGCACCATCGGGGGCTGACCGGGCAGCGCACCGGTGGCACACAACAATAACGACGTTGCAAGAGGAAAGCAGTACACGATGACAATCAAGTCAGACATATGGATTCGCCGCATGGCCGCCACGCATCGCATGATCGAGACGATCGAGGCGGATCAGGTCAGAACGTCGCCCGATGGCCGCAAGCTCGTGAGCTACGGGACGTCGAGTTACGGCTACGACATCCGTTGCGCGGACGACTTCAAGATTTTCACGAACATCAATTCGACCATCGTCGACCCCAAGAATTTCGACGAGAAATCGTTCGTCGACTTCAAGGGCGACGTGTGCATCATCCCGCCCAACTCGTTCGCGCTGGCCCGCACCGTGGAGTACTTCCGGATTCCGCGCAACGTGCTCACGGTGTGCCTCGGCAAGTCGACGTACGCGCGCTGCGGGATCATCGTCAACGTGACACCGTTCGAGCCTGAGTGGGAAGGGTATGTCACGCTGGAGTTTTCCAACACGACCCCGCTGCCCGCGAAAATCTACGCCAACGAAGGCGTGGCGCAGGTGCTGTTTTTCGAAAGCGACGAGGTGTGCGAAGTGTCGTACCGCGACCGCGGCGGCAAGTACCAGGGACAGCAGGGCGTGACCCTGCCGCGCGCCGGAGCGCCGCTTGTCCCTTCTTTTTCGTAGTCTGGCCGGCCGGCCGCCGCGGAGACCCTGATGAAGTTTCGTTTCCCCGTCGTCATCATCGACGAAGATTTCCGTTCCGAGAACATCTCGGGTTCCGGCATCCGGGCGCTTGCCGCCGCCATCGAAAGCGAAGGCATGGAAGTGCTCGGGCTGACGAGCTATGGCGACCTGACCTCGTTCGCCCAGCAGGCGAGCCGCGCGTCGTGTTTCATCCTGTCGATCGACGACGACGAGATCAGCGCGAGCGGCCTGGAAGATGACGGCGAAGTGGCGCACGCGATCGTCGCGCTGCGCGCGTTCATCGCGGAAGTGCGCCGCCGCAATGCGGACTTGCCGATCTTCCTCTATGGCGAGACACGCACGTCGCGGCACTTGCCCAACGACATCCTGCGCGAGCTGCATGGCTTCATCCACATGTTCGAGGACACGCCGGAGTTCGTGGCGCGCCACATCATTCGCGAAGCGCGCAATTACCTGGACTCGCTCTCGCCGCCGTTCTTCCGCGCCTTGACGCACTACGCCGCCGATGGTTCGTTCTCGTGGCACTGCCCGGGCCATTCAGGCGGCGTGGCCTTCCTCAAGAGTCCCCTGGGCCAGATGTTTCACCAGTTCTTCGGCGAGAACATGCTGCGCGCGGACGTGTGCAACGCGGTCGACGAACTCGGCCAGCTGCTCGACCATACCGGCCCGGTCGCGGCGTCCGAGCGCAATGCGGCGCGCATCTTCAACGCCGATCATCTGTTCTTCGTCACCAACGGCACCTCGACGTCCAACAAGATCGTCTGGCATGCCACCGTGGCGCCGGGCGACATCGTCCTGGTGGACCGGAACTGCCACAAGTCGATCCTGCACGCCATCACGATGACCGGGACCATCCCGGTGTTCCTGACGCCGACGCGCAATCATTTCGGCATCATCGGCCCGATTCCGCGCGACGAGTTCAAGCCGGAAAACATCCGCCGCAAGATCCTGGCCAACCCGTTCGCCCGCGCGGCGCTGGAAGCCAACCCGGCCGCGACGCCGCGCATCCTGACGATTACCCAGAGCACGTACGACGGCGTGATCTATAACGTCGAAATGATCAAGGAACTGCTTGGCGACCTGCTCGATACGCTGCACTTCGACGAAGCGTGGCTGCCGCATGCCGAATTCCATCCGTTCTATCGCGACATGCACGCCATCGGCGCGGGCCGCCCGCGCACGGGCGCGCTCGTGTTCGCCACGCATTCGACGCACAAGCTGCTGGCCGGCATCTCGCAGGCGTCGCAGATCGTGGTGCAGGATTCGGAAGACGGCAGCTTCGACAAGCACCGCTTCAACGAAGCCTACCTGATGCATACGTCGACCAGCCCGCAGTACGCCATCATCGCCTCGTGCGACGTGGCCGCGGCGATGATGGAGCCGCCCGGCGGCACCGCGCTGGTGGAGGAATCGATCGCCGAGGCGCTCGACTTCCGCCGCGCGATGCGCAAGGTCGACGCCGAGTACGGCGACGACTGGTGGTTCAAGGTGTGGGGCCCCGAGGCCCTGGCGGACGAAGGCATCGGCGACCGCGACGACTGGATGCTGCAACCCGGCGACCGCTGGCACGGCTTCGGCGATCTCGCTCCCGGCTTCAACATGCTCGACCCGATCAAGGCGACCATCATCACGCCGGGGCTGGATGTGGACGGCGAGTTCGGCGAAACCGGCATCCCGGCTGCCATCGTCACCAAGTACCTGGCCGAGCACGGCATCATCGTCGAGAAGACCGGCCTCTATTCCTTCTTCATCATGTTTACCATCGGCATCACCAAGGGCCGCTGGAACAGCATGGTGACGGAGTTGCAGCAGTTCAAGGACGACTACGACAACAACCAGCCGCTATGGCGCGTGCTCCCGGAGTTCGTGGCTCAGCATCCGGCGTATGAGCGCATCGGCCTGCGCGACCTGTGCGAGCAGATCCACAGCGTGTACCGCGCGAACGATGTGGCGCGCGTGACCACGGAAATGTACCTGTCCGACATGGAACCGGCGATGCGCCCGGCCGACGCCTACGCCAAGCTGGTGCACCGAGAGATCGACCGCGTGCCCATCGACGAACTCGAAGGGCGGGTCACCAGCGTGCTCCTCACGCCTTATCCGCCGGGCATTCCGCTGCTGATTCCCGGTGAGCGCTTCAATGGCACCATCGTGCGCTATCTGCAGTTCGCCCGCGACTTCAACGAGCGCTTTCCCGGGTTCCACACCGATATCCACGGACTCGTGGGCGAGCTGGCGGGAACCCAGGTGGCGTATTTCGTGGACTGCGTGCGCGACTGAGCCGAGTCAAGGCTGGCGGTGATCGTGCGCCAGCCTTGCCCGCGCCGCGGCGATGGCGCTTCGCACCTGCGCCGGCGCGGTTCCGCCCACGTGGTGACGGCTGGCCACCGACCCTTCGAGACTCAGGCAGTCCAGCACGTCGTCGCCGATGTACTCGGCCACGGCCGGGAGCTCGGCGCGCATTTGCGCCACGCTCAGGTCGGCCAGGTCGCAGTGGCGTTCGACGCACAGCTTGACCGCGTGCGCGACGGCCTCGTGCGCATCGCGGAACGGCAGGCCGCGCTTGACGAGATAGTCGGCGAGGTCCGTGGCCGTGGCGAAGCCTTGCAGCGCGGCGGCGCGCATGGCTTCGGGCTTGACGGTGATGCCGGCGACCATCTCGGCGAAGATGCGCAGCGTATCGGCCAGCGTGTCGACCGTGTCGAACAGCGGCTCCTTGTCTTCCTGGTTGTCCTTGTTGTACGCCAGCGGCTGACCCTTCATCAGCGTGAGCAACGCGATCAAGTGGCCGTTGACCCGGCCGGTCTTGCCGCGCGCCAGTTCCGGCACGTCGGGGTTTTTCTTCTGCGGCATGATCGACGAGCCGGTGCAGAAGCGGTCGGCCAGATCGATGAAGCCCACGCGCGGGCTCATCCACAGGACGAGTTCTTCGGACAGCCGTGAGACGTGGGTCATCGCGAGCGCGGCCGCGGCCGTGAATTCGATGGCGAAGTCGCGGTCCGAGACGGCGTCGAGCGAGTTGGCGCAGACCCCATCGAAGCCAAGCAGGCCGGCCACGTAGTCGCGATCGATCGGATAGCTGG
>JBIOHX010000332.1:0-3810 GCA_044449465.1 Gemmatimonadales bacterium | reverse complement strand
TCAAGCGCGCCTTCGCGCCCGCGGTCGACATGACATCGGCCCAGGGCCAGCGCGCGCTCTGGCAGATCGCCGAGGCGCTGCTGCCGCGTACCGGCCGCGCGACTTGGACGCACAATCAGGCTTTGATGGAGCTCGGCGCACTGGTCTGCACCGCGCGCGTCGCGCATTGTGATAGATGTCCGGTACGGCCGGCTTGCCGTTCGGCGCCGAAACCCGCCCGCGGCCGGTCCGTACGGTCGACAGCTCCACTCAAAGCCACAACCCTGAAACAGGCCAATTAATGGACCGGTTGATCCTCAACGACCTCTTCGGCTTCGTGGCCGGCATATGTGCCATTGGCTGCTTCACCGGCATCATGGTGACCTGGCTCAAGCTTCGAGGCCGCAAATCGATCGCCTCACCCGACGTCGTCAGTCGGCTCGATGAGCTCGCCGAGCGGATGAACCGTCTCGACAACGCCGTCGAAGCAGTCGCGGTCGAGATCGAACGCATCTCCGAAGGTCAGCGGTTTACCACCAAGCTGTTGGCCGAGCGGCCGGGCAGCTCGCCAATCGGCGACCGCGCTCGCGCCAGCGGGCCGACGACGCCCCACTAAGGCTGAGACCGATGACACCCTTCGATCGCATTCTGGCCAAGCAGTTCCTCGAGATATTCGCGGTCGTCGGCACGACCGCGATGGTCTGTGGAAGTGCCGTGCTTGTCGTCTGGCTCAGGAGCCGGTCGCGGCGCGAGGCAGCGTCGCCTGAGTTATCCCGGCGGTTCGAGGAGATCGTTGCGCGACTCGAGCGGCTGGACGCGTCTGTCGAGGCGGTCGCGGTCGAGGTCGAGCGGATCTCGGAAGGCCAGCGGTTCACGACGAAGATCCTGGCGGATCGCCCAACTGGCGCGCCCGTCCTCGAGCGTCCGCGTCCGATCGGATCGACCACGCCGCATTGACCGCGCGCCTCGGCTCGAGCCGTTGGCCCATGTTCGGGAGCACTTAGATTTCGCGTCACGTGAGACGCGACCGCATGCCGCGTCTCCAACTCTTTGGGAGAACGTGAGCATGACCACGAAGTCCGCACCGCCGGCGCCCGCCGCGACACCGAACGCCCCGCCGTCCGGTGAGCTCAAGCCCACCGGCACGCTCGACATAAAGGACTCGCGCACAAGCAAGACGTACTCGATCCAGATCGTCCAGGGCGGCGTTGAAGGAGACACCGCGACGCGCGCCATGGATCTCCGTCAGATCAAGACGGCGCCCGACGAGTTCGGGCTCATGACCTACGACCCGGCCTTCATGAACACCGCGTCGTGCAAGAGCGCGATCACGTTCATCGATGGCGAAAAGGGCATCCTGCGCTACCGCGGCTACCCGATCGAACAACTCGCCGACAAGTCGACGTTCCTCGAGGTGGCCTGGCTCCTTCGCCACGGCGAACTGCCGGCGCAGAGCGAGTACGATCAGTGGGTGCACGACATCACATACCACACGTACGTGCACGAGAACATCAAGACCTTCTTACAAGGCTTCCGCTACGACGCGCATCCCATGTCGATGCTCTGTTCGGCGGTCGCCGCGTTGTCGTCGTTTTATCCCGAAGCGAAGAACATCCAGGAACCCGAGCAGCGGAACATCTCGATCATCCGGCTGCTCGCCAAGCTCCCGACCCTCGCTGCGTTCTGCTATCGGCACATCAAGGGATTGCCGTTCATCTATCCCGAAAACGATCTCAGCTACACCGAGAACTTTCTCTCGATGGTGGCGCGGATGTCGGAGCCCAAGTACGAGGCCAATCCGGTATTCGTGAAGGCGCTCGAGATCTTGTTCATCCTCCACGCCGACCACGAGCAGAACTGCTCTACCAGCGCCGTGCGCGCCGTCGGCTCGTCGCAGGTCGACCCGTTCTCCGCGATCGCGGCCGGCGTCGCGGCGCTCTACGGGCCGCTCCACGGCGGCGCGAACGAGCAGGTGCTGCGCATGATCCGCGAGATCGATCATCCGAAGAACGTCGACGCGTTCATCGAGAACGTGAAGGCGGGCAAGGGCAGCCGGCTGATGGGCTTCGGCCACCGCGTTTACAAGAGCTACGATCCGAGAGCGCGCATCGTGAAGGCGCTCGCCGACGAAGTGTTCAAGCAGGTCGGCATGGACAAGGACCTCGAGATCGCGCTCAAGCTCGAGGACGTGGCGCTCCACGACGACTACTTCGTGTCGCGCAAACTCTACCCAAACGTCGACTTTTATACTGGCCTGATCTATCGGTCGATGGCCTTCCCCACGGATTTCTTCACGGTGCTGTTCGCCGTGGCGCGCACCGCTGGATGGCTCGCGCAGTGGGAGGAGATGCTCAACGATAAGGAACAGAAGATCGCGCGTCCTCGGCAGATCTACGTCGGCTACGGTGAACGCGCGTTCAAGAGCCGGCTCACGAATCGCTTCCCCAAAGCGGGCAAGGATTCGATTCGTCGTTAGCGCTTTCGCGCGCTCTTCTTCGTCGGCTTTTTCCCCTTCTTCGCCGGACGCCGTGCCGCACGCTGTGCCGCACGCTTGCCCTTCGGCCCGGCCGACGCCGGCGCTTCGCCCAGCGCTCGCACTATCGCGTACTCCTCGTCCGTCACCGGCTGCACCGACAGCCGACCAATGCGAAGCAGCGCCATCTTTTCCAGACCTTTCGCGCGCTTGATCTCCTCGAGTCGGACCGGACGCGGCAGTCGCTCGACTGCCTTCAGGTCGACCATGAACCAGCGCGGGGCCGCGGGGTCGCTCTTGGCGTCGAAGTGCGGATCGGCCGAATCCAGGGCCGTCGCGTCGGGGTAGGCCTCTCGCACGACTTCCGCGACACCGACCACGGCCTTGTCGCTGTCCATGGAATAGTAGAACAGCACGTGGTCGCCCGATCGCATGGAGCGAAGGTGGTTTCGTGCCGCGTAGTTGCGCACACCGTCCCAACCGGTCGTCTGGTTAGGTGCGCTGAGGAGATCGTCGAATGAGAAGACGTCGACTTCAGATTTGACGAGCCAGTAGTGACGAGCGGGCATCAGACTGGGGGCGAGGGCTGAAAAGTCTCACTGAATCTTACGCGGGACAGTCGACGTCGGTGAGCGCACGCACATTATTATGGAGACGCGGACGTCTACTCTGGGTCTCATGAAGCTTCGCGTGTCGACAGCGCTCGTCATCAGTATCGTGTGCGCGGTCATCCTGTCTGCGGCCGAGCCATTTGTCGGCGCGCGGCTCGCGTCGCAGAGCCCGCGCGTCCCGACCTACCCTCCGACGCATCGCGGCGCTCAGGGCGACATCGTCGGCGGGGTCCGCGTCGCCGACCCTTACCGCTGGCTCGAAGACATCGGCACGCCGGAGGTTCAGGCGTGGGCGGCGGCGCAAACCGCGCTGACGCGCTCCTATCTGGACCAGCTTCCGCTGCGCGATGACCTTGCCGGGGCGATCAGCCGGGCCTCGTCTTTTCCTCGATGGGGCGTTCCGACGTTCGGCGGCGAGCGCTTGTTCTATTCGCAGGCCGACGGTCTGGCGAATCAAAGGGTGCTCTTCGTGCAGGATCGGCGTGACCTCCCGGCGCGAATGCTGCTCGACCCCAACGCCTTCTCGGCGGAGGGCTTGATCGCCATCGTCGACGAGGTTCCGTCGCCAGATGGACGCTACCTCGCGTACGAAGTGTCGACACAGGGCTCATCCTGGCGTTCGGTTCGCATCCGCGACGTGCGCGCGAATCAGGATCTCCCCGAAGAGTTGCACGACGTGTGGGCCGCCGACGCGCACCTCGCCTGGACCGGCGACAGTCGCGGCTTCATCTACGTGCGCGCCGATGC
>JBIOHX010000331.1:0-3830 GCA_044449465.1 Gemmatimonadales bacterium | reverse complement strand
GCCGAGTGTCGTCGCGCCGGTCGTCATCGCCGCCACGCTCGGAGTCGCCGGCGCGATCATGGCCGAATCGTCGCTGTCCTTCCTCGGTCTTGGCGTGCAGCCGCCGACGCCGAGCTGGGGCTCGATGATCGCCGACGGCCGCGATCTCTATCAACTCCGCCACGCGCCGTGGACGTCGGTATTCCCCGGACTCGCGATCGGCGCCGCCGTGCTCGGCTTCAACCTGCTCGGCGACGCGCTGCGCGTCGCGCTCGACCCGCGGTCGGCGCGCGCCGGCGTGCCGCGCGGCGCCGGCCTTCCCGACATCGCACGCCCATGACCTACGACGTCGACGCGCTGCGAGCGGAAGTGTTTCCGTGGGCGGCGGCGGGTGAGACGATCTTCTTCAACAATGCGTCGACCGGCCCGCTTCCCCGCCGCACGATCGAGGCCCTCGCCGAATGGGGACGCCTCCGCGCAAATCCGCAGCGCATCTCGCAGGGCCTCCAGTTCGGCACGCTTGCCCGCGGGCGCGAGCTGATCGGGTCGCTGATCGGCGCGGATGCGTCGGAGATCGCGCTCGCCACGAACACGAGCTTCGGCATCAATCTCGCCGCGTTCGCGCTGCCGCTGCGCGCCGGTGACATCGTGCTCGCGCCTGCGGGCGAATTTCCAGCGAACGTGTATCCGTGGATGCAGCTCGCGAAGCGGCGCGGCGTCGAATTCCGGCAGATCGTGTGCGACGACGGCGTCCTCGACTGCGACCGCCTCGAGCGGGAGCTGGACGACGATCGCGTGCGCGTCGTGTCGGTATCGTGGGTACAATTCGCGAGCGGCGCGCGGGTCGATCTCGGCGCGCTCGGCACGCTCTGCCGAAATCGCGGCGTGTACTTCGTGGTCGACGCCATTCAGGGACTCGGACCGCTCGAGCTCGATCTTCGCGCCACGCCGGTCGACATCCTCGCCTGTGGCGCGCAGAAGTGGCTGCTCTCACCGTGGGGCGCCGGATTCGCCTACGTGCGCCGCGAGCTCGTGCAACAGCTCGAGCCACACGACGTGAGCTGGCTCGCCGTTCGTGGGTCAGACGATTTCTCCCGGCTCACGGATTACGATCTCACCTGGCGCGACGACGCGCGGCGGTTCGAGTTCGTGACCGTGCCCTTCCAGGATTTCGCCGGCATGAACGCGAGCCTCGAGCTCATTCACCAAGTCGGACGCCGCGCCGCGAGCGGGCACGCGCTCGCACTCGCGGAACAGATCGTGCGCTGGACGGCGGACCGCGACGACGTGGAGCTCGTGACTCCATCCGACGCTGCGCGCCGGGCTGCCGTCATTTCGATCCGTCCGCGCGCACCGAAGGCGGTGAGCGAGCGTCTCACCGCGGCCAACGTCGCGCATTCGCTGCGCGAAGGCGCGATCCGCCTGTCGCCCCACTTCTACAACACCCACGCCGAGGTCGAGCGCGTGTTGGAGATTCTCGGCGCACGTCCGTGACGCCGGCGCTGCGGAGCTCGCAAGGCCGAAGCTATCTGACCTTCACCAGCCCGTAGCTCTTCGTGCCTTTGCGCACGAGCACGTACTCGCCGCCGAGGAGGTCGCCGGCGCCGAGCGGCTCGCGCTCGGGACCGATGCGCCGGTCGTTGAAATACACGCCACCCTGCTGGAGCATCCGCCGCATGTCCGCCTTGCTCTTGAACAGCGCGTTCGGCCCGGCGCACACCGCCTCGAGGACGTCGTAGGTCGTGACTTCGCCCTCGCGTTCGACGGTGAAGACCGGAAGCTCCACGGCCAGCGCCTGAAGCGCTTCCGCCGACAACGTCGGCGGATCACCGCCTCCGAAGAGGAGGGAAGAGACTTCTTGCGCCGCGAGCGCGGCGTGCGTGCCGTGCACGCGCGTCGTCACCTCGATCGCCAGGGCGTGCTGCGCAGCGCGCCGTTCCGGCTCGCGCGCGACGAGATCGTCGAGCGTGCTGATCTGATCCGCCGGCAGCAGCGTGAAATAGCGCAGGTAGCGGCCGGCGTCGGCGTCGTCGACATTGACGAAGAATTGATAGAACTGGTATGGCGTCGTCATCGTAGCGTCGAGCCACAGGGCGCCCGACTCGGTTTTGCCGAACTTCGTGCCCGACGCCGCGGTGACGAGCGGGGCGGTGATCGCGTGCGCGTCGAGCCCCGTGGCGCGGCGAATGAGCTCGATGCCCGCCGTGATGTTCCCCCACTGATCGCTGCCGCCCATCTGCAGGCGTACATCGTGGCGGCGACGCAGCTCGAGAAAATCGTAAGCCTGGAGCAGCATGTACGAGAATTCGGTATACGAGATGCCTGCCGCCATCCGCCCCTGGACCGAGTCCTTCTGCAGCATGTAGTTCACGGTGAAGTGCTTTCCGACGTCGCGCATGAACTCCACGGCGCGCAGCTCGGTCAGCCACTCCGCATTGTCGACGACCGTGGCGGCGTTCGATCCAGAAAAGTCGAGAAACCGCTCGAGTTGGGCGCGAATCTTTCCAGTGTTCTCGACGATCGTTTCGCGGTCGGCCAGCGGACGCTCGGCGCCCTTGCCGCTCGGGTCACCGATCAGTCCGGTGCCGCCGCCGGCGAGCGCGACCGGCCGGTGGCCGAATCGCTGGAGCCGCACGAGGAGCATGATGACGAGCAGACTGCCAACGTGCAGGCTGGGCGCTGTGGGATCGAAGCCGATGTACCCGGAGATCGGGCCGCCGGCCAGGAGATCGGCGGCGCCGTCGGTATGTTGGTACAGCAGGCCGCGCCACCGCAGCTCATCCAGGAGCGCCTGAGATCGCATGGCACAAAACTAGACAACAGGGGAATGAACTCCTATGCCATTCCCATTCACGAAACGCTTCCGCGCGAGATTCCCGCGGTTCACGCGCGGATTCGCGCTCCTCGTGTCATTCGCGATCGCCTTCGGCGTGGGCTTCGCGTACGCGAGCTGGGCGCTGGTGTGCCGCGCCGGCCGGTGTCCGGCGTCCGATGCGCTGCAGGGTTACGAGCCGCATCAGACGTCCAAGCTCTACGCCGCCGACGGACGCTTCATCGCCGAGCTCGGGCTCGAGCGGCGGACGATCGTCAAGATCAACGACATTCCGCCGCTCGTCCGCAACGCGTTCATCGTTACCGAGGACAAGCGTTTCTATCAACATTCGGGCATCGACTGGAGGCGTGTGCCGGGGGCGCTCCTCGTCGACGTCAAGAACCGGAATTTCAGCGAGGGCTTTTCGACGATCACGATGCAGCTCGCGCGCGACATCGAGCGGCGATACTCGAAGGACAAGATCCTCGAGCTCTACCTCAACCAGATCTATCTTGGCAACGGCGCGTACGGCGTCGAGACGGCGGCGGAGCGGTACTTCGGCAAATCAATCAAGGATCTGAACGTCGCCGAAGCGGCGACGCTCGCGGCGCTGCCAAAGGGTCCCGAGCGCTACAACCCGCGCACCTTTCCCGACCGCTCGGTCCAGCGCCGCAACACGGTGATCGCGCTGATGCGCGACGCGAGCCTCATCACGCCGGAGGAAGCGGCCGAGGCGCAAGCCTATCCGCTCCGTTTGGCGACACGCGTCGAGGCCGGCGAGGTTGCGCCCTACTTCGTCGAGTGGATCCGCGAGCAACTCGACGACAAGTTCGGCACGCAGCTCTACGAGCAAGGGCTCAAGGTGTACACGACGCTCGACCTCGACATGCAATCGGCCGCCGAACGGGCGATGGAGCACCAGCTCCGGGCGATCGAGGCGGGACGCTACGGACCTTACTCGCACGTCAGCTACGAGCGGTACATGGCCCGCAACACCGACGACGACCAGTCGAACGACCTGCCGACGTCTCCTTACTTG
>JBIOHX010000330.1:0-3856 GCA_044449465.1 Gemmatimonadales bacterium | reverse complement strand
GTCGCCGCCACCGGGTGGTTGTAGCGATCTTTCAACACGTGGGGGTACAAGTGGGCGGCGGGGCGGGCGGCCGCTTCGCGCTCGGCCATCAGGTGCTGCGCTACCTCGCCCGCCAGGCAGGCCGACGAGACGATGATCCCCTCGCTGTACTTTGCCAGCAGCTCGCGGTCGACGCGCGGCTTGGAGTAGAAGCCCTCCGTGTAGGCCAACGACGAGAGCTTGACCAGATTCCGATAGCCCGCGAGGTCGCGCGCCAGCAGCACGAGGTGGTAGTAGGGCTTGGCGCCTGGCGTCGGCCGGGTGCGCGAGCGGCGGTCGCCCGGCGCGACGTACGCCTCCATGCCGAGGATCGGCTTGACCCCGGACTTCTTCGCCCGCTCCTGGAACTCCCAGGCAGCGTGCAGATTTCCGTGGTCGGTGATGGCCAGCGCCGGCTGCTCGAACTCCTCGGCGCGCCGGATGAGGTCGCCGATCCGGTTTGCTCCATCGAGGAGCGAGTACTCCGAGTGGCAGTGGAGATGGACGAAGGACATCTTGGTGAAGATAGCGGCCGGGCCCAGGTGGTGTCAAAGCGCGCGAGACCATTTAGACTTCTTGTAAGTGTCGCTATTCCAACGAATTACCTGGCGCGGCGCGGCGCGAGCCGCTTGGCGGGCCGTCGCCGGTCTGCTCGTCGTCGCCCTTCTTTACCTGGCACTCGTGCCCACCGGCCGCTATCTGGTACGCGCCGCGTGGGCCGAGGCCGGAATCCTGGCGCACCGCCGGCCGATCGCCGCCATCGTTGCTGACGCCAAGACCGATCCGCACGTCGCCGCCAAGCTCCAGCTCGTGCTCGACGCCCGCACCTTCGCCGCCGAGTCGATCGGTCTCACCACCGGCCAGAGCTTCACGATGTACACGCAGCTCGATCGCGACACGCTCGTGCTCGTGCTCTCCGGCGCCTATCGCGACCGGCTCGAGGCGAAAACCTGGTGGTTCCCGATCGTCGGCCGCGTGCCCTACAAGGGCTACTTCGACTTCGGCGCGGCCAAAGACGCGGCGCGGCAGCTCGAGGACGACGGTTTCGACGTCTACCTCCGCTCGTCGCCGGCGTTCAGCACCCTCGGCTGGTTCAACGATCCGTTGCTCTCGACGTCGCTCACGGCGGACTCGATCTACCTGAGCGACACGGTCATCCACGAGCTGACGCACAACACCTTCTACCTCGCCAACCAGACGGTCTTCAACGAGTCATTCGCCAACTTCGTCGGCGCTCGCGGCTCGGCCTGGTTCTTTCGCGCCCGCGGCTCGCCGGCCGCCGCCGATCAAGCCGACGCTCGCTGGTCGGACGAGAAGATCATCTCGCGCTTCTGGGCCACGCTCTACCACACCGTCGACTCCGCGTTCAAGGCCCACCCCACCGATTCGCTGGCGCGCATCGCCGTGCGCGACACGTTGTACGCCCGGGCGCGGCGCACGCTGGTGGACAGTCTCGGGCCGCAGCTTCGAACGATCGGACCGCGCTCGCTCGAGCGCGTGCGGCTGGACAATGCGGCCCTCCTGGCGCACCGGATCTACGACACGGACCTCGATGCGTTCGATCGGATCTGGACGAGCCAGAACGGAGACTTGAGGAAGACGGTGCAGCGGATCATCGCGCTGGTGAAGGCGAAGCCGGACCGGCCGTTCGCGGCGCTCGATTCCGCGCCGGCCCAGACGCGATAGGCCCGCGACTCACCGGTGATGTGGCGCGGCGTTCACCACATCCGCGTCACCCCGTAGCTGTCGAAGGCGGCGTCGTTCGAGACGAGCGTGAGGTTCGCGGCCTGCGCCTGTGCGGCGAGCATTCGATCGACTGGATCGCGGTGCTCGCCTGGCAGCGCGCCCGCCCGCTCGGCGTGGTCGACGGTCATGTCGAGCGAATCGAAGCCCTGAGAGGCGAGCACGGAGCTCAGCCTGCCGATGACCGCGCTCGCGTCGAGCTTTCCCAGTCGGTGTTTGGTCGAAATCTCCCAGGCCGACGCCGCGCTCACGAGGACGGTGTTGTCGTCGTCCGCGATCGCGCGACGCGCGCGGACAGACAGGCGCCGGTCGCCGGCGAGCCACCAGAGCAGCGCGTGCGTGTCGAGCAAAAGGCGCATGTGCGTTGGTCTGGGCTCAGTGGCTCCAGCCGTTGAGTTCTTCGGCTGCGAGCGGCTCGAAGAACGCGGGACCGATTTTCAGACGGCCCGCGAGCGCGCCAAACTTGCGCGCTGGCTCGGGTACGTCGAAGGGGACGAGCTTGGCGACGGGGGTACCGCTGCGCGCGATCACCACTTCTTCTCCGGCGAGCACTTGCACGATCAGCTCCGACAGGTTGGTTTTTGCCGCGTGAACGTTGACGATCTTCATGGGACGCCTCCTTAGCTAACTATCTTAGCTAATGAGGCGCCACCGCGCAACAGGCCGTTGTCGGGCCACACGCGAAGATGTCGCCGGCCAGGCCGCAACGTACAACCGAATTGCCGCGCGCTCGATCTTCTGGATCTTCTCAGCCTCCGAAGCGTCCCCGCAGCAGCGCCCGCAGATCGATCTGGGGCCCGTCCGCCGCCGGTGCTTCGGTGAGCGCCGGCGCCACCGGCTCCTGCGGCACGACGCGCTGCATCTTCTCGCGCACCCCGCGGTCGATGAAGCGCGAGAGTTGATCGATGGAGTAGTCCGACCCTCGGCGGGACGCGTACACATTGAGGGGGTACGTCACCGCGAGGTGATTCCGCGCCCGCGTCATGGCGACGTACATCAATCGCCGCTCCTCCTCCAACTGATTCTCGTCGTCGATCGACCGCGATGACGGGAACCAGCCGTCGACGGCCCAGATCACGAACACCGCGTCCCACTCCTTGCCCTTGGCGCTGTGCACGGTACTGATGACGAGCGCGTCGTCTTCGTCCTCGCCGCCGCCGGACAAGTCCTGGGTGTTCTGCGGCGGTTCGAGCGCAATCGCGGCGAGAAAGGCTGCGCGCCCCGGATAGCCGGCGGCGATCACGCGGAGCTGGTCCAAATCGGCGAGGCGCGGCTCCGACCGATCGTACCGTTCCGACAGCAGCTTGTCGTAGAGCGTGCGGATCTCGTCGATGTCCTCGCCCACGCTGGCGTCGGCATGGCGGTCGCCCGCGGCGCGAAGTCGTCGGAGCAGTGCGGCCAGCTCCTTGTGCGCCTCCCGGGCGCGCGGCGGAGGCACGAAGTGCGAGAAGGCATCCGGATCCCAGGCGCGCTCCACCATCGCCTCCATCATCGCGCGCGCGGTGACGTCGCCGATGCCCGGCATGAGCATGAGAATGCGGTACCAGCTCACTTCGTCGCGCGGATTCTCGAGCACGCGAAGAAAGGCCAGCACGTCCTTGACGTGCGCGGCCTCGAGGAACTTGAGGCCGCCCCACTTCTCGAACGGGATCTTCCGATTGGTCAGCTCGATCTCGAGGTCGGCCGACATGTAGCCGGCGCGCACGAGCACGGCCATCTCGTGGAGCGGCGTGCCCTCCTCGTGCAGTTCGAGAATGCGGTCGACGACGAACCGCGTCTGCGCCTGCTCGTCGCGCGCGGTCACGAGCCAGGGCGCGTCACCGCCCGTGCGCATCGTCCAGAGCTGCTTCGTGAATCGCTCGAGCGCGCGCGAGATGAGGGTGTTCGTGACGTCGAGAATCGGCTGGGTCGAGCGGTAGTTCTGCTCGAGCGCCACCACCGCCGCGCCCTCGAACTGCTTGGGAAAATCGAGGATGTTGCGGAAGCTGGCGCCGCGGAACGAGTAGATGCTCTGCGCGTCGTCGCCGACGACGGTGATGTTCCTGTGGCCGCGGGCCATGCCGCGGAGGATGCGCGCCTGGAGGAGGTTCGTGTC
>JBIOHX010000329.1:0-3887 GCA_044449465.1 Gemmatimonadales bacterium | reverse complement strand
GTCGCTCCTCTGGGTCGTGAACCTCGGCTGCATCGACCTCAACCAGTGGTACGCCCGCTGCGACGACGTCGACCGCCCGGACTACGTTCACTTCGATCTCGATCCGGTGCCGAACGCGACCTTCGACAAGGTGCTCGACGCCGCCCTCGTCGTGCGCGATGCGCTCGAGGCCCTCGGCATGTCGCCGCTCGTGAAGACCACCGGCTCGTCGGGGGTGCACCTCTACGTGCCGATCGTCCGCGGCCCGACCCAGAAGCAGGTCTGGAGCTTCGCCAAGGCGTTCGCCAACGCCATCGCGCCGAAGCATCCGAAGCTCCTCACCGCGGTCTACCGCATCGCCGACCGGCCGAGGGGGCGGGTGCTGGTGGACTACAATCAGAACGCCTGGGGCCGCACCCTCGCGTCGATCTACTCGCCGCGGCCCAAGCCGCGCGCCACCGTCTCGACGCCGCTCACCTGGAAAGAGGTCGAGCGCGGCGTCGCCATGACCGACTTCCGCCTCGACAACGTCCCCGCGCGGTTGAGGAAGGTCGGCGATCTCTGGAAGCCCCTGCTCGCCGCGCGTGGCCGGTTCAGGCTGGAGCGGGTGCTGTGACGCTTCCCCTGCCGCGCAGCTACGCGCCGATGGAAGCGCGGCTCGTCGACGCGCTCCCCACCGGCGCCGACTGGCAGTACGAGCCGAAGTGGGACGGCTTTCGGTGCATCGCCTTCCGCGACGGCGCGAAGGTCGATATCATGTCCAAGGCGGGGAAGCCCCTCGCGCGCTACTTCCCCGATCTCGTCGAGACCATCTCGACCATCGAGGCGAAGCGCTTCGTCCTCGACGGCGAGATAGTCATCCCGCACGACGGCTCCCTCTCCTTCGACGAGCTGCTGCTACGCATCCATCCGGCGAAGAGCCGCGTCCTCAAGCTCGCCGCCGAGCATCCCGCGACCTTCGTCCTGTTCGACCTGCTGGTGGACGCCAGAGGGAAGTCGCTCGTGAAGCAGCCTCTCGCCGAGCGGCGTGCCGCGCTGGAGGATTTTTTTTCGGCGCACGTGCCGGCTGGATCGCGGGTGCGTCTCTCGCCGGCGACGACGAAGATGGTGACCGTGAAGCGGTGGTTCCGCTCCGTCGGCGGCGGGCTCGATGGGGTGATCGCCAAGCGGCTGGACCTGCCGTACACGAGCGGGACGCGCGACGGGATGGAGAAGATGAAGTCCATGCGCACCGCGGAATGTGTCGTCGGCGGGTTCCGGTACGCGTCGAAGGGGAAGCTCGTCGGCTCCCTGCTGCTCGGCCTCTACGACGAGGGCGGGCTGCTGCACCACGTCGGCTTCACCTCCAACATCCCGACCGACGAGAAGCCGGCGGTGACGAAGCGGCTGGAGAAGCTGCGCAAGCCGCCCGGCTTCACCGGCCAGGCGCCGGGCGGTCCGAGCCGCTGGAGCACCGAGCGCACCGGGGAGTGGGAGCCCCTCGCGCCCACGCTCGTCGTCGAAGTGCGGTACGACCATGTCTCCGGCGGCCGCTTCCGCCACGGCACGTCGTTCCTCCGCTGGCGCCCCGACAAGCCGCCGCGCCGCTGCACCATCGCCCAGGTCGAGCAGGAAGGCCGATCGGCGCTCGCGCTGCTGTGAGGGAGTGATGATGATGGATTGTCATCCCGCACGAGCGATTGAAGCACGAGTTTGTCATCCCGCACGAGCGGCCGCAGGCCGCGAGTGTCGGGACCTGCTGTGAACGTTCGCGAACTTCGCTCGGCGTACGACACGATCGATGCCGTCCGCCTCCACTCCCTCGTGTCCGCGGAGCCGCGCGGCGGGACGCCGATCGTCTTCGTCCACGGCCTTGGCGTGTCGACGCGCTATATGGAGCCGACGATGGCGCTCCTCGCGCGCGACTTCGACGTTGCCGGCCCCGACTTTCCCGGCTTCGGGCGGAGCGGCAGCCCGGCGCACATCCTGAGCGTCGCCGAGCTCGCGGACGTGTTGAGCACCTGGCTCGACGCGCGCGGCATCGGGCCGGCGATCTTCGTCGGCAATTCCTTCGGCTGCCAGATCATCGTCGAGTGCGTCGCGCGCGCACCGGCGCGCGCGCTCGGCATCGTGCTCAACGCGCCGACGATCGACCCCGCGCATCGCAGCATGTGGACCATGCTCTGGCGCGTGCTGCGCGACGTCCCCAACGAGCCCCTCTCGCTCGCCGTCCTCGTGGCGCGCGACTATCTGCGCGCCGGCCCACGCCGGATCCTCTCGACACTCGACCGGGCAATCGCCGACCGAATCGAGGAGAAGCTGCCCGTGCTCGGGATGCCCGTGCTCGTCGTCTGTGGCGCGCACGATCCAGTCGTGACCGTGCGGTGGGGGAGCGAAGTGGCGCGGCTCGTCGGGATCGAGCGGACCGGCGCGGCGGGGGGAACGATGGAGTGCGTCGACGACGCGGCGCACGCGATGCCGTACGACGATCCGGAGACGTTCGCCGGGATCATCGCGCGGTTCGCGGGGGAGATCGGGGGGACGTTGGGCGCCGACTAACAGGTCGCCCTGCTCTCTCGTATCATCTGGTCGCGGGTCTCCGTGTTGCCATCGGGATCCGGCTCGATCCCGAAGGCCGCGGCTAGATCGAAGGACAACAACAGCCCGCGTATGAACACTGCGGGCCATCGCGACTCGCGCGAGTCAGTTGCTCCTCTCATTCATCGCGAAGTCCGATGCGATCACGCGCACTTCCCCGCCCGGTGGACAGAGTGTGATCGTAAACGCGCTCGATTCCGTCGGTGCTCAGTCCAATTCGCGACTGGGCGGTGCCGTTGGTGATGAGCAAAATCACCTGACTACTTCTGTTGGTCGTGTTCCCTTACGTAGGTGTCGTAGGAGATAGCCCAAGTGTTGACGAGTGCACTACCGATCACGAGAACGATCGCGCCGATAGTCATCACCACCCAGGACGGCAGCGCCATTTGTTCGATCTTCTTGCCAATCGACAGAACCAGCAAGAGCAGCCCACCGAGCCGAACACTCGTGAGGACGTACCACTGGATGCGCGTGTACATCGAGTTTGCCTGAGAGCCGGTCTCAAAACCTATCGTGATTGTTGATAAGCGATGAGGGCTGATGCCAAGTGAACAAGGGCGAGGTAGTTCGCTGCCTTGCGCTCCCATCGAATGAGCAGCGCGCGAAAGCGATTGTGCCAACTGTTCGTCCGTTCCACCACCCACCGCCGTGGCTTTCCATGGGCGCACCCCAGGAGCGGAAGTTCGCCTTTCTGTCGAATATGCGGTGTGATACCGCGTTGGCGGACCGCCGCCTCACAATCACGAAAGGCATACCCTTTGTCCAGGCAGCAGTGCTCGGGCCGTCGCGTCCCGCCTTGAGCACGACTGCCTCGAGCGTCGGCGCGAGGGACCATTTGTCGTGGACGTTCGCGCCGCTCAGGATCACCGACAGCGGGACCCCACGGCCATCGCCGAGGCCGTCCTACTTCGGGACCCTAGTCTTAGAGATTCAGGTCCCCAGGCCCGCGCGGTCGCAGCGCGATAACGGCCGCTCCACCGAGTGGAGCTGTACACGTCATGGCATCCATCACAACCGTCCAGTTGCCTTGCCTTTCGGTTTATCAGGATACCACTGCCACATCCGCACACCGCAAACGTCCCCGGCAGCAGCAGATCGCGGAATGTCCAGCCGACTTCGTGGTTGAATACGGCCAAGGTGAACCCGATGATTGCTCCCACTATCAAACCGATCACGCCACTGCCAGTTTGCGAGGACAAGAGCGGCCTGGCTATGCCGACGATCACGCCGCCAATCACGGCATCCACGGCGTACGCCCCAAGAAACCTGCTCAGTGTCGTGCCGTGCTCGCGGAAGGATTGCGGTCCGTCGAGTACGCGTAGGATTACCCC
>JBIOHX010000328.1:0-3898 GCA_044449465.1 Gemmatimonadales bacterium | reverse complement strand
GTCGTAAAGCTGATCTCGTCGCTCCTGCCGAACGTCCGCATTCGCCTGTTCGTCGACGCGGACAACAACACACCCGAGAAAGGGCTGACGATCGAGTATCAACCGAATGCGCAGATGCCGCTCGTGCGGCTGATGCTCGATTCGACGATCGACACGCTCAAGGTCGAGTTTCTCGACTCGCGGACGAACGAGTGGTTCGATGCGCTGCAGGCGGCGACGATCTCGCCGCGCGGCGTGCGGATCACGCTCCACTCGCCGGACAGCACGGCCGCGCCAATTTTGGGATTGCCGATGATCTTCCCGATCGGGAACCAGACGTCGAGGCCCGGCCAGTGAGAGCGCGGAACGGGGTCGCGCTCATCGCGGCGCTCTGGCTCGTCGTCGCGATCGCGGCGGTCGCGCTCGAGTTCAGCGTCGAAGCGCACGAACGCCGCGCGGTCGGCCTGCTCGCATCGGAGCGCGGCATCCAGCGCGCCGCGGCGCTCGGCGCTCTCGCGCTCGTTCAAGCAAAGCTGGAGTATGCGCTGCGCGTGGCGCCGAGCGGAGCGAATGTACAGCGCCTCGCCGCGTTCGATCCATGGATGGATGTCGACTCGCTCTATTCGGTTCCCGTGATGGTCGACAGCATGGAGGTCGACGTCCAGGCGCGGGACCTGGGCGAACGGCTCAACATCAACCAGCTCACCGAGAACCAGCTGCAAACGTTCTTCAGCTTCTTGCTCGGCGACTACGCCAAGTCGACGCAGTTGGCGCAGTCGATTCTGGACTGGCGCGACCCCGACAGCATTCCGCGTCCGAACGGCGCCGAGCGCGACGCGTACATCAAGGCCAAGATGCTCGCCCTGCCGACGAATGGCCCATTTCGGGAGATCGAAGAGTTGTCGAACGTGATGGGGATGACACCGGAGATCTACGCCAAGGCGGCGCCGTACCTGACGACGCGCGGCAGCGGCGCGGTGAATCTCAACACCGCACCGGTGCCGGTGCTGCGCGCGCTGCCAGGAATGACCGACGCGACGATCAACATGATCCTGCAGCAGCGGTCGCAGGGGCGGCGCATCAGCAGCTTGGCCGGTTTCTCCGGCCAGAGCGGCCGAACGCTCGCTGGAATGATGTCTGGGGTGCAATTGCAGGCGGCGCTCGTCGGGCGCACCGTGCTCCAGACGACCGAGGTCGAGCTCACGATCACGTCGCGGGTCGGGCCGCAGGCGCCGCCGAGCCGTCTCAGGGCGATCCTTCGGCGCTCCACCCCGGTCGCCTTGGAGTTCAAAGAATGGTGAACGCAGCGGGTCGCGGCGTGAAGACACGGATACGCACCGGCGTCGCGATCTCGCCGACGTCGATCGTCGCATCCGACGTGCGCTTCCGCGGCGGAGCGGACCCGGCGTGGCGCGCTACTCTCGAGCCGTTCCCGGCTGATGCCGCCGCTAACACCGGCTGGCCCTCGCTGGCGGGCGCCCTCGCCGAGCTGGCCGCGGCGCTCGGGACCAGCGAAGGTAGGCTCGCCGTTTCACTACTGCCGCCGCTCACCGAAGTGCGCCGGCTCGACCTGCCGCCGCTTCGTCCGAACGAGTTGCAGCAACTGCTCGCGCGCAACGCGTCGCGTTATTTCGTGAACCCGCGCGGGCCGCAGATCGTGGGCGCCGCGCCAACGGTTCGCCGCGGCCGTGGCGCACCGGTGCCGGTGGTGGCGGCATCGGCGTCGGCGAGACTCGTGGCGGCGATCCACGCTGCCGCCGAGCAGGCGGGATGGACGGTCGAGTCGATGATGCCGGCTGAGGGCGCGTGGGCTGGCGCCGCGCTCGAGCTCTGGCCCGTGCTGGCGCGGCAGTCGGCGTATGCACTCATCGCTTCGGACGACCGCACCGATGTGCTCCAGTTGGAGAACGGCCGCCTCGTAGCGGTGCGTCGCTTCCGCGCCGGCGCGGCGGATGCCGCGATGATCGCCGACACCATTGGGTCGACGGCGCGGGTTGGCGTCGCCGGAGTGACGGTGCCGCGGAAGGAGCTGGCGGCGTCGCTGGCGCTGCACGGCGTTACGGTAGCGACGCCGAGCGGTTCCTCCGCGCGTGCCGCCGAGGATCCGACGCTGCTCGCGGCGCAGTTCGCCGGCGGCGACGTCGGACCGGTGTTGCGCAGCGAAGCTCGCGCCGCGGACGAGCGCAATCGGACGCGCACGGCGGCGCTCTGGGTCGTCGCGGCGGCCGCGGTACTACTCGTGGCGGCGGCGGGAGTGCAATACTGGGGCGTCAAGCGACAGTTGCGTCTCGTCCGCGCCGAGCGCGCGCGGATTCGTCCCGAGCTCGAGGCCACGCTGCTTGGCCGCACGACGGTCGACGCCGCGTTCGCGCAGCTCGCCGTGCTCGACTCGATCGATCGCGCGTCGCCGCGCTGGTCGGCCGTGATCGCGCGATTGAGCCAGACGGTGCCCGATGAGGCATACCTCGCCGCCCTTCGCGTTCGTGGCGATTCACTCGTCGTAGACGGTTTGGCGGATCACGCGGCTCGCGTGTTCGACGCGCTGGCGCAGACGCGCGGGTTGGCCGAAGTGAAATCGGCGGCGTCGGTTCGGCGCGCAGCGCAGGCGGGCGGCGGGGCGAAGGAGCACTTCACGATTGCGGCGCGCGTGGCGCCGGGGTCGCTGCCATGAGCTGGCGGACGATGAAGCAGAGCGATCGCCGCGCGATCATCATCGGCGCGCTGGTGCTGATTTCGGCCCTGCTGTTGGTTTGGGTCGTGCCTCCGTATCGCAGCGAGCTCGCTGACGCGCGCGACCAGCTCGGCACTGAGCGGGCAGCGCTCGCCCGCGAACGGGCCGCGATCGACAACGCGCATCGGAACCCGCGGCTCAAGCATCTGGCCGACTCGGCGATGACCGCAATGCGGCCGCGCCTATTCGAGGGAAAAGACGACGTGATGGCCGGCGCCGAGCTGGCGTCGTACCTCGGTGACGTTGGGCGCGACACTCGGGTGTGGCTCGAGGATGCGGCGACGCGGCCAGCGACGCCGGCGACGAGCGGGGTGCGAACGCTGCGGGTCGAGATTCGCGCGGAGTCGGATTTACTGGGAACGTTGATGTTCCTACAGCGGCTGGAGCGCGGCGAGAAGTTGGTGCGCGTCGAGCGACTCGACATCTCGCGCACGCCGCGGAGCGACGAGGCGGATGCGGAGACGCTCTCGATCGCGGCGACGCTCGCGGGGTACGCGGTCTCGGCGGGAGGAGCGCCGTGAGCATTCGCGAAGTGCTTCGCGCGCCGGCGATGCGCGTCTCGATCGGCGTGTTGGCAGCGGCCGTCGCCGCGCTCGGATGGAGCGTGGTGGGCGCGCTTCGCGTCGATCCGCTGCCCGATCCACCGCCGGCGAGGGTGGCCAGCCTCGGCGGGGCGCGCGGCGTGAGGCCGCCGACCGACGTGCAGTCGGCCGTGGAGAACGACGTCTTCTCGCCCGACCGAAGCGCGCCGTCGGCCCCGTACCGGATGCCGGGCGAGAGCGCGCCGTCGGACACGCCGGTGGCGGAGCCGACGAAACCGGCGGTACTCGGCACCGTGGTGGCGACGGACGGCCGGAGCTTCGCGACGGTTCAACTGGCGGGACAGTCGCCGACGCTGGTCCACGTCGGCGACAAGATCGGCGAGTGGATGGTGCGGGCAATCGAGCGGGGCAAGGTGGTGTTGGTGAGCTCGGCGGGAACGCGCGCCGACGTCACCGTATCGAAGCCGGGAACATGAGCCAAGGTTTTCATATATGGGGATAGTCAATCGAGTTCTCTCGTGCCTGGTCGCGGCAGCGGTTGCCGGGCCGGCGGCGGCGCAGGGCGGCGGGCGGCGGGCGCGTACGCAGTCTCGGCCGGCGGCGATCCAGCGCGACACCGGCAAGCGGGTGGCGCAGTCGCCGGCGG
>JBIOHX010000327.1:0-3944 GCA_044449465.1 Gemmatimonadales bacterium | reverse complement strand
GTGCACATGCTCGCGCGCTCGCCGAGCATGTGCACGATCAACGTGTCGAGCCGGCGTGGCAGATTGGGCAGAATCTCGCGCACGTGCGGCGGCGGCTCGTGCAAGCGCCGGCGAATCATCTGTTCGCGCGAATCCGCCTCGAACGCCGGCTTGCCCGTGAGCATCTGGTAGAGAATGCAACCAAGGCTGTAGACGTCCGACCGCGCGTCGACCGGGTCGCCGAGCAGTTGCTCGGGGCTCATGTACTCCGGCGTGCCGATCACCAGCCCGCTTCGCGTGAGCGAATCCTGCGGAGTCTCCGACACGGCTTTGGCGATACCGAAATCGACGATTTTCGGAATCTCCTTCCCCGATCGGTTGCGCGCGACGATCACGTTGTCCGGTTTCAGATCGCGGTGCACGATGCCAAGCTCGTGCGCGGCGGCGAGCCCGTCGGCGATCTGGCGCGCGAGCTCGATCGCGCGCCGCGGATCGAGCTCGCCATGTGCCTCGAGCATCGTCGACAGTGATTCCCCGTCGACGTACTCCATGACGAGGTACACGATCTTGTCCGACTCGCCGTAGTCGAACACCGCGGCCACGTTCGGGTGGAGAATCCGCGCGGCGCTCGACGCCTCGCGCGCAAACCGCTGCGCCGACTCCGTGTCGTTGACGAGCGACGGATTCATGACCTTGATCGCGCACTGCCGGTTCATCTTCACATGTTCGGCGAGATACACGCGGCCCATCCCGCCCTCGCCGAGAAGCGCGAGCACCAGATAGCGCTCGGCGATCACGCGTCCGACGAGCGGATCGCCGCCCGACTTCGGGCGCAGCGGGGAGCCGTCTTTGGGGCAGAAGCGGTCGCCAGTCTCGTACTCGCCGCCGCACTGAGGGCACACCTTTGCGACCGCGACCGTCTCGTCGGCCGACGGCGTTGGTTGTTGCGCGAGGAGGCCAGAGCCGAGTCCGCTGTTGAGCAGACGGGCCTCGACTTCGCCACTCGTACGATGGGCGGGCAGCTGGTCAGGCGGCGTGCCCGCGTCGACCGCGTCCGTGGTCGGGGACGCGGTGGTCGAGGGGTTTTCGGAATCTCGGTCGTCGCTACCTGACATGGTCGTAAAGTGCGCTCACCAACACTGCCTGGGTACCCCTGTACCGGGACGAAAGGCCGGAACGAATGGTCCCGATCCTGCGCCCAGTTCGGCCACTATGGCTCCATCCGGTTTGACAACTGAACGTCGATCAGCGCGGAAGTATCCGATCGGCGTCGAGCTGCTCCGCCGTTCCGGCAGCTCGACGCGCGCCCACGCACGCCTTTGGGCGCCCCGCTGCCGTTCCGTCGAGCTCGTTATCGAGGACGATCCGAGCGGCGGTTCCGATTCGGCCCTCGACCCGGAGGGAAACGGTTACTTCTCGGGCGACGTCGCAAACGTCGATGCGGGAACACGCTACAGGTTCCGGCTCGACGGCAAGGCCGCATTTCCCGATCCCGCGTCCCGCTTTCAGCCCGAAGGTCCGCATGGGCCATCGATGTTAGTCGACCCCGCGCGTTACGACTGGGGCGACGCGGCCTGGCGGGGGTTGTCGGTCGAAGGACAGGTCATCTATGAGATGCACGTTGGTACATTCACGGCCGAGGGAACGTTCCGCGCCGCGATCGAGCGGCTGCCGGATATCGTCGACCTCGGCGCTACCGTGCTCGAGATCATGCCGGTGGCGGACTTTCCCGGCCAGTTCGGGTGGGGCTACGACGGCGTCAACTTTTTTGCGCCGTCGCGCCTTTATGGAACGCCAGACGAGCTGCGAGGCCTCGTCGATGCCGCACATCGCCTCGAGCTCGGCGTGCTGCTCGACGTCGTATACAATCACTTTGGACCTGACGGCAACTACTTCACCCAGTTCGGTCCCTACACCCGGCCCGATCCGGGCGAATGGGGCGACGCGCCGAATTACGACGGCCCCGATTCGGGACCCGTTCGTGAGTATTTCTTAACAAACGCGCGTTACTGGACCGAGGAGTTCCATTTCGACGGGTTGCGGCTCGATGCGACCCAGGCGATCGACGATCGTTCGTCGCCGCACATGATTGCCGAGGTGGCCGCGGCTGCGCGCGCCGGCGCCGGTGGACGGGCGACGATCATTATCGGCGAGAACGAGCCACAACAGGCGCGGCTCGCGCGCGCGCGCGCTTCCGGCGGGTACGGCTTGGACGCGCTCTGGAACGACGACTTTCATCATAGCGCGCGCGTCGCCGCCACCGGGCGCAACGAAGCGTACTTCGACGGCTACCGCGGCACGGCGCAGGAGCTGGTGTCGGCGGTGAAGCACGGCTTCTTGTACCAGGGCGAGTGGTACCGCTGGCAGCATCAATGCCGCGGCACCCCGGCGTTCGATCTGCCGCCGTCGAGCTTCGTGGCGTTCATCGCAAACCACGACCAGCTCGCGAACAGCGCCGCGGGCCGCCGGCTGCACGGGGAGACGAGCCCCGGCAAGCTGCGCGCGCTCACCGCGCTGCTGCTCCTCGCGCCGCAGACGCCATTGCTCTTTCAAGGACAAGAATTCGAATCCTCGAGCCCGTTCCTTTACTTTGCCGATCATGCCGGCAGCCTGGCGACGGCGGTACGCGACGGCCGACGTAGATTCCTCTCGCAGTTCGCGAGCATCGCGTCGAATGTCGACGGGCCGACGCTCGACGATCCGGCAGACTCGTGGACTTTCGTGCGCTGCAAGCTCGATTGGAGCGAACGCGCCCGGAACCAGCGCGCGCTCGATTTGCACCGGGATCTGCTTCGCCTGCGCCGAGAAGATCCCGTGCTGCGAACGCCGCGTCCGCGGCGCATCGACGGCGCCGTGCTGAGCGAGCAGGCGTTCGTGCTTCGCTGGTTCGGCGGGGAAGGCGGCGACCGCCTGCTCGTGGTGAACCTCGGCGCGCGCCTACACGCCGAACCGATCGCCGAGCCCCTCGTCGGCACCGACCGGGGGCAGTGCTGGACGACGGTGTTGTCGACGGAATCGCCGCGCTACGGCGGTTGGGGGATGCCGCCTCTGTTCACCGCCGCCGACGGATGGCGCATCCCCGCCGAGTGCGCCGTGTTTCTCACGCTCGAGAGCTCCTTGACCGATCACGAGACCGATGCCGCGCCGACTACTCGATAGAATCGTTCGCCGCCTCACGCTGCCCGACGACGAAAACGAGCGCACGCAGCGGCTGCTCGACACCGAGTGGCTGGTGACCAATGGCCTCGGCGGCTACTCGTCGTCGACGCTCGCCGGTGTGATCACGCGGCGGTATCACGGCATTCTCGTCGCCGCGCTGCCCAATCCGTTCGGGCGGACCGTCATGCTCAACCACTTGGGCGAACAGCTCAAACGCGGTGACCGCTCGACGCTGCTCAACAGCGAGCGACGCGTCGGCGGCCGACTCGATCCGGCGATCGCGAAGGTGGTGAAGAGCGTTCGCCTCGACGGCGGTCTACCGGCGTGGGAGTACGAGTGGGAGGGTGTGCACCTCGAGAAGCGCGTCTACATGCCGAACCGCCAGAACACGGTGCACGTGATGTACCGCGTGCTCGACGGCTCGGAGGACGCGGTGCTGATGCTGCACCCGGCGATTCATTTTCGCGGCTACGAGGATCCGGTTGGAAGCGACGACGCGTCGCCGGCGACCTCGCGGTATTCGATCGCGCTGTCGAACGGCGTGCAGGTTCTGTCGGCGGAGGATCACTATCCGCCTCTCCGCCTCTATTTCGCTGGTGCCCACGAGCATCGCTTCGTGGCGAACGAGCAGTTGACGAGCGAATTCCTCTATCCGGTGGAAGAGAGCCGGGGTTACGAGTTTCGCGGCTCGCTCTGGCGTCCGGGCCACTTCGAGCTCGAGCTGCGCAGCGGTAGTTGCGTCACGCTCATCGCCTCGGTGGAGCGCGAGGAGGTCATGCTCGCGCTGGAGCCCGACGAGGTGGCGG